>NZ_JBBATF010000209.1:0-4042 GCF_040398885.1 Mycobacterium sp. | reverse complement strand
GCGCTGGAGGACGAGGCCGACGCGGTGCAGTTCTTCCTCGGCGACCCCCAGGGCTGGAAGAAGCCGCCGCCCCGGGAGGACGCCGACCTGCTGCGCCGCTCGCCGATCCCGGTCTACGTGCACGCCCCCTATCTGATCAACGTCGCCTCGGCCAACAACAAGATCCGGATCCCGAGCCGCAAGATCCTGCAGGACACCTGCGACGGGGCCGCCGAGATCAACGCGACGGCGGTGATCGTCCACGGCGGCCACGCCGACGACAAGGACGTCGAAGCCGGCTTCGAGCGCTGGGAGAAGGCGCTCAAGGCGCTCAGGACAGATGTCCCGGTCTACCTGGAGAACACCGCCGGCGGCAACCACGCGATGGCCCGGCACTTCGACACCATCGCGCGGCTGTGGGACCGCATCGGTGACATGGGCATCGGCTTCTGCCTGGACACCTGCCACGCCTGGGCGGCCGGCGAGGAGTTGATCGACGCCGTCGACCGCATCATCGCGATCACCGGGCGGATCGACCTGGTGCACTGCAACGACTCCCGCGACGCCGCCGGGTCCGGCGCGGACCGGCACGCCAACTTCGGCGCCGGGCAGATCGACCCGCAACTGCTGGTCGCGGTGGTCAAGGCGGCCGGCGCACCGGTGATCATCGAGACCGCCGACGAGGGCCGCCGCAGCGACATCGCGTTCCTGCGCGAGCACGTCTAGGTCCGGAGAAGTCGAGGTCAGCGTGAGATCGGCCGCCAGGGCTCTAGCGCGAATCATCACTGCCGCAATGGTTTTCGGCATGCTCGTGGCCGGTTTGCAGGCCGGATCCGCAACCCGGGGCATCGCCTCGGCCAGCCCGTCGCCGCCCCCGGCCGCCGGGCCCGAGAAGGTGACCGTCGGGGTCTACATCCAGAACGTTCAGCACGTCGATCTGGCGACCAACAGCTTCTCCGCTGATTTCTACGTCTGGCTTCGTTGGACCGACCCGGACCTCGACGCGCCGGCCGGCATCGAGATCATGAACCTGTTCGAGAGCTGGGCGCTGACCAAGACCGAACTCTACGAGGAACCCCGCAAGCAGCCCGACGGCTCGCTGGTCTGGCTGGGGCGATACCAGGGCCAGTTCAATACGGCGCTGTCGGTGGCGGACTATCCCTTTCAGAAGCAGACGTTGCGCATCGTGATCGAGGACGGCGTCGAGAACGTCAATCAGGTCGTTTACGTGCCCGACGAGGACCCGATCACCGTCAACCCCGAGATCACGCTCGCCGGTTACAACTTCGAGGCGCCCCGCATCAGCTTCGACACCCACACCTATCCGACGTCTTTCGGTGACGTCGAGAGGGTCGACGGTGACCGCACCTACACCCGGGTGATGGTGGAGATTCCGGTGACCTCGCCGGCGACGTCGGGCATCTTCAAGACCATCCTGCCGTTGCTGATCGTGCTCGTCGCCGCGGCTCTCGGCGTGATCATCCCCGCCTCCTACGTCGACTCCAAGGTCAACGTGCCGATCACCGCCCTGATCGCTCTGGTGGCGATGCAGTTCGGGGTGTCCTCGGCTCTGCCCGAGGTCGGATACCTGCCGATGATCGATCTGATCTACGTCCTGGCCTACGCCGCGATCACCTCGATGCTGGCCAGTGCCGTCGTCGGCGCCTGGAAACTGCGGCACGACGGTGAGGATGTGGCGATGAACTTCGAGCGCCGATTCACGCTGTGGATCAGCGTCGCATTCGTGGTGGCCTTCGTCGCGGCGATCCTGCTCTACCTGCTTCCCGCCGGGCCGCTGTAGCCGGACGGTATTACGAATCTTGTGCGGCTGTTGAAATAATGTAACACTGAATCCATGCCGGACACCCACATCGTCACCAATCAGGTTCCCCCGCTGGTCGACCACAACCCCGCCACCTCACCGGTGCTCATGGAGGCCCTCGTCCGCGAGGGCGGCGGATGGGGCGTCGACGAGGTCACCGAACTGGGCGCCATCGCGGGCAGTGCGACCGCCCAGCGCTGGGGCGATCTCGCCGATCGCAACCTGCCGATCCTGCACACCCACGACCGCTACGGCCACCGGGTCGACGAGATCGAGTACGACCCGGCCTACCACGAACTGATGCGGGTGGCCGTCGGCCACGGCCTGCACGGCGCACCGTGGGCCGACGACCGGCCCGGCGCCCACGTCGTCCGCGCCGCCAAGATGGGCGTCTGGACGCCCGAGCCCGGACACGTCTGCCCGATCTCGATGACCTACGCCGTCGTGCCGGCGTTGCGGCACAACCCGGAACTGGCCGCCGTCTACGAGCCGCTGCTGGCCAGCCGCGAGTACGACCCCGAACTGAAGGTTCCCGCCACCAAGACCGGGATCACCGCCGGCATGTCGATGACCGAGAAGCAGGGCGGCTCCGACGTGCGGGCCGGGACCACGCGGGCGGTGCCCAACGGCGACGGCAGCTACACCCTCACCGGCCACAAGTGGTTCACCTCCGCGGCGATGGGCGACATCTTCCTGGTGCTCGCCCAGGCGCCCGACGGGCTGAGTTGCTTCATGCTGCCCCGGGTGCTGCCCGACGGCTCCCGCAACCGGATGCTCATCCAGCGACTGAAGGACAAACTCGGCAACCACGCCAACGCCTCCAGCGAGATCGAGTACGACGGTGCGACGGCGTGGCTGGTGGGCGAGGAGGGCCGCGGGGTGGCGACCATCATCGAGATGGTCAACCTCACCCGGTTGGACTGCACGCTGGGCAGCGCCACCAGCATGCGGCAGGGTCTGACCCGGGCGATTCACCACACCCAGCACCGAAAAGCGTTCGGCGCGTATCTGATCGACCAGCCGCTGATGCGCAACGTCATCGCCGACCTGGCCGTGGAGGCCGAAGCCGCGACCATCGTCGCGATGCGGATGGCCGGTGCCACCGACGCCGCGATCCGCGGCGATGAACGCGAGACCCTGTTGCGCCGTATCGGCCTGGCCGCCTCCAAGTACTGGGTGTGCAAGCGCGCCACCCCGCACGCCGCCGAGGCGATGGAATGCCTGGGCGGCAACGGGTACGCCGAGGAGTCCGGCATGCCGCGGCTGTACCGGGAGGCGCCGCTGATGGGGATCTGGGAGGGCTCCGGCAACGTCAGCGCCCTGGATACCCTGCGCGCCATGGCGACCCGCCCGGAATGCGTCGAGGTGCTCTTCGACGAACTCGCCAGGACCGGCGGTCAGGACGCTCGGCTGGACGCCCACGTCACCGGGTTGCGGGCCGGCCTGGGCGACCCGGCCACCATCGAGTACCGCGCCCGCAAGGTGGCCGAGGACATCAGCCTGGCGCTGCAGGGATCGCTGCTGGTGCGCCACGGGCATCCCGCGGTCGCCGACGCGTTCCTGGCCAGCCGGATGGCCGGCGACTGGGGCGGGGCGTTCGGCACCCTGCCGACCGGGCTGGACCTCGGCCCGATCATCGAGCGCGCGTTGGTCAAGGGGTGACGGGCACTGCTCGAGTGTGCGGTCTGATCCGTCGCTCGCGGCGTGTTGCGGATGACACCGCACAGTCGCGGGGTGGGGCGGCCGCATGGAACTGACGACGATGACCTACGAGGTCACCGGCCGGGTCGCCCGGATCACCTTCAACCGCCCCGAGAAGGGCAACGCGATCGTCGCCGCCACCCCGGTGGAACTGGCGGCCTGCGTCGAACGCGCCGACCTGGACCCCGCGGTGCACGTGATCCTGGTGTCCGGGCGGGGCGAGGGCTTCTGCGGGGGATTCGACCTGTCCGCCTATGCCGACGGGACATCGTCGGCCGGGGGAGAGGACCGCGCCGGCACCGTGCTCGACGGGCAGACCCAGGCCACCAACCATCTGCCCGACCGGCCGTGGGACCCGACGATCGACTACCAGATGATGAGCCGCTTCGTCCGCGGCTTCTCCAGCCTGATGCACGCCGACAAGCCGACGGTGGTCAAGATCCACGGCTACTGCGTCGCCGGCGGCACCGACATCGCCCTGCACGCCGACCAGGTGATCGCCGCCGCCGACGCCAAGATCGGTTACCCGCCGATGCGGGT
>NZ_JBBATF010000208.1:0-4105 GCF_040398885.1 Mycobacterium sp. | reverse complement strand
GCGATCACCGCGCCGGTGGCGATCGCGAACTTCACCGGCAGTTCGCAATTCGAGGAGCCGACCGGTTCGATAGCGGCCGGCGCGATGGTGATCACCATCCCGATCATCGTCTTCGTCCTGATCTTCCAACGTCGGATTGTCGCCGGGCTGACCTCCGGCGCGGTGAAGGGGTAGTGCGGTTATGGCAGAGATCGTGTTGGACCGGGTCACCAAGCGCTACCCCGACGGGGCCACCCCGGTCAAGGACCTGTCGCTGACGATCGCCGACGGCGAGTTCGTCATCCTGGTCGGTCCGTCCGGGTGCGGGAAGTCGACGACGCTGAACATGATCGCCGGCCTGGAGGACATCACCTCCGGGGAGTTGCGCATCGGCGGCCAACGGGTCAACGAGAAGGCGCCGCGGGACCGGGACATCGCGATGGTGTTCCAGTCCTACGCGCTCTACCCGCACATGACGGTGCGCCAGAACATCGCCTTCCCGCTGACCCTGGCCAAGATGGGCAAGTCCGACATCGACGCCAAGGTCGCCGAGACCGCCCGCATCCTCGACCTCACCGAGTTCCTGGATCGCAAGCCCTCCCAGCTCTCCGGCGGCCAGCGCCAGCGGGTCGCGATGGGCCGGGCCATCGTGCGCAACCCCAAGGCGTTCCTGATGGACGAACCGCTCTCCAACCTCGACGCCAAGCTGCGGGTGCAGATGCGCGCCGAGATCGCCCGGCTGCAGAACCGGTTGGGCAGCACCACCGTCTACGTCACCCACGACCAGACCGAGGCGATGACCCTCGGCGACCGCGTCGTGGTGTTGCGGGCGGGCGAGGCCCAGCAGATCGGCACCCCCGACGAGTTGTACAACTCACCGGCGAACCTGTTCGTCGCCGGGTTCATCGGATCGCCGGCGATGAACTTCTTCGCCGCCACCCCGACCGAGAGCGGCTTACGCCTGCCGTTCGGCCGGATCGCCCTGCACGGCGGTCACGGGCTGCCGGCCGACGTGATCGTCGGAGCGCGACCGGAACACTTCGAGGACGCCGGCCTTCTCGAACCGCATGAGCGGGCGCGGTCGCTGACCTTCGGGGTGACCGCCGATCTCGTCGAGTCGCTCGGCTCGGACAAGTACGTCTACTTCTCCACCGGCGGGTCGACGGCACGCTCGGATCACCTCTCGGATCTGTCCGCCGAATCCGGGGTCGGCGGAAACAGCTATGTGGCAAGGGTTTCCGCTGATTCGGCGGCGGCAACCGGGCAGACGGTGGAACTGGCCCTGGACACGACCAGGCTGCAACTGTTCGACGCCGGCACCGGGGTGAACCTCACCGCGCCGTCCGGATGAGCGATCCGCCGGCGACGGTCAGCGCGTACCTGCGTGCCCACTTCGCCGCGCTGGATGTCGATTCCGATCCCGACGTCGCCAGCGTGACCTTCCTGGGTGTGGAACGTCTTGATGTGCTGCGCTTCGGACCCGACTCCGACGGGGTGTATCACCATGTCTCGCTGGGCTGTTCGCGCTACCCGATGACCGATCCGGCCGCGCAGGTGGCCGATCCGCTGCGCGGCCCCCGCGCCGAGGTGGTCATAAGCCTGCGGGCGGGCACGCCCACCACCGGACTGGCCCGCAGCGTGGCGGTGCTGGCGGCCACCCCGGCGGTGGAAGGCGTGGTGCTGACCCCCGACGCGCTGGTCGACCTGTCCGGTCCGCTGTGGACCGGCGCGCCGTTCACCGCCGTGCTGCTGGGGGTTTCGGAGATTCCCGATCTGGCGCTGCAGGCCCCGCGCGACCCGGTGCGGTTCCTCACCGCGGTGCCGATCACCCAGACCGAGGGTGCCTGGGTCCGGCTCAAGGGCGCCCAGGCGATGCGGCAGGCCTGGGCCGACGACGGTGTGGACGTGCTGGATCCGCTGCGGCCGGCGTCCTCGGCGGGCCGCCCGTGATCACAGCCAGTGGTTGCGGCGGAAGGTCCGGTAGAGGAGCCCGCAGACGACCACCATCAGCGACAGAACCGCGGGATAGCCCCACTTCCAGGCTAGTTCGGGCATGTGCTCGAAGTTCATCCCGTAGATCCCGGCGATCGCGGTCGGGACCGCGGCCATCGCGGCCCACGCCGAGATCTTGCGCATGTCCTGGTTCTGTTGCATGCCGACCTTTCCCAGGGCGGCATGGACCAACGAGGACAGCATCTCGTCGTATTCGGCGATCTCCTCGGCGGCGAGGATCTGGTTATCGAGCACATCCCCCAGCTGACGACGAACCTCCTTCGTCAGGAGATCGGCGTTGTCCTTGATCAACCACTCCAGGTCGTCGGTCAGCGGGGACACCGCGCGGCGCAGTTCCACCACCTCACGCTTGAGGAGGTAGATCGGTTCGATGTCGGTCTTCGTCGTCGGCGAGAAGGTCGACTCCTCGACGGCGTCGACGTCGGCCTCCATCGCAGCGGTCACCCGGCTGTAACTGTCGACCACGTGGTCGGCGACGGCGTGCATGACCGCGGGCGGGCCCAGCCGCAACTGGTCGGGCTGGGCCTCGAGGGCGTGGCGCACATCGGCCAATCCGGTATGGTCGCCGTGGCGCACCGTGACGACGAAGTCCGAGCCGGCGAAAACCATGATCTCCCCGGTCTCGACGATCTCCCGGGCCAGCGCCACGGTCTCGTGCGGAATGTAGATCACCGTCTTGAGCATCATGAAAAGGGTGTCGTCGTAGCGCTCGGCCTTGGGCCGCTGGTGGGCGTGCACCGCGTCCTCGACCGCCAGCGGGTCCAGCCCGAACAGATCGGCCACCGCCTGCATCTGGTGTTGGTCAGGTTCGTGCAGGCCGATCCAGACGAACGCCTGCCGGCCGCCGGCGGCGAGTTCCCGCGCCCTGGTCAAAGCCGCCGCGGGGGTGAACGCGCCGGCGAGCCGGCTCCCGTCGACGTAGACGGCGCAGTCGACGACGGCTCGCGAAACCGGGACCGGACTCGCGCGGTCGACGTCGGCGCCGGGGCTCAGGACCTGAAGCGGCAAGATCACCGGGCGCGGTGTGAACGATGCGATGGTCCCACCTCCTCCGGCACGGCCATATGCTACGCGCCAGCCCCGCCCCGTCGCACCGACAACCGCCGGGTGCCGGTCGAGTACCCTTGCGCCGTGTCTGAAACGGTGCCTGCCTCCAATCTCCTCATCGACGACGAGGAGATCTTCGCCGCCCACCATGGCGGCAAGCTGTCCGTCGAGTTGAAGTCGCCTCTGGACACGCAGCGCGCGCTGTCGATCGCCTACACCCCCGGGGTGGCGCAGGTCAGCCGGGCCATCGCCGCCGACAACACCCTGGCGTCCCGCTACACCTGGGCCCATCGGCTGGTGGCGGTGGTCAGCGACGGCAGCGCGGTGCTGGGCCTCGGCGATATCGGCCCGTCGGCGTCGCTTCCGGTGATGGAGGGCAAGTCCGCGCTGTTCAAGACCTTCGCCGGCCTGGACTCGATCCCCATCGTGCTGGCCACCAAGGATCCGGACGAGATCGTCGAGACGCTGATCCGGCTGCGGCCCACGTTCGGGGCGGTCAACCTCGAGGACATCTCCGCGCCCCGCTGCTTCGAAATCGAGCGCCGGGTGATCGAGGCGCTGGACTGCCCGGTCATGCACGACGACCAGCACGGCACGGCGATCGTGGTGCTCGCCGCCCTGATGGGCGCGTCGGCGGTTCTGGACCGGAAGATCAGCTCCCTGAAGATGGTCATCACCGGCGCGGGCGCGGCCGGTGTCGCGTGCGCCAACATCCTCCTGCAGGCGGGGCTCAAGGACATCACCCTGGTCGACTCGAAGGGCATCGTGCACGCCGGTCGCGACGACCTCAACGCGGTGAAGGCGGAACTGGCTTCCCGGACCAATCCGGCCGGCCGGACCGGCGGTGTGGCCGAAGCGCTCGAGGGGGCCGACGTGTTCCTCGGTGTGTCGGCAGGCAAGGTGCCCGAGGAGATCATCGCGAAGATGGCGCCCAACGGCATCGTGTTCGCCTGCTCGAACCCCGACCCGGAGATCCACCCCGAGGTCGCCAAGCGGCACGCAGCGATCGTCGCCACCGGGCGCAGCGACTTCCCGAACCAGATCAACAACGTGCTGGCCTTCCCCG
>NZ_JBBATF010000207.1:0-4110 GCF_040398885.1 Mycobacterium sp. | reverse complement strand
AGTTCGCGGGCCAGGCCGAAATGCTGGGTGGACACGTCGGCCTCGGTGCAGTGGGTGGCGATGCGGCAGATCGAGCCGCCGTTGTCCTGTGCCTCACGGATGTCGTCCTTGGTGCCGACGCCGGGCAGCATCAGGAAGGCGATCTTGGCGTCCTTGGCGGTCTCGGCCGCGAGCTTGATGAGTTCCTGCTCGGGGGTTTTCGAGAATCCGTAGTTGAAGCTGGAGCCGCCGAGGCCGTCGCCGTGGGTGACCTCGATCACCGGCACACCGGCGGTGTCCAGAGCCGCCACGATGGCGTGCACTTCGTCTTTGGTGAACTGGTGGCGCTTGTGGTGCGAGCCGTCGCGCAGTGAGGTGTCGGTGATCCGGATGTCCCAGATGTGGTCACTCATCGCGCGCCTCCGAGGGCCGCGGACTGTTTGGCGATCTCCTCGCCGACCTTCGTCGCCGCCGCGGTCATGATGTCCAGGTTTCCCGCGTACGGCGGCAAGTAGTCGCCGGCGCCCTCGACTTCGATGAACGTGGTCACCAGGTGCCGTCCGCCGTTGACCACCGACGGTTCGTCGAACTGCGGTTCGTTGAGCAGTCGGTAGCCGGGCACGTAGGTCTGCACCTCGGCCACCACGTCATGGATGGATTGAATGACGGCGGCTTGATCCGTATCGGGGGGAATCTCGCAGAAGATGGTGTCGCGCATGATCATCGGCGGGTCGGCGGGGTTGAGGATGATGATGGCCTTGCCCCGGCCGGCCCCGCCGATGGTCTCGACCCCCTTGCCGGTGGTCTTGGTGAATTCGTCGATGTTCGCCCGGGTCCCCGGACCGGCTGACACCGAGGCCACCGACGCGACGATCTCGGCGTAGGGCACGGCGACGGCGCGGGACACCGCGTACACGATTGGGATGGTGGCCTGGCCACCGCAGGTGACCATGTTGACGTTCGGGGCGTCGAGGTGGTCGCCGAGGTTGGCCGGCGGCACCACTCCGGGGCCTACCGCGGCCGGCGTCAGGTCGATGGCGGTGATGCCGGCCTCTGCATAGCGCGGGGCGGACGTCTTGTGGACGTAGGCGGAGGTCGCCTCGAAAACCATGTCGGGGGTCTCCGGTTGCGCCAGCAGCCAGTCGACGCCTTCGTGGCTGGTCTCCAGGCCGAGCTTGCGTGCCCGCGCCAAACCCTCGCTGCCGGAGTCGATTCCGATCATCCACCGCGGCTCGAGCCAGTCGGAGCGCTGAAGCTTGTAGAGCAGGTCGGTGCTGATGTTTCCCGAGCCGACGATCGCGACGGATTTCTTGCCCATGAGACTCCTACCCGCTCCTAATCAAAGGACAACCGGACCGAACCGAGTCCGGCGAAGTCGGCGACGAAGGCATCGCCCGGACGGGCGTCGATGGCGCGGGTGCACGACCCGGGCAACACGATGTCGCCGGCCCGCAGGCGCACCCCGAAGCCGTCGACCTTGCGCGCCAGCCAGGCCACCGCGGTAACCGGGTTGCCGAGCACGGCGTCGCTGCGGCCTTCGGCCACCACCTCGCCGTTGCGGGTGAGGACCGCGTCGATGCCCTGGATGTCGATGTCCTTCGGCGACACCCGTTGCGGGCCTAGAACCCACCCCGCCGAGGAGGCGTTGTCGGCGATGGTGTCGCACAGGGCGATCTTCCAGTCCCGGATCCGGGAGTCGATCAACTCGATCGCCGGGGCGAACGCCGCGGTCGCGGCCAGCACGTCGTCTTCGGTGCATCCGGCGCCGGGCAGGTCGTCGGCCAGGATGAAGCCGACTTCGACCTCCACCCGGGGGTAGAGGTAGTTCGCCGCCGGTACCGGGGTGTCCTCGAAGACCTCCATGTCGGCGAGCAGGTGACCGTAGTCGGGTTCGTCGACACCCATCATCTCCTGCATCGCCTTGGATGAGAGGCCGACCTTGTGTCCGGCGACGGTGGCGCCTTCGGTGATCCGGCGGCGGATGTTCGTCAACTGGATCTCGTAGGCGTCGACCACGTCGATGTCGGGGTGGGCAGCCGTCAACGGCATCATCGGCACTCGGGTCCGTTCGGCCTCGGCGAGGTCGGCGGCGAGCCCGGCACGGGCGGCGCTGGTGAGCATTCCCGAGAGATCCCATCGTCGATGTCGGCGCGGACGGCTAGCGCCCGCACGGGGCAATTCTATAACGTGTTCTAGTATGACTGCCCAGGAGTTCGACGTCGTTGTCGTCGGGAGCGGCGGGGCCGGACTGGTCGCCGCGCTCACCGCCGCCCATCAGGGACTCACCGCGGTGGTCCTGGAGAAAGCCGCCCATTACGGGGGCTCCACGGCCCGCTCCGGGGGCGGGGTGTGGATCCCCAACAACGAGATCCTCAAGCGCGACGGCGTCACCGACTCCGCCGAGGCCGCCCGCACCTATCTGCACACCATCGTCGGCGACATCGTCCCCCCCGAGAAGATCGACACCTATCTGCAGCGCGGGCCGGAGATGCTGTCCTTCGTGCTCAAGCACACCCCGCTGCAGATGTGCTGGGTGCCGGGGTATTCCGACTACTACCCGGAGCAGCCGGGCGGGCGCCCCGCCGGCCGATCCGTCGAACCGAAACCCTTCGACGCCAGGAGACTCGGCCCGGACATGGCCGGACTTGAACCGGCCTACGGCAAGGTCCCGCTCAACGTCGTGGTGATGCAGCAGGACTACGTCCGACTGAACCAGATGAAGCGGCATCCCCGCGGCGTGCTGCGCAGCATCAAGGTCGGCGCCCGCACCGCGTGGGCCGGGATGCGCGGCAAGAACATCGTCGGCATGGGTCGCGCGCTGATCGCGCCGCTGCGCATCGGTCTGCGCGACGCCGGAGTGCCGGTGCTGCTGAACACCGCGCTCACCGACCTTCATGTCGAGGACGGCGTGGTGCGCGGTGTCTACGTGCGCGACACGACGGGGCCGGAGACGGCCGAGCCGCGACTGATCCGGGCCCGGCGCGGTGTCATCCTCGGCAGTGGCGGGTTCGAGCACAACGAGTCGATGCGGCGGAAGTACCAGCGCGAGCCGATCGGCACCGAATGGACCGTCGGTGCGGCCGCCAACACCGGTGACGGTATCCTGGCGGCCGAGAAGCTCGGCGCCGCAATGGATCTCATGGAGGACGCCTGGTGGGGCCCGACGGTTCCGCTGGAGGGGGCGCCGTGGTTCGCACTCTCGGAGCGCAATTCGCCCGGGTCGATGATCGTCAACATGGCCGGAAAGCGCTTCATGAACGAGTCGATGCCCTACGTCGAGGCCTGCCACCACATGTACGGCGGCGAGTACGGGCAGGGATCCGGTCCCGCGGAGAACGTGCCGGCCTGGCTGGTGTTCGACCAGCGGTACCGGAACCGCTACATCTTCGCCGGACTTCAACCGGGACAGCGGATGCCGAAGAAGTGGCTGGAGTCCGGCGTCATCGTCATGGCGGAGTCCATCGACGAACTCGCCCGGGAGACCGGGCTGCCGGCCGACGAGTTGTCCGCCACCACGGCACGGTTCAACGGCTTCGCCCGCTCCGGCGTCGACGAGGATTTCCACCGCGGGGAGAGCGCCTACGACCGCTACTACGGCGACCCCACCAACAAGCCGAACCCCAACCTGGGCGAGATAAAGCACCCGCCGTACTACGCCGCCAAGCTGGTGCCGGGTGATTTGGGCACCAAGGGCGGGATCGTCACGGACGTCCACGGCAGGGCCCTGCGTGACGACGGTTCGGTGATCGAGGGCCTGTACGCGGCCGGCAACGTCAGCGCCCCGGTGATGGGCCACACCTATCCCGGGCCGGGGGGCACCATCGGTCCGGCGATGACGTTCGGGTATCTGGCGGCTCTGCACCTGGCTGGAGCGGGCAGTGCCCATTGACCCCGACATCGCACTCGGGGCTCGGCTCGAGCCGGTGGAGTTCTCCTGGTCCGCCAACGATGTGCAGCTCTACCACCTGGCGCTGGGGGCGGGCTCGGACCCGATGGATCCGCGTGAGCTTCGCTACCTTTCCGACACCTCCCCGCAGGTGCTGCCGACGTTCAGCAGTGTGGCCGCCTCATTCCACATGACCGAACCGCCGACGGTGAGCTTCCCCGGGATCGACATCGAGCTGGGCAGGG
>NZ_JBBATF010000206.1:0-4241 GCF_040398885.1 Mycobacterium sp. | reverse complement strand
CCATGTGCTTGTCGCGCATGTTCCACGACGTCACCCGGCCGCCGAACATGCCCCGGTAGTAGGCCTCGGCGTTGCGCACCGTCACCGCGTTCTGCCTGGCGTAGAACAACTCGTCGTAGGCCAGTTCGCCGTCCCGGCGCAGATAGTCGCCGGCGTTGCGCTGCATCTCGACGAGTTGTTCGACGGCCTGCCGCTCGCAACTCGGGCCGGCGCCGAACGCGGCCGCGTAACCGTAGGCCTGCCCGTCGTTGCCGTCGGAGTGGTCGAAGCAGGCGTAGCGCGCCCGGGCGCGGGCGGCCGCCGCCGGGTCCACCGAATCCAGGTAGCCGATCACCTCCTGCATCGAGCGATGCAGGCTGTACAGGTCCAGCCCGTAGAAACCGGTCTGCCGCCGGCCGTCGGCCGCGCAACGGCCGTTGTGCCAGCGCAGCCAGCCGACGAAGTCCCGCACCACGGTGTTGCGCCACATCCACCCCGGGAACCGTTCGAATCCGCGCAGCGCCTCCTCGGGCGTGCCGTCCTCACCCAGCCCACGGACGTACCGGTTCACCCGGTAGGCGTCGGGCCAATCCGCCTCGGCGGCAACGCCGTTGAAGCCCTTCTCCTCGATGAGCCACTTGGTGATCTCGGCCCGGGCGTCGTAGAACTCGTGGGTGCCGTGCGAGCTCTCGCCGATCAGCACCACGCGGGCGTCGCCGATCAGTTCCTCCAGAACCTCCCGGGGCGGCATCCCGCCCGGCGCGTCGATCGCGGCGTCGCGGATCAGCTCCGCCGGTGTCGGGCCCGCCACCGCCGGGGCGGGCCCGGTGGTGGGTGCGGCGAGGAGTTCACGCACCTCCGCGTCGGTCACCTGGGTGAAGTCCCAGAACGACTCGCCCACCGCGAGGAACGGCGTCGGCATCGAGGCGCACACCACATCCTCGACGATCCCGGCGAACTCGCGGCAGGTGGACTCCGGCGCCGCGGGCACGGCGACGACGATCTCGGCGGGCTGGGAGTCGCGCAACGCCTGCACGGCCGCCATCATCGACGACCCGGTGGCCAGGCCGTCGTCGACCAGGATCACCGTCTTGCCGGTGACCTCCAGCGGGGGACGGTCGCCGCGGTAGGCGGCCTCCCGGCGGATCAGTTCGCGCGCCTCCCGTTCGGCGACCTCGCGCAACTGCTCCGGGGTGATCCGCAGGCCGCGCAGCACGTCGTCGTTGACCACCACCCGGCCGCCGCTGGCCAGCGCGCCGACCGCGAACTCCGGGTGGCCGGGCGCGCCGAGCTTGCGGACGATGAACGCATCCAGCGGCGCGCGCAGCGAGCGGGCCACCTCGTAGGCGACCGGCAGGCCGCCGCGGGCCAGGCCGAGCACCACCACGCCGGGTTTGTCGCGGTAGGCCCCCAGCATGCCGGCCAGAACCCGACCGGCCTCGTGGCGGTCCCGGAACACCCGACGGGGCTGCTGTCGGTGAATGCCGGTGGTGCGCGTCATGATCCCTCCCCAAGCGTCCGGCCCCCGCCTCACTCCATCGGACCATTCCTCGCCGCCGGCCGGAAGGGACCGAAGTCCTCAGCGACCGAAGTCCTCAGCGGTGTAAGACTGGCGGTATGTGGAAGATGGCTGGGAGTGCGATTGCCGGGGCGGGGTTGGTGGCCGCCCGGCGCTATTACCGGAACTGGGGCACCACCAAGGAGGAATGCGAGACGCCGCTGCCCGGCGACGAGTTGGTGGGCGAACCGGCGGTGCAGACCACCGAGGGCATCTGGATCGAGGCCCCGGCCGCCGAGGTGTGGCCGTGGCTGGTGCAGATGGGCCACGACCGCGCCGGGATGTACAGCTACGAGAAGCTGGAGAACCTGGCCGGGATCAAGCACCGCAACGCCGACCGGATCCACCCGGAGTGGCAGAACCTGGCGGTCGGGGACACCGTCCGGCTCATTCCGCGGGGCTGGATGGGCCTGCGGGACGGGGTGGCCCTGCCGGTGGTGCAGCTGGTCGCGGGACAGTCGATCGTGCTGCGGATGCAGCCGCCGGAACTGCCGGTCGACGCGGTGTGGTCGTTCCACCTGATGTCCCGCTGGGAGGACCGCTGCCGGTTGCTGGTGCGCACCCGGTCCCGCTCCGGGGCGACCGGTGCGGCCATCGGCGCCGAGGCCGTCGGGCCGGTGATGGCGTTGATGACGCGCGGGATGCTGCTGGGCGTCAAACGCCGGGTGGAGCAACCTTAGGCGAAGGTCAGCACGTCCGCCGGCGGCCGCCGCGGCGTGGCCGGCGGCTGGTCGGCCGGCGCGGGCGCCTGCCCGATCCGGATGAGCACCTGAGGGTCGCCGGGCCCGCCGGTCAGCGCCCGGACGATGCCGCGGCCCGCCTCCAGTTCGACGAGGTGGGTCAGCGTGCAGGTGGCCAGGCCGGCCACGGTGGCCTCGAGCAGCAAGCCGGACAACGTCTCTCCGCACCGCAGTGCCTCCCGGCGGCCGTCGCCGTCGGTGGACAGCACGACGATCACCGAGCGGTCGCACCCGACCTCGGGGCGGCGGTCGGAGTGCGCGTCCGACGGGAAAGCCCGCCCGACGTCGACCCGGTTGCCTTCGGAGGCCGATGCCAGCGCGCTGCGGGGGATGCCGTCGACGGTCTCCGAAGGGCCGGTCCACCAACGTAATTCGGCGTGGTAGGAGTTGTCGTAGCGGCGCAGCGACTCGGTCAGCCGGGAGGCCCGCGCCAGCTCGGGCCGCACCGGGTCGGGCAGCACGTACAGCGTCGCGCTGTCCGGGTCGACGGTGCCGCGCAACAGCGGTTCGATGATCTCCCAGCCCGGCGGCGCGGCGAACGGCAGCCGGTCGGTGCGCCGGGCCGCGATCGCGCCGGCCAGGGCCCGGTCGGCTTCGCCGACCATCTCCGTCCGGCGGAAGTCGAGGGTGGCCAGATGGTCGAGGTCGTTGGGATTGGGGAAGCGGGCGACATGGGCCCGCCACCCGGCCGCCGCCGCGGCGACCCTGATGTGGTCCAGCAGCGCGCCGCAGCTGATGATGGACTCCCGGCCGGACAGGTCGGTGGCATGCGGGATCCGGTGCGGCTCCAGGAACAACCTCAGCCGACCCGCTTCGGCCACCAGCCGCCACGGCTGGCTGTTGTGCACCGAGGGCGCCCGGCAGGCCAACCGCACCACCTCGCCCAGCACCTGCGCGTCCATCGCCGCCCCGGTCATACCGCCGCCCCCTGAGCCTGCCCCGCCCCTTTCCACCATAGGCCCGGGGCTTTGTACCCTCGCGCTGACGGGCCCGGCGGGGGAGGATCGAGACGCCACCGACTTCCTCGAGGGGATCGCCCGTGTACGTCGAAGACATCGCCGACCTGGGTATGGCCGACGCCGAGGAGGCCGGCGGCAAGGGCGCCAACATGGGCGAGATGGTGGCGGCCGGACTTCCCGTCCCGCCGGGCTTCGTGGTGCTGCGGGACGGCTACCT
Organism: Mycobacterium sp.; assembly: GCF_040398885.1. Lineage (GTDB taxonomy): Bacteria > Actinomycetota > Actinomycetes > Mycobacteriales > Mycobacteriaceae > Mycobacterium. The sequence goes on along the minus strand of NZ_JBBATF010000206.1, from coordinate 788 downwards.
GACGTCGATGAACAGTGCCGGTGTCGCCGGCGAACTCAACGCCGCCCACCGGGAGGCCATGCTGCACGCCGGTGACCCGGAACGCTTCGACGAGATGTGCGCCAGGATGAAGGCGTTGGTGATGCGGGCCGGGATGGCGCCGGAGGTCCGCGACCGGATCCTGGCCGCCTACCGGGCGATGGGGTCGAATCCCTTTGTGGCGGTGCGGTCCTCGGCCACCGGGGAGGACGGCGCCGACGCCTCCTTCGCCGGGATGAACGAGACCTACACCAACATCAGGGGCGAGGCCGACCTGATCGATGCGGTGCAGCGGTGCTGGGCATCGCTGTTCGGGCCCCGGGTGGTGGCCTATCGGGCCGGTCGCGGTCTGCACGCCGACCCCGCGATGGCGGTGTTGGTGCAACTGATGATTCCCTCCGAGCGCTCCGGGGTCGCGTTCACCGCCGACCCCACCACCGACGCCACCGACCGGGTGGTCGTCGAGGGCGCGTTCGGGCAGGGCGAGGTGGTGGTCTCCGGGTCCGTCGAGCCCGACACCTATGTGGTGGCCAAGGGCAACGGTGAGATCCTCTCCCGCCGAACCGGTTACAAGTCTTTCAAGATCGTCCGCGGGGCCGACGGCGGGGATCAGCGCGTCGAGCTAGACGACACCCAGGCCCAGGCCCGGGTCTTGAGCGACGACGAGGTCCGTGAGATCGCCGATATCGCCGTCCGCAGCGAACGGCACGCCGGCTGCCCGCAGGACACCGAGTGGGCGATCGCCGACGGCAGGACCTACATCGTCCAGA
>NZ_JBBATF010000205.1:0-4268 GCF_040398885.1 Mycobacterium sp. | reverse complement strand
CGGGCGAACTCGGCGTTGATCGACAGCGAGTGGCCGGTGAACACCGGCACCCGCACGCAGGTCCCGCTGACCGCAAGATCCGGGATGCCGAGGATCTTGCGGCTCTCGTGGCGCAGCTTCTGGTCCTCGTCGGTCTCCCCGGACTCGTCGTCGACCAGCGAACCGGCGAGCGGCACCACGTTGAACGCAATGGGGGCGACGTACTTGTTCGGCGCCGGGTAGTCCAGCGCACCGCCGTCGTGCACCAGTTTCTCGGCGCCGTCGATCACCGCGCGGGTCTGGCCGGCCAACTCATCGACACCGGCCAGGCCGCTGCCGGACACCGCCTGGTAGGTGGAGACGATCAACCGCACCAGCCCGGCCTCGTCGTGCAGGGGCTTGAGCACCGGCATCGCCGCCATGGTGGTGCAGTTCGGATTGGCGATGATGCCCTTGGGCAGGGTCTTCCCCCGCACGTCGCGGTCGAAATTGACCTCGCTGACCACCAGTGGGACGTCCGGGTCCTTGCGCCACGCCGACGAGTTGTCGATCACCGTCACCCCGGCAGCGGCGAACCGCAGCGCCTGCACCCGCGACATCGTCGCCCCCGCCGAGAACAGCGCGATGTCCAGTCCGGACGGGTCGGCGGTCTCGGCGTCCTCGACCTCGATCTCCCGGCCCCGGAAGGCCAGCTTGCGGCCCTGCGAACGCGACGATGCGAAGAATCGCACGCTGGTGGCCGGAAAGTCTCTGTCTTCCAACAGCTTTCTCATGACGACTCCGACCTGGCCGGTGGCGCCGACAACACCGATGCCGACCATCTAGCGGCCCGTCCCGGCGTAGACCACAGCCTCCTCGTCGCCGCCGAGGTCGAAGGCCTCATGCAGTGCGGCGACCGCCTTGTCCAGTTCGGAGTCCTTGATCAGCACCGAGATCCGGATCTCGGAGGTGGAGATCAGGTCGATGTTGATCCCGACCCGTGCCAGCGCCTCGCAGAACGTGGCCGTCACACCCGGGTGGCTGCGCATGCCGGCGCCGATCAGCGACACCTTGCCGATGTGATCGTCGTAGAGCACGCTGGTGAAGCCGATGTCGCCCTGCAGCGAGGTCAGCTTCTCCACCGCCTTCGGCCCCGAGTCGCGCGCGCAGGTGAACGTGATGTCGGTTTTGCCGTCCTCCACCTTGGAGACGTTCTGCAGCACCATGTCGATGTTGACGTCGGCGTCGGCCACGGCGCGAAAAACCTTGGCCGCGTAGCCCGGAACGTCGGGGACCCCGACGACGGTGACCTTTGCCTCGCTGCGATCGTGGGCAACTCCGGTCAGGATGGCGTCTTCCATGGGGGTGTCCTCGATAGATCCGGTGACGATGGTTCCGGGTTTGTCGGAGTATGACGACCGGACGTGAATGGGTACGTGGTAGCGGCGGGCGTATTCCACGCAGCGCAGCATGAGCACCTTCGCCCCGCAGGCCGCCATCTCGAGCATCTCCTCGAAGGTGACGGTGTCCAGGCGGCGGGCGTTGGGGACGATCCGCGGGTCGGCGGTGAAGATTCCGTCGACGTCGGTGTAGATCTCGCAGACGTCGGCGGCCAGTGCGGCGGCCAGGGCGACCGCGGTGGTGTCCGAGCCGCCCCGGCCGAGGGTGGTGACGTCCTTGCTGTCCTGGCTCACCCCCTGGAAACCCGCTACGAGCACGATCTGGCCCTCGTCGAGCGCGGCCCGCAACCGGCCGGGGGTGACGTCGATGATCTTGGCGTTGCCGTGCGTGCCGGTGGTGATGACCCCGGCCTGCGAACCCGTGAAGGAGCGGGCCTGCGCACCGAGGGACTCGATGGCCATCGCCACCAGGGCGTTGGAGATACGCTCGCCCGCGGTCAGCAGCATGTCCAGTTCGCGCGGCGGCGGGGACGTGGCGACCTGGCGGGCCAGGTCGAGCAGTTCGTCGGTCGTGTCCCCCATCGCCGACACCACCACGACGACGTCGTTGCCCTGGCGTTTGGTCTCGACGATGCGCCCGGCGACCCGGCGGATGCGCTCGGCGTCGGCAACCGATGATCCGCCGTACTTCTGCACGACGATCGCCACTGTCCGTCCTTCCCGGGGTCGTGGGTTGCCCCTAAGGATAAGGGGGCTGTTGTAGCCGGTATCCGCGGGTAATCTCGCTGCGATGCATGACCAGCCGACGAACCGGCTCGCCGAGACCAGCGTCGTGATCCATCCGCCTATCGCGCAACGCTGGAGTCCGCGTGCCTTCGACCCCGACGCGCAGGTGACAACCGAGCAGGTGACCGCAATGCTGGAGGCCGCCCGATGGGCCGCCACCTGGGGCGGACGCCAGCCGGTCCGCTTCGTCGTCGGGCTTCGCGGCGATGACACCTTCGACACCCTGGCCGGCCTGCTCAGCCGGGGCAACTCCTACGCCAAGGCGGCCTCCGCGCTGATCCTGGTGTGCGCCGACGAGGGCGAGGACGACAACACCGCGCTGTACGGCACCGTGGATGCGGGCGCGGCCGAGGCCAACCTGATCATCGAGGCGGTGTCGCGCGGCCTGATCACCCATCCCATGGCCGGATTCGACGTCGACGGCGCCCGGGCCGCGTTCGCCGTCCCGGATCGGGTCCGGCCGCTGATGGTGATCGCCGTCGGGTCCCTGGCGGACCAGGCCCGGGTGAGCCCCGAGGTCTCGGAGAGGGATTCCAAACCCCGGCAACGACTTCCGCTCGAGGACGTGGCCTTCAGCGGCAGTTGGGGCCGGCCCTGGGCCGGATGACTCAGCCGCCGGGAGCCGCCGAGCTTGCCAACCCGGCCCCGATGGCGAAGGTGGCGACCACCAGAACCAGCGCAGAAGCCGGCCAGACCCACATCCTGCTCCGGCGCCGGGCCGCGCGGATCATGCCGCCCACGCCCACCGCCGCCGCCAGGGCCAGCCCGCCCCAGGTGACCACATAGGCCCAGGTGACCAGCGAATCACGGCAGTCGGCATGGCCGCAGGCGTCGGTCGACATGACGAAGAAGGGCGAGAAGAACAGAGAGACCAGCCCCGCCAGCAACGCCAGCAGGGTCAGCACCACCGACGCCACCCGGTCGGCGGGAGAACGGTGCGGACGGGCGGGCAGCGGAGACGTCACGGCCGCGATTGTGCCTGGTGGGGCAACGGGAGTACAGTACAGGACGTGCAGCGGGTGCTCCTTCTCGGACGCCGCGGCGGGGTCTGATCCAGACTGGCCTCCCGTCGCGGGTTCTCGCGATGCGCCGGTCTGAAGTCCCCTTCGAAACCTTCCGGAGCGATAATCGTGAGCACCCAAGACTTTGGCTCGGTAGACGCCTACGTATCGGCCCGCACCATCAGGACACCCGCCGGCCCGCCACTGCCGGGCCAGCCGGCCTGGAACGCCCAACGCAACACCTCGATGCCGGTGAACCGCTACCGGCCGTTCGCCAACGAGGTCGAGTTGATCTCGCTGCCCGACCGGACGTGGCCGGACACGGTCATCGAGCACGCGCCCGGATGGTGCGCGGTGGACCTGCGCGACGGCAACCAGGCCCTGATCGACCCGATGAGCCCGGCCCGCAAGCGGCGGATGTTCGAACTGCTGGTGCGGATGGGCTACAAGGAGATCGAGGTCGGCTTCCCCTCGGCCAGCCAGACCGACTACGACTTCGTCCGCGAGATCATCGAGCAGGGCGCCATCCCCGAGGACGTCACCATCCAGGTGCTGACCCAGTGCCGGCCGGAACTGATCGAGCGCACCTTCCAGGCCTGTGCGGGCGCACCGAACGCGATCGTGCACTTCTACAACTCCACTTCGATCCTGCAGCGCCGGGTGGTGTTCCGCGCCGATCGCGACGAGGTCAAGAAGATAGCCACCGACGGCGCCCGGAAGTGCCTGGCCGAACAGGCCAGACACCCCGGCACCCGGTGGCGGTACGAGTACTCGCCTGAGTCCTACACCGGCACCGAACTGGCTTACGCGGTGGAGGTCTGCGACGCGGTCGCCGACGTGATCCAGCCGACCCCGGACTGGCCGCTGATCGTCAACCTGCCGGCGACGGTGGAGATGACCACCCCCAACGTCTACGCCGACTCCATCGAGTGGATGAGCCGTAATCTGAATCGCCGCGACGCGATCATCCTGAGCCTGCACCCACACAATGACCGCGGAACTGCCGTCGCCGCAGCCGAATTGGGCTATCAGGCCGGGGCAGACCGCATCGAGGGCTGTCTGTTCGGCAACGGTGAGCGCACCGGGAACGTCTGCCTGGTGACGCTCGGGCTGAACCTGTTCT
>NZ_JBBATF010000204.1:0-4280 GCF_040398885.1 Mycobacterium sp. | reverse complement strand
TGGCGTCGAACTCGGTCAGCCCGCGCGGCGGGGCGCCGATGATGCTGGTGCCGGCCGAACCGATCGTCGGCGGGCCCTTCACCGGCTCCTCGGCGACCGGGGCCACGGTGCCGGTCATGGTCTGGTAGAGCACCACCCCGGTGAGCACGATCAGCACCGGCAGCGCATAGGCCCGCCAGCCGTAGTTGGCCAGGAACCGGCCCAGCCAGCTCTGCCCGGGCCGGTCAGCACCCACCTCGGGGTCGGCGCCGGGCCGGCCGGAGTCCTCCGCCGTCGGGCCGGCAATCGGGTCGCGCAACGCCCGCAGCGGCTCGTTCCACTCGCTCAGCAGAACCGGCACGCGGCCGCCACCGCGTGGCCCCGACTCATTGCTCACCGACCCAGGATCGCACAACGCGCGCGCGGGCGGCTCCGGGCACGCCCGTGTCGAGGTGCGGATAGTAGTGTCGTCCCGGTGACCAAGCCGACCGACACGGCCGCCCGCCAGCGGACCCGCGGCGGTCGGCTGCCCCGCGGCGAGCGCCGGGACCAGTTGCTGGTGATAGCCAGCGAGGTGTTCGTCGACCGCGGCTTCCACGCCGCCGGCATGGACGAGATCGCCGACCGGGCCGGAGTCAGCAAACCGGTCCTCTACCAGCACTTCTCTTCCAAGCTGAGCCTGTATCTGGCGGTGCTGCAGCAGCATGTCGACATCCTGGTGTCCGGGGTTCGCCAGGCCTTGCGCACCACGACCGACAACCGCCAGCGGCTGCGCGCCGCGGTGCAGGCGTTCTTCGACTTCATCGAGCACGACAGCCAGGGCTACCGGCTGATCTTCGACAACGACTACGGCAGCGAGCCCAAGGTCGCCGCTCAGGTGAAAGTGGCCACCGAAGCCTGCACGGACGCGGTGTTCGACCTGATCAGCCGCGATTCCGGCCTGGACCCGCACCGGGCCCGGATGATCGCGGTGGGCCTGGTGGGCATCAGCGTGGACTGCGCGCGGTACTGGCTCGACGCCGACCGGCCGATCTCCAAGGAGGACGCCGTCGAGGGCACGGTTCAGTTCGCCTGGGGCGGCCTGTCGCACGTGCCGCTGACCCGGGGCTGACTCAGGACGAGGCGACGCCGAAGCCGACCCGGCGCGTGTCGGCCGCGCCGATCTCGACGTAGGAGATCTTGCCGGTCTGGACCAGGAAGCGGCGGCCCTTGTCGTCGGTGAGGCTCAGGACGTCGGCGCCACCGGCGGCCAGCGCCGCCTTGATGTGGTGCTCGACCTGCTCGGGGGTCTCCGAACTGTTGAAGACCAGCTCCCGCGGGCTGTCCGAGACACCGATCTTGACCTCCACACCGGCCCCTTTCCTCAAGCGCGTTTCACAGCAGGCTAGTGGACGCCGCGCGGGGCCTTCAAAGCGGTGACGCGGCGGTGACGCAAACAAGGTGGTCAAGCTGTGGTCACAGCATGACAACTGCCCCGTGCGCCGTGTCGGGACGGGCGCCGGCCGCCGCAGACTGGCCGGGTGATCGAGGACCGACGGATCCACCTGACCCGCATCACGATGGCCGCGCTCGGCCTGATCGCCGCCGTCGCGGCCGTCATGTGCGTCATCAAGGCCGGCGAGGCCGCCGGCACCCGCAGCGCTCCGCGCACCGTGGTGGCCACCGTCGGCCCGCAGACGCCGGCGGCCGTGGCGCAGGGCAACGAACTGGGCGCGGAGGTGCCGGTGCGGTTGCCGGCCAATCCGATGGTGGCCTCGCAGCCGAAAGTCGATCTGCGCCAGATCGTCTACACGGTCACCGGCAATCAGCGGCCCGACGATCCGGTCACCGTGGTCTACGCCGACGAGACCGGCGCGTTGCGGACCGTGCAGAACGTGACGCTGCCCTGGAGCATGACGGTCGTCCCGAACCTGCCGGTGAACTATGTGACCGCCAACAGCCGCGGCAGCCAGCTCAACTGCTGGATCACCGACGCCGGCGGCGCGACGGTGGTGTCGCAGACCGACTACGGGATCAGCACCACCTGCAACCGGTAGCCGGTCAGGCCAGACCCAGGTGCTGCATCCGTTCGCTGTGGGTGCGCTGCAACCGCTCGTAGAGGTCGTTGACCTGCCCCAGACCGCCGCCGGCGAGAACCAGGTCCACCAGTTCGTCGCGTTCAGCGAGCACGTACTGCGCCTGGGTGATGGCCTCCCCCAGCAGTCGGCGCGCCCACAGCGCCAGCCGGCTGCGCTGACGGCCACTGTTGTCGACCGCGGTGACCACCTCGGCCACCACGAACTGCGAGTGCACCGTCTCGGCCAGCACCGCGCGCACCACGTCGGCGACTTCGGCCGGCAGCGAACCGGCGATGGCCAGGTACAGGTCGGCCGCCATGGCATCCCCGACGTAGGTCTTGACCAGCGCCTCCAGCCAGGTGCTGGGGGTGGTGAGCCGGTGATACTGCTCCAGCGCCGGGGCGTAGCGGGTCATGGCGGGCAGCACGTCGACCCCGCGTCCCTCCAGGGTTGAGCACAGCAGTTCGTAGTGGCCCATCTCGGCGGCGGCCATCCGGGCCATGTTGATCCGGCCGCGCAGATCCGGCGACATCCGGGCTTCCTCGGTCAGCCGGTAGAAGGCCGCGACCTCGCCGTAGGCCAGCAGGGCGAACAGCTCGTCGATACCGGGATGGTCGGCCGGGACCGTCGAGGGTGAGTCCCCCCGCACGGCGCCCGGCATCAACTCCACAGGAGCCACTGTAGTCGCCGGGGAAGGCCGAAAATCCTGGAAATCGGGCCGACCGGGTACCATGGGAGCCGGAAAATGTGCGTGCACGCAGTGGGCCCGCCTCCTCGGCGCGAGGCCCGCATTTCCGACGTCAACTCGTGCGCGCGTGAAGACAACGCAACGAGGAACGACAACGGAAGACCGCTCATGACACATCTGCATACCCACGCCCCGATCAGTTTCGCCCAGCTCGCCGTCCGCGACGAGATCGTCCGCGCCCTGGCCGAACAGGGCATCGAACACGCCTTCGCCATCCAGGAACTCACCCTGCCGCTGGCACTGGCCGGCGAGGACCTCATCGGTCAGGCCCGCACCGGCATGGGCAAGACCTTCGCCTTCGGCGTGCCACTGCTGCACCGCATCACCGGCCCGGGCGAACCGGAACTCAACGGCGCCCCGCGCGCCCTGATCGTGGTGCCCACCCGCGAGCTCTGCCTGCAGGTCTACGAGGACCTCGAGCACGCCGCGAAGTACCTCAAGGCCGACGGGGGCCGCCCGCTGAGCGTGGTCTCCATCTACGGCGGCCGGCCCTACGAGCCGCAGATCGAGTCGCTGCAAAAGGGCGCCGACGTCGTCGTCGGCACCCCGGGCCGGCTGCTGGACCTGGCCCAGCAGGGCCACCTGCAACTCGGCGGGTTGTCGGTGCTGGTGCTCGACGAGGCCGACGAGATGCTGGATCTGGGCTTCCTGCCCGACATCGAGCGGATCCTGCGCCAGACCCCCGACAGCCGGCAGTCGATGCTGTTCTCGGCGACCATGCCGGACCCGATCATCACGCTGGCCCGCACCTTCATGAACCAGCCCACCCACATCCGCGCCGAGGGTGTGCAGGGGTCGGCCACCCACGACACCACCGAGCAGTTCGCCTACCGGGCGCACGCACTGGACAAGATCGAGATGGTGGCCCGCATCCTGCAGGCCGAGGGCCGCGGCGCGACGATGATCTTCACCCGCACCAAGCGCACCGCGCAGAAGGTGTGCGACGAACTCGCCGAGCGCGGCTTCAAGGTCGGCGCGGTGCACGGCGACCTGGGCCAGATCGCCCGCGAGAAGGCGCTCAAGGCGTTCCGCACCGGTGAGGTCGACGTGCTGGTGGCCACCGACGTCGCCGCCCGCGGTATCGACATCGACGACATCACCCATGTCATCAACTACCAGATCCCCGAGGACGAGCAGGCCTACGTGCACCGCATCGGCCGCACCGGCCGGGCCGGCAAGACCGGTATCGCGATCACCCTGGTCGACTGGGATGAACTGGAGCGCTGGTCGATGATCGACAAGGCGCTGAAACTGGAGTGCCCGGATCCTTCCGAGACCTACTCCACCTCGCCGCACTTCTTCGAAGAGCTCGGTATCCCCGCCGGGGCGGGCGGCTCGATCGGGGCCGCACGCAAGCGGCCCGCGCCGCGGGACTCCAAGGACGCCACCCGGATCAGCTCCGCCGACGCCAAGGCCGACCGGCCGGCCCGCGATCGCTCGCCGCGCCGCCGGACCCGCGGCGGCGGCGAGGGCGGCACCGGGCTGGCCGCGACGGC
>NZ_JBBATF010000203.1:0-4298 GCF_040398885.1 Mycobacterium sp. | reverse complement strand
CCATGATGCCGATGTTGCGGACCTTCTTCAGGTCGGTCAGCACGTCGAGTGCCACAGAAGTCTTCCCAACTCTTTCGGTGTTATTGCTGTCTTTAGTTGCGCCCGCCGAGGCGGGCAGGTGTCACCAGCGGTAGTGCGCGAACGCCCGGTTGGCCTCGGCCATCTTGTGGGTGTCCTCGCGGCGCTTGACCGCGGCGCCCAGGCCGTTGCTGGCGTCGAGGATCTCGTTGGCCAGCCGCTCGACCATGGTCTTCTCCCGGCGGGCCTTGGCGAAGCTGACCAGCCAGCGCAGCGCCAGGGTGGTGGAGCGATCCGGACGGACCTCGACGGGCACCTGGTAGGTGGCGCCACCGACGCGGCGGCTGCGGACCTCGAGGGCCGGCTTGACGTTGTCCATCGCCCGCTTGAGGGTGACGACGGGGTCGGTGCCGGTCTTGTCCCGGGCCTGCTCGAGAGCGCCGTAGACGATGCGCTCGGCCAGCGACTTCTTGCCGTCGAGCAGCACCTTGTTGACCAGCTGGGTCACCAGCTGGGACCCGTAGACGGGGTCGTTGACCAAAGGACGCTTGGGAGCGGGCCCCTTGCGCGGCATCAGCTCTTCTCCTTCTTCGCGCCGTAGCGGCTGCGGGCCTGCTTGCGGTTCTTCACGCCCTGGGTGTCCAGCGACCCGCGGATGATCTTGTAGCGCACACCGGGCAGGTCCTTCACGCGACCGCCGCGCACCAGGACCATCGAGTGCTCCTGCAGGTTGTGGCCCTCACCCGGGATGTAGGCGGTGACCTCAACCTGGCTGGTCAGCTTGACGCGCGCGACCTTGCGAAGCGCCGAGTTCGGCTTCTTCGGGGTGGTGGTGTAGACGCGGGTGCACACACCGCGGCGCTGCGGGCTGCCCTTGAGGGCCGCGGTCTTCACCTTGGCGATCTTGTCGCGGCGACCCTTGCGGACCAGCTGCTGAATGGTTGGCATTACCGGCTTTCTCTCATTTCACGTCTGTGTACTGCAGTTTTGACCCCGCCGCGTAACCCGCGGCCGGGCGTGTCGCACGCTCTGGGCACCGGAACCGATCCGGATGCACCGTGAACATACGAATTCGCCCGGCGAGCGCGCGTGAGCGCACCTGGCGGCCAGGCACGATGCCTAACAATACCAGTTAGACCAGCGGCCTCCAAAACCGGCGGCCCGCCACCTTACCGCAGGTCAGGGTTGGTGCGGTGGGATATGCCGGTGGCGAGTCTCAGCACCATGTCGGAGAAGACGGCGTCGGTGTCCACCCGCACGGCGCTGGACTCCATCACCCCCGTCATCTCCAGCAGCACGAAGCCGTGCAGGGCCGCCCAGAACTCCAGGGCCGCATGGAAGGCGGCCCGGCCGTCCAGGCCGTAGGAGGCCAGCACGTCGATGACCGGCGCCGCCGCGGCGTGCGAGGCGGAGGTGAACTCCGGGTCGTCCCCGCCCAGTGGTATCCGGGTGAAGGCGGAGTACCGGCCGGGGTGGTGGTGGGCGTAGCTGCGGTAGGCGCTGGCCATCGCCATCACCGCGTCGTCGCGGGTGCGGCCGGCCGCCACGGTGCTCAGCATCTGCAGGATGTCGTCGACCACCCGCATCCGCACCGAGCGGCGCAGGTCGTCGAGGTTGGCGACATGGTTGTACAGCGACGGGCCCTTGGTGCCGAGTTGGGTGGCCAGCGCGTTGACGGTCAGGGCGTCCCAGCCCTCCCGGTCCAGGAAGGTCAGGGCGGCGTTGACGATCACCTCGCGACTGAGCTTGGGCGCGGGGCGCCCGCGTGTGGCCATCAGCGCAGAACTCTAGTGCCCCGCGTACGGCTGCACGTACGCTCTTGGGCGATGCGGATGCACCTTTCCGCCGTGTTCGCCGCGGCAATGACGCTGGCCGGCTGCGGCGCGGGGGCCTCCGGGCCGGCGGCGCCGGTGCCGGCGGGCGGCGCCGTCGATTACGGCTCGTTCGGCACCACCGCCGACATCGACTGCGGAAGCGGCAGCTCGCTGAACGTGGCCGGCTCCAACAACACCCTGACGGTGTCCGGGACGTGCGCCTCGGTCCGGGTCGGCGGCTCCGACAACACGATCACCCTTGAGCGCGTCGACGGCCGGTTGTCGGTCGCCGGGCTGAACAACTCGATCACCTACAAGGCCGGCGATCCGAGCGTCGAGGACTCCGGTTCGGGCAACCGGATCAGCCGCACCCCTCCCCGCGGGCAGACGTAGACGTCCCCGCCCCTCCCTCGCCCCCTCCCTCGCCCCCTCCCCGCGAGCAGACGTGGACGCCCCCGACATTCCGCATATTCGGGACCCTTTGTGTCTGCTCGCGGGGAGGGGCGGGAGGGCCACCCCGAGGTCAGGCCGGTTCCCCGTGCCGGCCGGCGCCGTCGGCGAAGCGCTTGGCGCCCGCGAGGGTTTCGGCCGCCACCCGCGACAGGCTGCCGAACTCGAAGTCCATCGCCTCGGCCTCGGAGCGGCCCCACTGGTGCAGCGCCGAGAGCCGGTCGGAACGCAGGCAGCCCTGCGGCAGCCGGGCCAACTCGGCGGCCAGGTCCTCTGCGGCCGCCCGGGCCTGCCCGACGGGCACGACCCGGTTGGCCAGCCCGATTGCCAGCGCCTCCTGCGCCCCGACCGGGCGGCCGGTGAGGATCATGTCCATCGCACGGCCGTGCCCGATCAGCCGCGGCAGGCGCACCGTGCCGCCGTCGATCAACGGGACGCCCCAGCGCCGGCAGAACACCCCGAAGACGGCGTCCTCCTCGACCACGCGGAGGTCGCACCACAGGGCGAGTTCCAGACCCCCGGCGACGGCGTAGCCGCTCACCGCCGCGATCACCGGTTTGGACAGCGTCATCCGGCTGGCACCCATCGGGCCGGGGCCGTTGCGGTGGGTCGGGTTGGAATCGGGTGTGCCGATGGCCTTGAGATCGGCTCCGGCGCAGAATGTTCCGTGGTCCCCCCACAGCACGGCCACCGAGGCGGACTCGTCGCGGTCGAACTCCTCGAAGGCGTCGTAGAGGGCCAGGGCGGTTGGGCCGTCGACGGCGTTGCGGGCGTGCGGGCGGTCCAGGATGACCGTCGTCACCGGTCCGTTGCGCGCGACGTCGACACTCATCGGGCCTCCAGAAGGTCGTCGGATCGTCGCGCCGCCAGTACCGCGGCGAAGTCGGCATAGGCTTCCCGCAGTCGGTCCGCCGGCCAGTCGGCGGGCAGCAGTTCGGCCGGGAGCACCGGGTCGGTGAGCAGATGGCGGACCATGGCGGCGGCCAGCGTGAAACGGTCCGGGACACCCCTGGCACGGTCCATCTCACGCAGCAATCGACGACCGGTCTTGGACCACCCGGGCAGATCCCACAACGTCGCGGCGAGGTCGACGGGGTCCTCGTCGCGGGAACGCAGGACCCGCGCCTTGCCGCCGATCTCCGCCGGCACTGTCCCGGCCAGATTGTCCGGCCGCAACCACACACCCTCGCGCAGCTCGGCGAATCGGTTGTGCGCCAGCGCCGTTCGCATAGCAGCCCGGGCTCGGGCGTCGGCACCGACCGCGGTCACCACAACGGTGATCCAGTCGCCGTCCCAGTCGCGAAGCACCGGATGCAGGGCGGCGTCCTGCCGGCGCTGACGGGCCAGCAGCCGGTCCGACAGCCGATAGCCGTCGTCGGAGCGAACCAGGTCCCCGGCGCTGACCATCCGGGTCAGCGCAACCCGCAGGGTGGTCTCCCTGATGTCGAAATCGGCCGTGAGACGGACCAGTTCGGCTGCGGTGGCCCAGGCCGGGTGGGCGCCGAGCAGTACCGAGAGCACCACCGACCGGGCCGTCATGCGGGGCACGTCACGCGCCCGACGTTCGTCTGCCGTAATCCCCGAACGGCTCGTCGCGACGCCGGACGGCATCCCGGAATCCGTGCTCGACGGCGTCGGCGACGAAGGCGTGCCCCTCCGGGGTGTGCCGGGCGATGCCGTCGAACACCGTGCCGACCATCCGACTGGTCGCCACGCCCTGCTGGTACAGCGCGGTGTTGAGGGCGAGCTTGGCCATGATCAGCTGGTTGACCGGCATCGCGGCGATGCGCTCGACGAGGCGTTCGGTGCGTTCGTCGAGGTCTTCCGGGGCGGGCGCCTCGATGGCCAGTCCCCACTCGGCGGCCTGGGCTCCGGTGATGCAATCCCCGGTCAGCAGAAGACGTTTGGCGCGTTGGTCGCCGAGGCGGTGCGCCCACAACCCCGCGGCCGGGACACCCCAGACCCGCATCGGCGGGTAACCGATCTTGGCGTCGGCGGCGGCGATCACCTGGTCGG
>NZ_JBBATF010000202.1:0-4333 GCF_040398885.1 Mycobacterium sp. | reverse complement strand
GGCTGGCCGCGACGGCCGCGGCGCCCAAACATCCGGAATCCGCGGAGGCCCCCGCCGGCGGCGAGGGTTCGGCCACCGGGCGCCGCCGGCGTCGCCGCCGCGGACCTCGCAAGGCCGCCGGGGCCGGAGCCCCGTCGAACTGACCGATGATCCGACCGGAGCGCCGCACCAGGGCTGACATCTTCGCCGCGGCGGCGATCGCCGCTGCGGTGGCGATGCTCATCACGGTGTTCTGGTGGCGCAGTTCCGAGCGCGCGACGATCAGCCGTCCGGCCGTCGAGCCGGCTCCGGCCACCACCTCCGCAGGGGCCGTCCCGGCCACGCTTACCAGGCGGTGGACGGCCGCCAGCACAAAGACGCTGACGCCAATCCTGTTGAGCGGCAACGTCATCACCGGTGACGGCCGCACCATGGCCGGGCTGGACCCGCAGACCGGGGAACAGCGCTGGAGCTACGCCCGCGACACCGATCTGTGCGGGGTGTCCTACGTCTACGACCTGGCCGTCGCCGTCTACCCCGATGTGCGCGGGTGCGGGCAGGTCTCCGGCATCAGGGCCGCCACCGGCCGGCGCGGACCGACCCGCACCAGCTACGCCGACGACGTGGTGGTGCTCAGCTCGGACGGCGGCGCGGTTCTCTCGGCCGGCCCGACCCGGCTGGAACTGTGGCGCTCGGATCTGGTGCGGATGTTGTCCTACGGGGAGATCGACGCTCCGGTCAAGCCGGTCAACACCAAACTCGGCGCGGGCTGCGCGTTGATGTCGGCCGCGGCCAGCGACGCCGCCGTCGGCGTCCTGGAGGCCTGCCGCGACCAGAAGGACCTCCGGCTGAGCCTGCTCAAGCCGGCCAAGGAGGAGGACGAGCCCGACATCAAGAAGCTGCCGCTGGCCGGGGTGGCCGCCGACTCGGATGCCCGGGTGCTGGCGGTGGCGGGCACCACCACCGCGGTGTACCTGCCCAGCCCGGAACCGGCGGTCGCGGTCTATGACGACACCGGATCCAGGATCTCCAGCACGCTTCTCCCCGCCGAGCCCGGCCCGCCCACCCAGACCGGTCCGCTGCCGGCGGTGACCCGCGCCGGTGACCTGATCACCTGGTGGACCGGCAGCGCGGTGATGGTGTTCGACAACAAGCTGGCCTACCGCTACACCCTCGGCGCCGCCGACCGGCGGGCCCCGCTGGGGCCGGCCACGATGATGGCCGGCCGGCTGCTGGTCCCGGTGGCCGACGGCCTGGCGGTGTTCAACCCGAGCGACGGCGTCTACCAGCGGACGATCCCGCTGACCCACCCGGGCGGTGAGGGGCCGGTGCTGCCGGCGGTGAGTGGGCAGACGGTGATCGAGCAGCGCGGATCGGCCATCGTCGCCTTCGGGCCGTAGCAGCCTCTGGACCTGCCGATTCCCGGGTCCACCCGGAAAACACGTAACGTTGAATCAGGAATTACACAACAGGACAGGGGGTCGGCGGATATGCGGGTACTGGTGGGATTCGACGGTTCGCCGGCGTCGGGGACGGCCATCGAGGCGGGGGCGGCACTGCTGCCGGGCGCCCACGGCCGGATCGTCTACCTGTGGGGCCCACCGTTTGCCAGCGCGCCTGTCCGCCGCCGGTTGCGAGAGCGAACCGGCAACGTCAACGACCTGGTCGAAGCCGTCGAGGTTGAGGGCAGGTTCGAGGCTCAGCGCATCGCGGCGATGGGCGTCGCGCTGGCCACGGCGGCCGGGTGGGAGGCCGTAGCGCTGATCGAACAGACCTACGGCGCGGAAGGAGCCGCAATTATCCGCGCCGCCGAGGAGGCCGACGCCGACGTGGTGATCGTCGGATCCCGCGGCCTGGGCGGCAAGGACGCCGTTCTGGGCAGCGTCTCGGACATGGTGGTCCACCACGGCTCGCGGCCGGTGCTGGTGGTGACGCATCCGCTGTTGTCGACCGAATTCGCCGATCTGGGCACCGGCCCCGTCGTGGTGGGCTGGGACGGATCTGCCGGCGCCGAGCATGCACTGGCCACCGCCGGACGGTTCTTCGGGCAGCGTCAGATCGTCGCGGTGTCAGTCGAGGACGACACCGACGTACCCGCGCCGCCGGGCGTCGACGTCACTCACGCTCACATACGCCAGACCGGGAGCCGACGAACCCGCGGAGTCGCCACGGCAGTGATCGCAGCGGCCAATGAGCACGGGGCCGCGGCGATCGTCGTCGGGTCACGGGGGCGATCGGCCGCGCGGGAGATCATTCTGGGCAGCGTCGCGATGGGCACCCTGCATCGCAGCCACCGTCCGGTCATGGTGGTGCGCGACCCGGGTCCCACGGTTACGACGACGGACCGATAACCAACACCGGCACCGGCGAGTGTTGGACCAGTTCAGCCGAGACACTGCCGAGCAGCCTCGACGACATCCCCTGACCGCGCCGGCCGACGACGAGCAGATCCACGTCCTGGCGGTCGGCGAAGCTGCGCAGCGCCTGGCCCGCCGGACCGGTCAGCACCTCGGTATGCACCACACCAGCGATAGTCAAACCCGCCGCTATCTCCGAAAGCCGTTGCGCCGCAGCGTCGATCGCCTCGCTGGTGACACCTTCGGTCGCGTCGTAGGAGACGACCTCCGCCAGTACCAGCAGCGCACAGCGCGGTCCGAGCAACCCCAGGACCGTCGACAGCGCCCGATCGGACTGCTCGGAGCCGTCCAACCCCACCAGGACCCGGGACCCGCCGCCCTCGTCCGTGCGCCGGGGCGGGGCGCCGGTCGACCCGAACTCGACGACGGCGGGACGTCGCCGAATCCGCTCCAGCGCGATCGGCAGGAACAACGGTCCCAACGGCATGGCGAGCAGAATCCACAACGGGGCGTAGCCGCGCCGGGCCATCAACACCCCGGACAACGCCCCCGCTGACAACCACACCACCACAAGGACGACAACCGTCGTCGTATTCACCCCAACCACCCCTTCGTCCCTAGCCGCTGCCTTCTGGACATGGCCTTCAGTCCCTGTTCTCGTTGAGGCCCGCACCGGGATCCGTCCGGCCGTCTTCTCCGGTGAGCAGGCGATGAAGTTCGCCGGAGGTCGCGGCGGCCGCCGTCGAGAATGGTTCCAGAACGACGTCGGCTCCCGCGGCGCGGAGCTCGTCGGCGTCGCGCCGGGTGTGGGCGGTCATGGCGATGGTCCCCCGCGAACTGGTGGTGACGCAGGCCGTGCAGCAGGGCAAGGTTGACCGGCAGTACCGGGATTGCGCTGAGGACGTACCGCGCCCGGTCCAGCGGCAGGAACATCGTGGACAGTCCGTCGATGTCGTGAATCTTGACGCCGGTGGGGTCGAAATCGACGGCCAGTACGCGGTGACCGGCGCCGGTGAGCCGCTGCGCCAGGTGGGTGCCGAACCGGCCCAACCCGAACAGGATGACATCGGCGTCGTCGTGCCAGCTGTCGGGCTCGCGCGGCCGGACATCCCGTCGTTCGAATATCGAGAGCCACCGCTTCATCCGGCCGTAGAGCTGGTGGGAGTAGAGGATCATGTAGGTCGAACAGCCGATGGTGATCAGGCCGACCACGGTGATGAGGCTGACCGTGGCGCTGGTGGTGTGTCCCAGGCTCAGCCCCAGTGGCCGCCAGGATGAGCGAGAACTCGGAGATCTGCGCAACGGTA
Organism: Mycobacterium sp.; assembly: GCF_040398885.1. Lineage (GTDB taxonomy): Bacteria > Actinomycetota > Actinomycetes > Mycobacteriales > Mycobacteriaceae > Mycobacterium. Next base: position 690 of record NZ_JBBATF010000202.1, on the reverse strand, counting down.
AGACCTGCCAGGAAGCCCACCCGCACCGGGTAGCGCATCACGGCCATGATCGCGATGACGATCAACGGGTTTCCGATCAGCACGAATGCCGAGAAGACCACAGCCTCGGTGATCTGTCTGGCGGCGTCGGTGAACTCCAGTCGCGCGCCGAGGTCGAGGAAGAAGAACAGCAGCAGGAAGTCGCGCAGACTGACCAGCCGCGCGCCCAGCGCGTCGCGAATCGGTGTGCTGGCCAGCGAGACCCCCGCCAGGAATGCTCCCACCTCGGAGCTGAAACCGAGCCATTCGCTCAGGGCGGCCACCGAAGCGGCGTAGGACACCCCGAAGAGCACGAGCAGTTCCTGGGAGCGCGCGACCAGGGGAAGCAGCCGGGGCAGCACGAACCGGGTCATCAGCCAGATCCCGGCGAGCAGTCCGACCCCCTTGAGCAGAACCAGCGCGACCCCGACCCCGAGGTGGTCGCCGGTGTCCTGGCCGAAGGCGGTGAGCGCGATCATCACCAGCACGACGACGATGTCCTGCACGATCAGGAAGCCCACCGCGATCGAGCTCACGCTTGTCCGAGAGCAGCTTGACGATGATGATCGTCCGTCGGGGTGCAGTGATGGCGCCACAGCCGCCGCGATGGCCTAATGGAGCGATGAGGGCCTTTCGGCGCGCGACTGCTGCGGCCTGCGCCCTGGTAGTGCT
>NZ_JBBATF010000201.1:3287-4417 GCF_040398885.1 Mycobacterium sp. | reverse complement strand
GCTCCGCCCCCGGCCCCCGCTCCCGCGCCGGTCGTCGTCCCGGCACCCGTCGTCGTCCCGAGGATCCCGCCGGTCCCGCAGATCCCGGCGGTCCCGCAGATCCCGCAGATCCCGCAGATCCCGCAGATCGTCGTCTCCATCCCCGTCATCCCGCCGGTGCTGCCGCCGATCTTCCAGCCCCCGGTGCGCAGCACACCGCTACCGCGCTATCCCGCCCCCAGCTATCCGAGCTCGGCCCCCACCTATCCGACCTCGGTGGCGCCCCGCACCGCCCAGCCGGCCTCGCCGCCGTCGACGACGAGTTACCCGACCTACACCCCGCCGGTGACCGCCGTCGCCCCGCCGGCGACCGCCGTCGGCCCCGGCAGCGGGTCGGGCTCATCGGGTCGGCAGACGGACTCCGACGGTTCGGAATCGTCCTCCGGGGGCGCCGACAGCACCCTCTGGCCGCCGCCGTGGCCCTTCGGCGGCTGATCTCCAAGCGGCTGATCTCCAAGGCGACCGGTCTGAAAGCGGTAGGTTCGGACTCGTGGACACCGCCACAGCGCTGATCGCCGAAAACGCCGCCTTCGCCGGCCTGCTGCGAGACGCCGATCTGACCACGCCGGTCCCCAGTTGCCCGGACTGGAACCTCAATCAGTTGATGCGGCACGTCGGTCGCGGTGACCGGTGGAGCGCGCAGATCGTGGCCGAGCGGTCGTCGGTGTCCATCGACCCGCGCACGGTTCCCGACGGCAGACCGCCGGCCGATCCCGACGAACTGACCACCTGGTTGCACGACGGGCCCCGCCGACTTCTGGACGCGGTCGCCGCCACCGGGCCCCAGACCCCGGTGTGGACCTTCCTCGGACCACGCCCGGCCCGGTGGTGGATCCGGCGCCGGTTGCACGAGACCGCGGTACACCGGGCCGACGCCGCACTGGCAGTGGGCGCGGAGTTCCAGATCGACGCGGACCGGGCGGCCGACGGCATCACCGAATACCTCGAACGGGTGGTGATCCGGTCCGCCGGGGGCGAGCCGCCCCTGGCCGATGGCCAATCGCTGCACCTGCACGCCACCGATACCGGACTCGGGACTGCGGGGGAGTGGACCATCGTCGGCCGCGCCGAAGGGATCGCGTTCGATCACC
>NZ_JBBATF010000201.1:0-3187 GCF_040398885.1 Mycobacterium sp. | reverse complement strand
TCTAGGCGGTACATCGCCGGGCCGGTAATTTGGGCTGTCTGCGCAAGGAATCAGGAGAGAGCGAACCATGAGCACCTCGGAGATCGCCACCGTCTTGGCGTGGCATGACGCGTTGAGCACAGGGGATACGGGCACGCTGGAGTCGTTGTCCAGTGACGACGTCGAGATCGGCGATGCGCACGGGGCCGCACAGGGTCACGCCGCGTTGCGCGAGTGGGCCCGGCGCACCGACGCCACCTTCGAGGTCGGGGAGATCTACTACCGCGACGGTGTCGTGGTGGTGGAGGAACGGATCACCCCGCGGGACGGTTCCGCGCCGGTGCGCACCGCCGCGTCGGCGTTCCGGGTCGTCGACGACCATGTCACCGCCGCCTTCCGACACGACGACCTGACAGCGGCGTTGGCGGCCACCGGGATGACCGACGAAGACCTGCAGGCCTGAGACGGATGCGCGGCATCATCCTGGCCGGCGGGTCGGGCACCCGGCTTCATCCGGTCACCCGGGGTGTCAGCAAGCAGTTGCTGCCGGTCTACGACAAGCCGATGATCTTCTACCCGCTGTCCACGCTCATGCTGGCCGGCATCCGCGACATTCTGGTCATCGCCACACCGCAGGACACCCCGGCCTTTCAGCGCCTGCTCGGCGACGGCGCGCAGTTCGGCATCGACATCACCTACTCGGTGCAGGAACGCCCGGACGGCCTGGCGCAGGCGTTCATCCTCGGCGCCGACCACATCGGCGCCGGGCCGGTGGCGCTGATCCTGGGCGACAACATCTTCTACGGACCCGGGATCGGAACCAACCTGCGCCGGTTCCGCAACATCGACGGCGCCGCGATCTTCGCCTATTGGGTGGCCAACCCATCGGCCTACGGTGTCGTCGAATTCGATTCCGATGGAAGGGCATTGGGGCTCGAGGAGAAACCGGCCACCCCGAAGTCGAACTACGCGGTCCCGGGTTTGTACTTCTACGACAACGACGTGGTCGCGATCGCCCGCTCGCTGCGGCCCTCGGCGCGCGGCGAGTTGGAGATCACCGACGTCAACCGGGTCTATCTGGACTCCGCACGACTCTCGGTGGAGGTATTGCCCCGGGGCACCGCCTGGCTGGACACCGGCACCTTCGACTCGCTTCTGGAGGCCGGCAATTTCGTCCGCACGGTCGAAGCGCGGCAGGGCCTGAAGGTGGCCTGCCCGGAGGAGATCGCCTGGCGGATGGGCTTCATCGACGACGCGGCCCTCGCCGAGCGGGCGCAGACGCTGCTCAAGTCGGGTTACGGCGACTACCTGCTGGAGCTTCTGGAGCGGCGGTAGCGGCGGACTTCGGTGTGGCCAGCACGGTGGCGACCGCGGTGGTCAGCGGCACCGACAGGGCGAGCGCTATACCGCCGACGGCCGATCGGGCGATCTCGGTGGCCACGCTCTCGCTGGTCAACACGTCCTTCAGGGAGCGGTTGGACACGCTGAACAGCAACAGCAGCGGAAGCGAACTGCCCGCGTAGGCGAGGACCAGTGTGTAGACGGTGCTGGCGATGTGGTCGCTGCCGACCCGCATGGCCCGAAGGAACACCTGTCGCCGCGAGCCGTGCCCGATATGGGCCAACTCGAAGACCGTCGACGACTGGGAGATCGTGACGTCGTTGAGCACACCCAGCGAACCGATGATGAAACCGGCCAGCAGAAGACCGTTGATCGACACGTTGCCGAGGTAGGCGGCCACCTCGTTGTTCCGATCTTCGGACAGACCGGTCAGATGGGTGAGTTTGATCGCCCCCCAGGACAGGAACGCGGCCAACAACATGGCGGTCAGGGTGCCCAGCAGTGCGGCGCTGGTCCGCAGACTCACGCCATGGGCGAGGTAGATCACCGCGAACAGGATCGCCGTCGATGCGACCAGCGCCACCGGCACCGCGGGGGCGCCATCGCGCAGGGCGGGCAGCATGAAGACCACAAGGACCGCGAAGGCGACGACGATGCCGACGAGGGCCCGCAGGCCGCGCCAGCGGGCGACCGCGACGATCACGACGGCGAAGAGCACCGCCAGCATCAGCAGCGGCCAGGTCCGCTCGTAGTCGTAGAAGCCGTAGCTGGTGACGCCCTGCTGGTCCACCTGCCGGAACACCCGAACCTTCTCGCCGGCAAGCAGATTCGGCTGGCCCGGTCCACGGGAGAACTCCAGCAGTGTGCTCGCACCGCTGTTGGGGCCGGTGTCGATTGCGACCAGTGACCGAACGCAACTCCCCGACCCGGGGATGCCGGCGGCGGGCGGTGCGGTCAGGACCTGCCGCGCCGACGGACTCCCGCAGTCGCCGAGGGCGCTGGAGACCACATGGCCGCCCTCGGTGGTCACCGATCCACCCGCGGCGTTCTGGAACGGCAACGGGATGTCGACCTTGTTGTTCGACGGCCAGAGCAGTACCGCGCCGACGGTCATCGCCAACCCGATGACGGCGAGGGCCGCGACCACGACCCGTGCCGCGAGTGGGCTCAGCGGTGCTGCGCCGTGGTGTGAATGCGAGTGTGAGTGAGTCACCGGCTACTGACGGTAGCCGGCCAGGAAGTTGCCCAGCCGCTCAATGGCTTTGGCGAGATCGCGTGCCCACGGCAGAGTCACGATCCGCAGGTGGTCCGGGGCCGGCCAGTTGAACCCGGTGCCCTGGGTCATCAGGATCTTCTCCTCGAGCAGCAGGTCCAGGACGAGTTTCTCGTCGTCGACGATGTCGTGGACCTCGGGGTCCAACCGCGGGAAGACATACAGCGCGCCCTGCGGTTTGACGCAGGAGACACCCGGGATCTCGTTGAGCTTCTGCCACGCCAGGTCGCGCTGCTCGAGCAACCGGCCTCCCGGCAGCACCAGGTCGTCGATGCTCTGGTGGCCGCCCAGGGCCACCTGAATGGCATGCTGCGCAGGGACATTCGGGCACAGCCGCATGTTGGCCAGCAGGCTGATCCCCTCGATGAAGCTGGTGGCATGGTCGCTGGGCCCGGTGATGACCAGCCAGCCCGAACGGTAGCCGGCCACCCGGTAGGCCTTCGACAGGCCGTTGAAGGTCAGGCACAGAAGATCGGGCGCGAGGGTGGCCAGCGAGACATGCCGGGTGTCGTCGTAGAGGATCTTGTCGTAGATCTCGTCGGCCAGCAGCAACAACTGGTGCCGACGTGCCAGATCGACCATCTGCTGCAACAC
>NZ_JBBATF010000200.1:0-4435 GCF_040398885.1 Mycobacterium sp. | reverse complement strand
GTGGAGCTGCCGGGAATCGAACCCGGGTCCTACGGCATTCCCTCAAGACTTCTCCGTGCGCAGTTCGCTACGCCTCTACTCGGATCTCCTGTTCACACGAACAAGTCAGGATGACGATCCCAGTCGCTGTTGGTTGTCCCGCTGAGTCCCGCGACCGGACTCCAGCGGTGGATCCCTCTAGCTGATGCCAGGGTCCGGGCCGAGGGCTCTCCCGGTCTGACAGACTCACCGTCGCTTAGGCAGCGAGGGCGAAGTCGCGCTGATTGGAATCGGCGCTTAATTGGTTGCAATGACGCTTACGGTGGTCTCTTGCCTGCACCGGCACGCTTCCCTTGATTCGATGCGCGAAGTCGAAACCGTTCAGCCCCTCGCACCCCGACCGATGGCTTCGGTCAGATCTCCAATGGTAAGGGACATAACCGACAAACCCCACCGATTACTCCCGCTGCGCTCTGACCAGGGCCGGCGGAGTCAGATCACGTAGGCCAGGTTCTCCACGATGCGGGCGCCGGCCCCGGTGTCACCGGCATAGTCGACGGACTGCGGGCGCCCCGCCAGCAGCGGCCGCCCGCCGGCCAACCGGGTGAACTGCAGGCCGTCGAGGGTGATCGCGACGGTGGGTTCGGCGTCGCCGAAATCGTCGACGAGCGCCGCGCGCCCGTTGACGGCCACCCGGATCTCCCGCGACACCGGGCCGGTCAGCCTGATCAGCACCCGGGAGCCGTCCGGGGCCTTGCCTTTCTTGGCCACCACGAAACCCATGCTGGACACCATCTCGTCGAGTGCAAGTCGGGTGTCCGGCCCGCCGAGTCCGTCGTCGCCGGCCGGGCGGCCCACCGCCTCCCGGATGTCGTGTTCGTGCATCCAGCAGTCGAACACCCGCACCCGCATGAACCGGCCGTAACTGTCCGGGCCGGCCGGGGTGAAGGTGACGGTGTTCCACTCCTCGACGGGCATCGACGACAGCGCCGCCCTACGGCGGGTGGTGATTTCGCGGAATCTGGTCAGCATGCCCGCCGGGGTCTCGTCGCGCAGATGCTCCACCCAGCGCTCGTTGAGCGTCCCGATGTCGTTGTGGACGTGGGTGCGCCCGGAGATGTCGACCTCCGGGGTGGGCGTGCCCGACAGCATCATCTCGGTGCCGACGATGTGGGCGACGACGCTGTGGACGGTCCAGCCGGGCAGCGACGTCGGCGCCTGCCAGGAGTCTTCGGGCAGCGCGGCCAGGACCGCCTCGATCCCGTCCCAGGAGGCGAACAGCCCGTTCAGTACCTCGTTCTTGTCCAGGACGGTGCGGGGGCGTTCTGCATCAGCCATTCCCCGAATGCTAGCCCAGCGGCCGACCCGCGAAAAGCGCCACCGACGCCACCGCCAGCACCAGACCGACCACCTGCCACCGGGTCATCCGTTCCCGTAGCACCACAATCGCCAGCAGCACGGTCGCCACCGGGTACAGCGAGATCAGCACACCGGCCAGCAACTGCAACGAGCCGTGCAGTGCCAGCAGCATGGTGATGTTGGCGCCGACGTCGAACAGCGCCGCACCCAACGCCAGCCGCATCGGAAAGCCTTGTGGCAGGCGGAATTCCCCCGTGAACGCGGCCGCGACGAACACCATCGCGGTGCCGGCCAGCCGCCCGAAGACCAGCGGCCACAGCCTGGCCTCCTCCGGCGCCTGGTGCAGCAGCACGTAGTTGAGGCCGAAACCGACACCGGCCCCCACGGTCAACCACGCCACCTGCCGGGTGAACCGGTGCGGGCGCTCATCCTCGTCGGTGGCTTCCCGGCTCACCAGCACCACCGCCACCAGGGCCAGCACCGCACCCACGCCGGCCGCCACCCCCGGGCGCTCCCCGATCGCCAACCCGACAGCCAGGGGAATGGCGGCGGCCAGCACCGCGGTCAGGGGCGAGACCACCGAAATCGGACCCGATCCCAGTGCGGCGTAGAACCACCACACCGCCAGGCCCTGGCTCAGCCCGCACAACGTCCCCCAGATCACCGCCGCCGGACTCAGCGTGCCGCCGAATCCCACGGCCAGGGCGGCCAGGATCACCAGAGCGACCGGGTAGGAGACCAGCACCACCCGCAATGCGGCAACGTGGCGGGAGGCGAGTCCGCCGACGAAATCGCTCAGGCCGTAACAGATCGCGGCGCTCAGCGCCAGCAGGATGCCGGTCAGATCTTGCCTTTGGTGCGCCGTCCCAGTTCCCGGATCACTTCTCGCTGGGCGTCGCGGCGGGCCAGGTCCTGACGCTTGTCATGCGCCTGCTTGCCGCGCGCCAGCGCCAACTCGACCTTGACCTTGCCGTCCAGGAAGTACATCGACAGCGGCACCAGGGTCAGGTTGCCGTCCCGGATCTTGCCCATCAGCATGTCGATCTGGCGGCGGTGCAGCAGCAGTTTGCGGTTGCGCCGCGGGGGGTGGTTGGTCCAGGTTCCGTGGTGGTACTCCGGGATGTGCAGGTTGCGCAGCCACACCTCGCCGTCGTCGACGGTGGCGAAGGAGTCCGCCATCGAGGCGTTGCCGTCCCGCAGGCTTTTGACCTCGGTGCCGGTCAGCACCACGCCGGCTTCGAAGACCTCCAGCACCGCGTAGTTGTGGCGGGCCCTGCGGTTGCTGGCGATGACCCGTTTGCCGCCCTTGCTGTCGCCGGACTTCCTGGCCGCCGCGGCTTTCCGCTCCGCCGATGCCTTCACCGGCTACTTCCGCACGTACAGCCGCAGTGTGACGTAGGCGGTGACAGCGGCCATCGCGACGCCGATGGCGAACATCGCCGGGGCGATGTAGAGGATGTCGGCGTAGTCGATCCTGGCGATGAGATTGGCTCGGTAGAACTGATCCAGCGCCTTGTCCAGGAACAGCGCCCGCGCGACGATCAGGCCGACGATGGCCAGCACCACACCGACCGTCGCGGCCAGCACCGCCTCCAGCAGGAACGGCAACTGGGTGTACCAGCGGGTGGCGCCCACCATGCGCATGATGCCGATTTCGGTGCGGCGGGTGTAGGCGGCGACCTGAACCATGTTGGCGATCAACAGAATCGCGCTGACGGCCTGCACGATCGCGATGGCGAAGGCGGCGCGGGACAACCCGTCGAGCACCGCGAACAGCCGGTCGATCAGGTCCTTCTGGTTGAGCACGTTGAGCACACCGGGCTGACCCTGCAGTGCGGTGTCGAAATCGGCGTGCTGTTCGGGGTTGTTCAGCTTGACGATGAACGACGCCGGGAACGAGTCCTTGCTGGCGACGTCCTTGTACTCGGGGAACTTGGTGACGGCGTCGTTGTAGGCGTCGTCCTTGTTCAGGAAGCGCACCGACTTGACGTCCTCGCGCCCCTCGATCTGCGCCCGCAACGCCTTGCACGGTTCGCCGTCGCAGGTGAGGTCGTTGGCCGAGATGTCCTGGTTCAGGAAGACCTGGCTCTCGACGCGGTCGAGATAGATGTTGCGCGACTGGTCGGCGAGACGCACCACCAGCAGGCCGCCGCCGAACAGTCCGATGGAGATGGCCGTCGTCAGGATCATCGCGATGGTCATGGTGACGTTGCGACGAAGGCCGGTGACGACCTCGTTGATGAGGAATCCCGCGCGCACCTCTAGCGGTCCATTCCGTAGACGCCGCGCTGCTCGTCGCGGACCAGCCGGCCCTGGGACAGCTCGATCACCCGCTGGCGCATGGAGTCGACGATGTGGTGGTCGTGAGTGGCCATCACCACGGTGGTGCCGGTGCGGTTGATCCGGTCCAGCAGGTCCATGATCTCCCGGCTGGTCTCCGGGTCCAGGTTGCCGGTCGGCTCGTCGGCCAGCAGGACCAGCGGCCGGTTGACGAAGGCCCGGGCGATGGCCACCCGTTGCTGCTCACCGCCGGAGAGTTCGCTCGGCAGGCGGTTGGCCTTGCCGGACAGGCCGACCATATCGAGCACCTCGGGCACCACCTTCTTGATGACGTCGGACGGCTTGCCGATCACTTCCAGGGCGAAGGCCACATTCTCCGCGACGGTCTTCTGCTGCAGCAGCCGGAAGTCCTGGAACACGCAGCCGATCACCTGGCGCAATTTGGGGATGTGACGGCCGGAAAGCTTGTTGACGTGGAACTTCGACACCTGGATCTCACCGGAGGTCGGCGACTCCTCGGCCAGCAGCAGGCTGATGAAGGTGGACTTGCCCGATCCGGACTCCCCGATCAGGAAGACGAACTCACCCTTGTCGATCTTGACGCTGACATTGTCCAGCGCAGGACGGCCGGAGGCCTTGTACTGCTTGGTGACATGGTCGACGGAGATCATCACGGCACGCCAGTGTAGCCGGGAACGCTGCCGCTACTGTGCCGGCGGCGCCGGAGCCGACCCGCCTCCGGCCGCGGCGGGGGTGTCCGCACCCGTGCCGGGCGGGCGCCCGGGTGGCTCCGCCGGGGTGGGGTTGGGCGCGGGCG
>NZ_JBBATF010000199.1:0-4449 GCF_040398885.1 Mycobacterium sp. | reverse complement strand
TCGAAGCCGGACTCCGGCACGTGATGCGGGTTGTCGGCGCCGATCTCCAGGCCGCCCTCTGTGTCGATGAGGGCGTCGGTCGGCTTCTCGTTGTCACCGAAGATGTAGGGCGCCTTGGCGAACAGGTGGTCGCGCAGGTCCATGATGAGGATCTTGGGGGACAACGGTTTTCCGGTGTTCCAGGCCGGGCACTGCGACTGGCAGCGGCCGCACTCGGTGCAGGTGGTGAGGTCCAGATAACCCTTCCAGGTGAAGTCCTCGATCTTGCCGCGGCCGAACACGGCGTCCTCGGCGGGATCCTCGAAGTCGATGTATTCGCCCTTGGACTCCATCGGCAGCAGCGGACCCAGCGCGTTGGGCAGCCGCTTGAACGTGACGTTGAGCGGGGCCAGACCGATGTGCAGGTGCTTGGAGTGCAGAACGATCAGGGAGAACACCAGCATCACGCCGATGTGCAGCAGCAGCGCGACGGTTTCGATGATCTCGTTGGTGTGGGTTCCCAGCGGACTCAGCAGTGCGCCGATTCCGTGCGAGAAGAACGCCGCCTTGCCGTAGGGCAGGTTGCCGGCCGCGACGGCGGCGCCGCGGAACAGCGCGTAGGTCCAGATGACGTTGAAGATCATGAACAGGATCAGCCACGCGCCGCCGGTGTGCGAGCCGTAGAAGCGCGACGCCCGCCCGTGTTCCTTGGGCTCGGACCTGAGGCGGATGACCGCGAACACGATGATTCCCAGCAGCACCGCCACGGCGAAGAAGTCCTGGAGGAAGCCCAGGATCGACCACTTGCCGACGATCGGAATGTGGAATTTCGGGTCGAAGAGCACACCGTAGGCCTCGAGGTACACCGTGGCCAGGACGAAGAAGCCCCACATGGTGAAGAAGTGCGCGATACCGGGGATCGACCAGCGCAGCAGTCGGGTCTGACCGAAGACCTCGCGGATCTGGTTGCCGATGCGCTCGCCGAGGTGGTTCTTGCGGCCGCGTTCGTCGGCGGTCGGCTGCCCCGACCGGATCAGTTTGACCAGGTAGAGGATTCGCTTGAGCGCGAAGATCCCGACGATGGCCGTCATGGTGAGGCCGATGATCAGCCGTACGAGAGTCTGTGTTTCCACGACTACCTCTTCTGGGTCGTTGGCTACGGTCGGGAGTGACGCGGTCGGGTGTGCCGCGGGATCATAGTTGCATCTCCCGATGTCGTTGCGCGAGGGAGGTCTCGTTTACGTCCCCGGATCAGGCACCGGGTCCCAGGATGACTCGCAGCATGGACAGCATCTCGGAGCGCGATTCCGCGCCCAGACGCCGTCGGATCCGGGCGACGTGGTGCTCCACCGTCTTGGCGGAGATGAACAACTGGGCGCCGATGTCGCGGTACGGCTTGCCCAGCAGCAGCAGTTCGGCCACCTCGCGCTCGCGTTCGGACAGCGCCGTGGAGACCGGTCGCGGCCGGCGGTCCGGCTCCGCGCTCTCCGGCGAGGGTTCGGAATCGCCTCCGGCGTCGGCTCCGGCGCCGAGTTTGATGTCCCGGGCCACCTGGAGCATCAGTGCGGAGGTCTTGGGGTCCGGCGCCTGCAGCGCGGCTTGGCCGGCCAGTCGGGTGGCATCTGAGCCCAGTCCGAACTGCGCCAGGCCCCGGGCCGCCGCGATGACCTCGTCGGCGTCCACCTGGTCGGCCAGCACTTTCAGCCAGGTGCGACCGGCCGCGGCCAGGGCGCCGGCGAACGGGCTGTGTTCGGCCATCGCGGTCAGGGCCTGCCCGTGCGGAGCCACGGCGGCCGGATCGCCCGCCAGGATGCCCGCATGCACCCCGGACCAATGCAGCATCGGCGCCCACGTCGTGGGGTTGCCGAGCGCGGCGAGAATCTGGAAACCCTGCTCGAGAGCGGGTGCCAGGCGGTCCTGTTGTCGGAGCCGGGCGCCGGCCACCCACAACTCGCCCAACGGCAGCAGGGAGAACAGGTCGACCGAATACCCGGCGAGGGCGTCCATCCCCGCCGACCAGTGCGTGTGCAGGCCGCCGGCATCACCGCCGCGCCGGGCGACCGCGGCGCGCAGTGCCGCCGCCCACAGCGCGTCCCGGCCGCGCAACGCCGCTGTGGCGTCGGCGTCCGCGACGGCTGCGTCCCCGAGTGCCGCGGCCAGCCGCCCGTCCTGCATCCGCGACCAACCGCGCAACAGCCGATGGCGGGCGGTGAAAAGCGGTTCGGTCGCGATCTCCCGGTCGTCCCTGACCGCCCGGTCGATGACACTGCGCGCGCGCACCGGGTCACCGCCGTTGAGGGCGGCCAGGGTGACCAGTGCTGCGCCGCTGTCGGGCATCACCGCCGTGGCGGCGCGCTCGACGGCCAGCGCCTGCCCCAGTCGGGCCGCCGCCGCCGGGTAGGGCCCGTCGGTGCTGAGCAGGATGCCCTCGGCCAGGCTGCGCGCCATCCGGGCGGCAGCGGTCGGCGGACCCGTCCGGCCTGACTCGAGTGCCGCCCGTGCCGCGGCGAGCTTGCCGTTGGCGGCGTGCACGAGGGCGGCGGCCGAGCCCACCGTGGCGTCGGGGTAGGGACCCAGCCAGTCGAACAGTTCGCCGGCGTGTGCGTAGTTGCCGTTGTGGGCGGCGATACCGGCCGCGATCCGGACCCCGCCGGCCCGTTCGACGTCCTCCGTCGAGCCGAGCAACTCGTCGGCCAGCGCGGCGGCCGCGACCGTGTCGCCGCTCACTGCCAATGAGTCGGCCAGGGCCGCCCGCATGTCCTGTGCCCCGGCGGACACTGCGGCGCGGTGCAGCCGCACCCTGTCGGTGGGGTCATCCGGACCGGTCGCGATGCGTCCGCGCAGCCAGGCCGCCAGCGAATCGTCGCGAACACCGTGCTCAGCCAGTTCGGAAGCCAGGTGCAGCGACAGCGTCGAGGAATCCAATTGCGTTCGCAGAAGGAGCTTTTCGAGTTCGTGATGACGCGTGGCGCCCACCAGGTGGGCGGCGGCGCGATGCACCGAACGAAGGAACTCCACCGGATACGACGGCTCGAGCAGGCCGGTGCCCCGGGCCTGGTCGATGAGAGCCGGTCCACGTTGCGGGTCGACACCTGACGCTGCGGCCAGATCGGCCGCTCCCAGTCCCGTGCTGAGCGAGGCGATGACGAGCGCTTCCAGCGCGGTCTGGTCAAGTCGGCGCAACCGCTCCAGCAATGCCAGCTCTGCGGCACGAGCGACCGACGCCGCGGTCAGCGGGCGGGGTGCGGCCGCGATCGCGGCGAGCAGGAACGGCACTCCGGCGGATGCCGCCAGCACGGCAGCCAGCACGCCGGGTGACGGCGGATGCCCGGAGGGATCGGCGACGAGGTGGGAGATTTCGCCGGAGCTCAACCGGCCCAGCGTCATCCGGGGGCGGTCCCGTTCCAGCGCAGCGGCGAGGCCGCGGAGTGCGCGGTCGTGGTCGCGGGGCTCGGCGGCCACCACGATCGCCCGGTCCGAGTCGTCGGCCAGTTCGGCGAGCTCCCGAAGCGCGGCGTCGTCCAGCAGGTGCGCGTCGTCGATCACCACGGCCGAATCGGTGTTCGCTGAATCCGGGACACGGCTGCAGACGATGCGCCCCGAGTCGCCTAGCTTGCGCCGGACCGCTTGGAGCGCAGTGCTTTTCCCGGTGCCGATGCCGCCGCTGATGTAGAGCCGCACCGGTTCACCGGCCAGCGCGTCCAGCGCTGCGCGCGCCGAGGTCACAGGACCGGCCGCGGGTGGGTTGGACACCGCTACTCGGGCGGCGCGGGTTCGGTGGTGGGCGCCGGCTCTTCGGGAACCACGGCCTGCGTGGTTACCGCGGGGGCGACGGTGGTGGACACCACCGGCTCCGCGGTGGTCGTCGGCGGTGCGGCTGTGGTGGTGGGCGGCGGCTCGGTGGTGGTGGGCGGCGGCTCGGTGGTGGGCGTCGTCGTGGTGGTCCTGGTGCTCGTCGTGGGCGTCGTCGTGGGCGTCGTCGTGCTCGTCGTCGTCGTGCTCGTCGTCGTGCTCGTCGTGGTGGTGGTCGTGGTCGTCGTGGGCGTCGTGGTCGTGGTGGTCGTGGTCATCGTGGTGGGTGTCGTGGTGGTGGCCGGGCTGCCGGAAGTGGGGCCGGGCGTGCTGGTGGCAGGCAGCGTCGTGACCGTGGCCTGACCATTGCTGCCGGTCACCGTCGTGATCACCGGCGGGGGCGGCGCGGCCGAAGTGGCTGGACTCTCCCCGGGCTTGGTGACCCGGGTGGTCGTCGTGGTGGGAGAGCTGTCGCTGTTGGTGAGGGTTACCGCCAGTCCGCCGACGGCGACCGCGGCCAACGCCGCGGCGGTGCCGAACAGAAGCGGGGGACGGCGGTACCACGGCAGCGGGGGAGCCACCAGCACGGTGGGCTGCCCGTCGGGTTCGAACTCGACGACCGGCCGGGCGCCGGTCTCCGCGGCGTAGTCACCGGGGTTGTAGTAGTCGGCGCCGGCG
>NZ_JBBATF010000198.1:0-4477 GCF_040398885.1 Mycobacterium sp. | reverse complement strand
GGCACCGATGAGCGCTTGCGCGAAGAGGAGATGAGGAACCCGTGCGCGACATGGTCGAGATCGGGATGGGCCGGACCGCCCGCCGTACCTACGAACTCAGCGAGATCAACATCGTCCCGTCCCGGCGCACCCGGTCCTCCCGGGACGTGTCGACCGCCTGGCAGTTGGACGCCTACCGGTTCGAGATCCCGGTCATCGCGCACCCGACCGACGCCCTGGTGTCACCGGAGTTCGCCATCGAACTCGGCCGGTTGGGCGGTCTCGGGGTGCTCAACGGCGAGGGCCTGATCGGCCGGCACGCCGACGTCGCGGACAAGATCGCGCAAGTGATCGCCGCGGCCCGGAAAGAAGACGACCCCGCTGCCCCGATCAGGCTGCTGCAGCAACTGCATGCCGCGCCACTGGATCTCGACCTGCTCGGCGAGGCGGTGGCCCGGGTCCGGGAGGCCGGGATCACGACCGCGGTCCGGGTCAGCCCGCAGAACGCCAGGGCGCTGACGCCCACACTGGTCGCCGCCGGCATCGACCTGCTGTTCATCCAGGGCACCATCATCTCCGCCGAGCGGGTCTCCGCCAACGGCGAGCCGCTGAACCTCAAGACCTTCATCTCCGAACTCGACGTTCCGGTGGTGGCCGGCGGGGTTGCCGATCACCGCACCGCCCTGCATCTGATGCGGACCGGCGCCGCCGGCGTCATCGTCGGTTACGGATCCACCGCCGGGGTGACCACCAGCGACGAAGTGCTCGGGATCAATGTGCCGATGGCCACCGCGATCGCCGACGCCGCCGCCGCGCGCCGCGAGTACCTCGACGAGACCGGCGGCCGCTATGTCCATGTGCTGGCCGACGGCGATATCCACACCTCCGGCGAACTGGCCAAGGCCATCGCCTGCGGCGCCGACGCGGTTCTGCTCGGCACCCCGCTGGCCGCGGCGGCCGAAGCGCTCGGCGGCGGCTGGTTCTGGCCGTCGGCGGCCGCGCACCCGTCGCTGCCGCGCGGTGCGCTGCTCGACGTGGAGGTCGGTGAACGGCCCACGCTCGACCTGGTGCTCAACGGGCCCTCCGATGATCCGTTCGGCTCCCTGAACCTCGTCGGGGGCCTGCGCCGGTCGATGGCCAAGACCGGCTACTGCGATCTCAAGGAGTTCCAGAAGGTCGGGCTGACCGTCGGCAGTTGAACCGCGGAGTCCGATACGGCGTCCTGATCGTCGGTCGACCCGGGGACTTAGACTGTCCCGGTGCAACCGCCTGACCACTCCGCAACACCGCGCCCCGTCCTGGTGGTCGACTTCGGCGCCCAGTACGCCCAGCTGATCGCGCGGCGGGTGCGTGAGGCCCGGGTGTTCTCCGAGGTGGTGCCGCACACCCTGACCGTCGAGGAGATCAAGGAACGCGACCCGCAGGCCATCGTGCTCTCCGGCGGCCCGGCCAGCGTGTACGCCGACGGCGCTCCCGCGTTGGATCCGGCGCTGTTCGACCTCGGCGTGCCGGTGTTCGGCATCTGCTACGGATTCCAGGCGATGGCCCAGGCGCTGGGCGGCACCGTCGCGCGGACCGGAACCAGCGAGTACGGCCGCACCGAACTCAACGTGCTCGGCGGGGAACTGCATTCGGGACTGCCCGGTACCCAGCCGGTGTGGATGAGCCACGGCGACGCGGTGACCGTCGCACCGGAAGGCTTCGACGTCGTCGCGGCCAGTACCGGTGCGCCGGTGGCCGCGTTCGAAGACCGTGGCCGCAAGCTCGCGGGGGTGCAGTACCACCCGGAGGTCATCCACACCCCGCACGGCCAGCAGGTGCTCAGCCGGTTCCTGCACGACTTCGCCGGCATCGGACCGGCCTGGACCCCGGCCAATATCGCCGAGACCCTCATCGAGTCGGTTCGCGCGCAGATCGGCGACGGCCACGCCATCTGCGGTCTGTCCGGGGGAGTGGACTCCGCGGTGGCCGCCGCGCTGGTTCAGCGGGCCATCGGTGACCGGCTGACGTGTGTGTTCGTCGACCACGGACTGTTGCGGGCCGGGGAACGCGAGCAGGTGCAGCGCGATTTCGTGGCCGCCACCGGGGCGCGACTGGTGACCGTCGACGCCGCCGACCGGTTCCTGGAGGCGCTCTCCGGGGTCAGTAATCCGGAGGGCAAGCGCAAGATCATCGGCCGGGAGTTCATCCGCGCCTTCGAGGGGGCGGTGCGGGACCTCTCCCGCCCGACGGCGGTGCGGGGCGCCGGAGAGCCGATCGAATTCCTGGTCCAGGGCACGCTGTATCCCGACGTCGTCGAGTCCGGCGGCGGTAGCGGCACGGCCAACATCAAGAGCCACCACAACGTCGGGGGCCTGCCGCCAGACCTCAAGTTCAGCCTCGTCGAACCGCTTCGGCTGTTGTTCAAGGACGAGGTCCGTGCGGTGGGCCGGGAACTCGGGCTGCCGGAGGAAATCGTTGCCCGCCAGCCCTTCCCGGGACCGGGACTGGGCATTCGCATCGTCGGCGAGGTGACCGCCGACCGGCTCGACACACTGCGCCGGGCCGATTTGATAGCCCGCGAGGAACTGACCTCGGCCGGCTTGGACAACCAGATCTGGCAGTGCCCGGTGGTGCTGCTGGCCGATGTCCGGTCGGTCGGCGTGCAGGGCGACGGCCGCACCTACGGCCACCCGATCGTGCTGCGGCCGGTGTCCAGCGAGGACGCCATGACCGCGGACTGGACCCGGGTGCCCTACGAGGTCCTGGAACGCATCTCGACCCGGATCACCAACGAGGTGCCGGAGGTCAACCGGGTGACCCTGGATGTCACCAGCAAGCCGCCCGGCACCATCGAATGGGAGTGAACCGGCGTTAAGTGCTTGATGCGGCGGCGATTTCGTCGATCGCCGCGTCCAGCGCGGCATTGAATTCCTGATCGCTCTGCCCGACGGTCAGGCCCTCGGTGAGGGCTCGGGAGAAACTCGCGATCACACCGTGGTTGCGCGACAGCCGCTGGCAGGCCTCGGCCCGGGTGTAGCCGCCGGACAGTGCGAGCACCCGCATCACCCGGGGGTCGTCGACCAGATCGCGGTAGAGGTCGTCGGTCTCGGGAAGGGTCAGCTTCAGCATCACCTGCTGCCCCGCGCCGAGGCCGCCCAGTCCGGCGATGATCGACTCCTTGAGTTGTTCCTCCGCCTCGGCCTTGGCGGGGCTGTGGATGTCGATCTCGGGTTCGATGACCGGCACGAGTCCGGAGGCCAGGATTTCCCGGGCCACGCCGAACTGTTGGTCGACCACGGCGTCAAGTCCCTTGCCCGGCAGGTTGATCAGCGAGCGCATCTTGGTGCCGAAGATGCCCTTGTCCAGGGCGCGTTGGAGCAGGGGTCCCAGTCCGGGGATCGGCTTCATCAGTCGGGCGCCGTCCTGCGCGGCGGCAAGTCCGGCGTCCACCTTGAGGATCGGCACGATGTTCTTGACGTTCCAGAGGTAGTCGGCAGTCGGGCGGCCCTCGATGTCGCGGTCCATGGTGTTCTCGAAAAGGATTGCCGCGACGATTCGGCTCCCGTCGAAGCCGGGACTGGTGATGATCCGGGTCCGCATCTGGTGGACCAGATCGAACATCTGCTCGTCGCCGGAGTAGGCGTCGTCGGCGATGCCGTAGAGCCGCAGTGCTTTGGGGGTGGAGCCCCCACTCTGGTCGAGGGCGGCGACGAAACCTGATCCATGGGCGAGTTTGTCGGCCTGCTCGCTGTTCATGGGCCCATGCTGCCAGAACTCTTGACGGTTGTCGGTGGCGCGGTGTTTACTCACGGCATCGAACATATTTTCGAACATAGGTGACGTCGATCGCGGTTGGAGGTGGGCGATGACGGCGGCGGTACCCCTCGAAAAACGGCAGCTCGACCGCGCTGAACAGCTGGAACAGCTGCGCCGTCAGATGGCGGCGGTGTCCGGGAAGGTGGGTGCCCGATGGCGCCCGGCGGGGCCGGCGGACGATGTTCCGCCGTCCGGTGAATCTTTGCTGCCGGTGCCGGATGCGCTGGCTGAGCTGTTCCCGGCCGGGTTGCCCAAAGGCACCGTCGCGGAGCTCTCCGGTGCGCGTTCCCTGCCGGTCGGCATGGCCGCCGCGGTGACGGCCGCCGGCGGCCACGTGGCCGTCGTCGGGCTGCCGGACTTCGGCCTGCTGGCCGCCGCCGAGATGGGCGCGGACCTCAGCCGGCTGGCGGTGATCCCGCACCCGGGTTCTGATCCGGTCGAGGTGGCCGCCGTGCTGATGGACGGGATGGACCTGGTGGTGCTCGGCCTGGCCGGGCGCAGCGTGCCGCCCACCCGGTCGCGGGCGGTGGTGGCGCGGGCCCGGCAGCGCGGATGCACCCTGCTGGTCACCGGCGGGCAGTGGCAGGGCGCCACGATGCGGATGGATGCCCGGGTGTGCGGGTACGACATCGGCGGGGCTGCCGGTATGCGGCCGGGCTGCGGACGCATCAGCCGGGTGCGGGTGGCCATCCGCGCCCGG
>NZ_JBBATF010000197.1:0-4485 GCF_040398885.1 Mycobacterium sp. | reverse complement strand
CCGGTGCGCATGAACACCACGCACCAGATCACCGCGGAGTAGACGTAGAACCAGCGCAGGTCGCCGAGTTCCACCCCGGTCAGCCGCTGATAGGTGTCGCGGACGTCCTCCTCGCGTAGCACGTCGGGCAGTCCGGGCAGCTGCGCCAGTCCGGCCAGCTCCTGGAAAACCCCGTGCGCGAATATGATCCAGGCGACGTCGAGTTCGCGGGGGCCGACCGTCGCCATCTCCCAGTCCAGCACTGCGACCGGTTGGAAGTCGCGGTAGAGCACGTTGCCGATGCGGGAGTCGCCCCAGGCCAGCACGGACTCCCCGGCGGCGATGTCGGAGGGGAAGTTCTCCTCCAGCCAGGCCAGTGCCCGCTCCGCGAGATCCGAGCGGCCGATGTCGGGGACGGCGAATTCGTACCAGGCCTTCAGCCGGTCGACGTGGCGGCGCAGTGGGGTCTCGCCGGGCGGGTCGTCCTCGATCAGGAATCCGAATGTGCTTGGCGCATCATGGATCCCGTGCAACTCGGCCAGTACCGCAACGGTGGCATCCTGCAGTTCGCGCTGCTTGCCGGCGGGGGCGTCGGCGAACCAGTTGCCGCCGAAGGTGTAGGGCATCACATCCGGCGGGACGACGCCCTCGACGAGGTCCATCAGGAAGAACGGGCTGCCCAGCACCTGCCCGGTCGGCTCGATCCAGCGCACCCGGGGCACCGGCACGCCGGTGAGTTCGGACACCAGTCGCAGCACGTCGAACTGGTGGTCCATCCGGTAGGCCGGGAAGACCGGGACGTCCTCCGCGGTGGGCGCCACCCGGGCCACCCACTTCTGCTCGACCGCCGCCGCGTTCTCGGTCCACCGGCCGGTCAGGATGATGGTCTCCGAGGACATCCCGTTGGAGTCGACGCCGCTTTCGACGGTCACCTCCGGGGTGACGTCGCCGGGCATCACGGTGGACAGCCACCGCGACAGCACGGCCGGGATGGTGCTGGTGTCGCGCGCCGAGCGACGTAGGGGGCCGACCTGTGTGTCAACGGCCGGTTCGCTGCTGTTCACGGTGTCGACGCTACCCCCAGGTGTGGTAACAAGTCGCAATGGCTTTCGTTCACGTCGTCACGTTCAAGTGGCGCGACGGATTTTCCGGCGAACCGGTCGCCGCGGCGCTGCGTGACCTCACGCCACTCCTGGAGGGCGTGCAGAGTTACCGGTGCGGCGGCGACGTCGGGATGTCTCCGGGAAGCTACGACTTCGCCGTCGTCGGCGTCTTCGACACCCGCGAGCACTTCCTGGCCTACCGGGACCACCCCGAGCATCAGCGCATCCTCCGGGAGATGGTGGTGCCCAACATCGCGGACAAGACGACCGTCCAGCTCGAGGACTGAAGCCTCAGGAAAGGAAACGCGCCGCCGAATCGGCCAGGTCCAGCAGTGGCTGTGGCAGCGCGCCGAGGGCGAAGGTGATGACCGCCGTCAGCCCGATGGTGGCGACGCTGAGCGCACCCGGCGGCGACACCTCGGGCGCGTCCTCGGGCGGGTCGGTGAAGAACATCAGCACGATGACCCGCACGTAGAAGTAGGCGGCCACGGCGCTGGCCAACACACCCACGACGACCAGTGGTAGCGCCCCGCCCTCGCCGGCTGCCTTGAACACCGCGAACTTGCTGACGAATCCGCTCGTCAGCGGGATGCCGGCGAACGCGAGCAGGAACAGCGAGAAGACCGCGCCGGCCACCGGGAACCGCCTGCCCAGCCCGGCCCAGCGCGTCAGGTCGGTCTGCTCGACGCCGCCGGCGTCGCGCACCACACCCACCACCGCGAAGGCGCCGACCGTGCTGAACCCGTAGGCGGCGAGGTAGAACAGGGTCCCCGAGATGCCGGAGGGGTTTGCGGCGATGACGCCGGTCAGGATGAAACCGGTATGGGCCACAGCCGAATACGCCAGCATCCGCTTGACGTCCCGCTGGGTGATCGCGGCGACGGTGCCGACGGCCATGGTCAGGATCGCCACCGCCCACAGCACCGGCCGCCACTGGTCCTTCAGTTCGGGCACGGCGACGTAGAGCAGGCGCATCAGGGCGCCGAACGCGGCGATCTTGGTCGCGGCCGCCATGAACGCGGTGATGGGCGTGGGCGCGCCCTGATAGACGTCGGGAACCCAGGAGTGGAACGGCACCGCGCCGACCTTGAAAAGCAGGGCGACGGTGACCAGGGCGGTGCCCAGCAGGGCCAGCGTGGTGCCGCCCGAACCGGTGCGCACCGCCGCGGCGATCCCGGGGATGCTCAACGTGCCGGCGTAGCCGTACAGCAGGGCCATCCCGTAGAGGAAGAACGCCGACGAGAACGCCCCGAGCAGAAAGTATTTCAGGCCCGCTTCCTGGGACAGCAGGCGCCGGTGGCGGGCCAGGCCGCACATCAGGTATAGCGGCAGCGACAGCACCTCGAGGGCGACGAACATGGTCAGCAGGTCGCCGGCGCCGGCAAAGAGCATCATGCCGCCGACGGCGAACATGGTCAGCGGGAACACCTCGGTCTGGGCGACCGCCGCCTTGGTGGCCACCTTTTCGGCGACGCTGCCCGGGACGGCGGAAGCCTGCGGGGTGAAGGAGTCCAAGCCCCCGCCGCCGCGCTCGGCGATGAGCAGCACCCCGAGAACGGCGACCAGAAGGATGGTGCCCTGCAGGAACAATGCCGGCCGGTCGACGGCAACCGCGCCGACGGCCGCCGCCTGACCGGTCCCACCTAGGCCGCGGTAGACGCCCACCAGTGCGGTGAACGCCGCCAGCAGACCGGCCAGGCTCAGCGAGACCTGCACCGGGTACCGGGTCCGCCGGGGCAGGAACGCCTCGGCGAGCACCCCGGCCACCGCGACGCCCAACACGATGAGGACCGGGGACAGCACCCCGTATTCGACGCTGGGAGCGGTCATTTCGCCGCCCCCAGGGTCGGTGCGGGGTCGGATTGGTGGATGCCCGACAGGGTGTGCGCGACCGCCGGGTTGATGACGTCCAGGGCCAACTTCGGATAGATGCCCAGCACCAGAAGCAGCACGATCAGCGGCGCCACCACCACCAGTTCCCGCGGCCGCAGATCGGTGAGCGACTCGTTGCCCGCGGTGAGCGGGCCGGTCATCATCCGCTGGTACATCCACAGCACGTAGACCGCCGAGAGCACCAGGGCAAGCGCGGCGATCACCGCGAAAACCGGGTAGCGGGTGAAGGTTCCGATGAGGACGAGGAACTCGCTGATGAACGGCGCAAGGCCCGGCAGCGAGAGGGTGGCCAGGCCGCCGATCAGGAAGGTGCCGGCCAGCACCGGGGCGACCTTCTGCACCCCGCCGTAGGCGGCGATGGCGCGGGTGCCGCGGCGGCTGACCAGGAAGCCGGCGATGAGGAACAGTGCGGCCGTGGAGATTCCGTGGTTGACCATGTACAGCGTGGAACCGGACTGACCCTGGCTGGTCATCACGAAGATGCCCAGGATGATGAAGCCGAAGTGGCTGATCGACGTGTAGGCGATCAGCCGCATCACATCGGTCTGCCCGATCGCCAGTATCGCGCCGTAGACGATGCCGATGACCGCGAGGGCGATCACGACCGGACGGAACAGGGCCGCGGAGTCGGGAAACAACGGCAGGCAGTAGCGCAGCATCCCGAACGTGCCGACCTTGTCCATCACCGCCATCATCAGCACCGCGGAGGCGGGCGTCGCCTGCACCGCGGCGTCGGGCAGCCAGCGGTGCAGCGGCCACAGCGGCGCCTTGACCGCGAAGGCGAACAGGAAGCCGCCGAAGATCATGTGGGCGATGACGGGAGCCATGGCGAACCGGCCCTCGGTGACGGCGTCGCCGATGGCCCGGACGTCGAAGGTGCCGCCGGCGAAGGCCTCGCTGTCGGCGGTCTGGACGTAGAGAGCGACCAGTGCGGCCAGCATGGCCAGGCCGCCGAAGAGGTTGTACAGCAGGAATTTCACCGCGGCTGCCGGAGCCGCGGAGCCGGCGACATTGGATTCCGGAGCCGCGGAGCCGGCGACATTGGATTCAGCGCTGTTGGTCCCGCCGAACCCCCCGATGAGGAAATACATCGGGATCAGCATGGCCTCGAAGAAGACGTAGAACAGCAAGATGTCCAGCGACGTCAGCGAGATCAGCACCATGCCCTCGACGGCCAGCATCAGCGCCACATACCCGTGCGGCCCGCGGCCCCGCAGACCGGTCCGCTCGTCGGCGTCATGCCAGCCGGCGATCAGCAGCAGTGGCATCAGAACAGCGGTCAGCACCACCAGGGCCAGGGCGATCCCGTCGACGCCGAGGATGTAGCCGGTGCCGAACGACTTTATCCAGGGATGGCTCTCGACGAATTGGTAGCGCGCGCCGGACGGGTCGAACCGCACCGCCAGCACCACCGCGACGGCCAGCACGCCCAGCGAGACGGCCAACCCGGTGTACTTGGCGGCGGTGCGCGCCGAAGCCGGCAGCAGCACGATGACGGCGGCTCCGATCA
>NZ_JBBATF010000196.1:0-4604 GCF_040398885.1 Mycobacterium sp. | reverse complement strand
AAAAACCACCAAACACACTATTGAGTTCTCAAACAACACACCCTCGTTGACCTGCTTTCAGGGCAACCCTGCCAGCGTAAGTCATCGCATGGAACCCGGTCAAATCCGGGGGCTCGAAGCCCCCAAGGGGTCCAGCACCTCGTGGATAACGCCTAGTGTACTCGTTCTATTTCCGCACCCAAACCGGTGAGGTCCTCCACGAAGAGCGGATAGCCCCGGTCGATGTGGAACACGTCGTGCACCTCGGTCTCGCCGTCGGCCACCAGGCCGGCCAGCACCAGCCCGGCGCCCGCGCGGATGTCCGACGACCAGACCGGGGCGCTGGAGAGCTGCGCGATGCCCCGCACCACCGCATGGTGGCCGTCGGTTCGAGCGTCGGCACCCAGCCGGATCATCTCCTCGACGAATCGGAACCGGGCCTCGAACACGTTCTCGGTGATCATCGAGGTGCCCTCGGCGATGGATGCCAGAGCGATTGCCATCGGCTGCAGGTCGGTCGGGAAGCCGGGAAACGGAAGCGTCGCGACGTTGCACGCCCTGGGCCGCTCGTATTGCACCACCCGGAAGCCGTTGTCGTTCTGCGTGACGGTGGCGCCGGCGTCGTGCAACTTGTGCAGGACCAACTGCAGATGCGCCGGGTCCACCCCGGTGACCGAGATGTCACCACGGGTCATCGCCGCGGCGATCCCCCACGTCGCGGCCACGATCCGGTCGCCGATGACCCGGTGTTCGGTCGGATGCAGCCGGTCTACTCCGGTGATGGTCAGGGTCGAGGTGCCCGCACCCTCGATCGCCGCGCCCATCTGGTTGAGCATCTCGCACAGGTCCACCACGTCGGGTTCGCGAGCGGCATTGTGGATGGTCGTCACGCCCTCGGCGAGGACCGCGGCCATCAGGATGTTCTCGGTCGCCCCGACGGAGGGGAACTCGAGCTGGATCTCCGCGCCGCGCAGGTGATCGGCCGAGGCGACGACGCAGCCGTGCTCGATGCTGCAATCCGCGCCCAGTTGACGCAGTCCGGACTGGTGCATGTCCAGCGGACGCGAACCGATGGCGTCGCCGCCGGGTAACGCCACCCGGGCCCGCCTGCAGCGGCCGACCAGTGGGCCGAGGACGCACACCGAGGCCCGGAACTGCCGCACCGCGGCGAAGTCCGCCTCATACTTCGGTTCGTCCGGGGAGGTGATCCGGACCACCGAACCGTCCAATTCGACGTTGGCGCCCAGTCCGCGCAGCACTTCGGCCATCAAGGGCACGTCGAGAATGTCGGGACAGTTGGTGATGGTGGTGGTGCCCTCGGCCAGCAGACTGGCCGCCATGAGCTTGAGAACGCTGTTCTTCGCGCCGGTGACGGCGACCTCGCCGGACAACCGGTTGCCGCCGGTCACCAGGAAACGCTCGCTCACCCCCGCGAGTTTAGAGCAGTCGGGCGAGAGTTCCATCCCTGTGGGCCGGTACGGTTTGAGTCATGGGAGTGCATCTGACCCGCATTTATACCCGGACCGGCGACGACGGCACGTCGGGCCTGAGTGATTTCTCGCGGGTGGAGAAGAGTGATCCCCGGCTCATCGCCTACGCCGACTGCGACGAGGCCAACGCGGCGATCGGTGTCGCTGTTGCCCTGGGCCGCCCCGACGAGAATCTGCGGGAAGTCCTCACCCGAATCCAGAACGACTTGTTCGACGCAGGTGCCGACCTGTCCACACCGATCGTGCAGAACCCCGAGTACCCGCCATTGCGGATCACCGAGGACTATGTCGAGCGGCTGGAGAGCTGGTGCGACGAGTTCAATGAGCGCCTGCCCGAACTGAATTCGTTCATCCTGCCCGGCGGCACCGCGCTCTCGGCGCTGCTGCATGTGGCACGGACGGTGACCCGGCGTGCCGAACGGTCGGCGTGGATCGCGGTCAAGGCGCACCCGCAGACGGTCAGCCCGCTGCCGGCCCGATACCTCAACCGGCTCTCGGACCTCTTGTTCATTCTGGGCCGGGTGGCCAACCCGGACGGCGACGTGCTGTGGCAGCCCGGCGGCGAGCGACGATCAAGCGGCGAAGCCGCGCCGAGGAGCACACCCGTTGATCCGGCGAGCGACGATCAAGCGGCGAAGCCGCGCTGAGGAGCACGCCCGTTCAATCCGGAGAACGCGAGAAGTCCTCCGGCGCTTAGCTTCTACCCGATTGTGCGACGCGGCTTCTACCCGATTGTGCGACGCGGCTTCTACCCGATTGTGCGACGCGGCTTCACCCGATTGCGCGGCGCGGCTTCTACCCGATTGTGCGACGCGGCTTCTACCCGATTGTGCGACGCGGCTTCACCCGATTGTGCGGCGCGCACGTGGCGACGGACTTGACTCGACCCACGACAGGAACGCCGTCAGCGCGCCCCGGTCCAATGCCATCTCGTACCCGCGCTGCTGACCGCCGCCGGCGACCCGCAGGGCGAGCACGACGATCTCCTCGGTCATGATGTCGAACTCGTCGCCGCGCGGTGACCGCCGGGACATGATCTCCAGGCCTTGGCGGCTGAGCCGGCGGTCCGGCCACAACCGCATACTGGACAGCCGGTAGAACAGGGCCTCGTCACCGCGATACCGGATGACCCCATGGCGCCACCCGTGGCCGCCGACCGCCGGGGTGTCCCGCACGATGGCCGGCGTGCCGCCCTGCCCCAACTTCCACAACCGGAAGCCGAGCGCCAGAACCGCCAACAGCAGAACACCGACGAGCGCGACCATGATGATCATCGACGCGCTCGTCGGCATCGTCAGTCCAGTTGCCCGAGCGCTCGAAGCCGCGACCTGCCCCGAGCGGCGATCGCCGGGTCGTCGGAGGCCGCGTCGGCCTTCGCCTCGTCGGCGTCGATCTCCGCGGCGAATTCGGCCGACTCGGCCAGAATCGTCACCCCGGCCTCGGTGACCGTCAGGAACCCGCCGTTGACCGCGATACGCAGATCGTCCTCGCCCTCGCGTTCCACCCGGACCATCGCGTCGTCGACGAGCTGAGCGACCAGCGGGATGTGATTCGGCAGGATGCCGATCTCACCGGAAGTGGTGCGGGTGAACAGGAAGGTCGCCTTGCCCGACCAGATCTGGCGTTCGACGGCGACGATCGCGACGTCCAATTCGGCCATCTCAGCGCACCTTTCGCACGATCACAGCGATACGCCGAAGGTCTCGGCCTTCTTCGCCAGGTCGTCGAGACCGCCGATCAGGAAGAACGCCTGCTCGGGAACATGGTCGAAGTCGCCCTTGGAGAGCTTGTCGAACGCCTCAACGGTCTCCTTGACCGGGACGGTGGAGCCGGGCTGACCGGTGAACTGCTCGGCCGCCATCATGTTCTGGCTCAAGAAGCGCTCGATGCGCCGCGCCCGGTTGACCAACTGCTTGTCCTCCTCGGAGAGCTCGTCGATACCGAGGATCGCGATGATGTCCTGAAGGTCCTTGTAGCGCTGCAGGATCCGGATGACTTCCTGAGCCACCCGGTAGTGCTCGTCACCCACGACCGCGGGGTCGAGGATGGTCGAGCTGGACGCCAGCGGGTCCACGGCCGGGAAGATGCCCTTGGAGAACACCGCCCGGGAGAGCTCCGTCGTCGCGTCCAGGTGGGCGAACGTGGTGGCCGGCGCGGGGTCGGTGTAGTCGTCGGCGGGCACGTACACGGCCTGCATCGAGGTGATCGACTTGCCGCGGGTGGAGGTGATGCGCTCCTGCAACTCGCCCATCTCGTCGGCCAGGGTGGGCTGGTAGCCCACGGCCGAGGGCATGCGGCCCAGCAGGGTCGACACCTCGGAGCCGGCCTGGGTGAACCGGAAGATGTTGTCGATGAACAGCAGCACGTCCTGGCCCTGCTCGTCGCGGAAGTACTCCGCCATGGTCAGGGCCGACAGCGCGACCCGCATACGGGTGCCCGGCGGCTCGTCCATCTGGCCGAACACGAGCGCGGTGTCCTTGAGCACGTTGGCCTCACGAAGCTCGACCCACAGGTCGTTGCCCTCGCGGGTGCGCTCCCCCACGCCGGCGAACACCGACGTGCCGCCGAAGTTGCGGGCGATGCGGTTGATCATCTCCTGGATGAGCACCGTCTTGCCGACGCCGGCGCCGCCGAACAGCGCGATCTTGCCGCCCCGCACATAGGGCGTCAGCAGGTCGACGACCTTCAGGCCGGTCTCGAGCATCTCGGTGCGCGGCTCCAGCTCGTCGAAGGCCGGCGGACGCCGGTGGATCGACCAGTGCTCGAAGTCCTTGCCGTAGCCGGGCTCGTCGAGGCACTGACCCAGGGCGTTGAACACATGCCCCTTGACGCCGTCGCCGACCGGAACCGAGATGGAGGAGCCGGTGTCGATGACCTCGACGCCCCGCACCAGACCGTCGGTGGGCTGCATCGAGATGGTGCGCACCAGGTTCTCGCCGAGGTGCTGGGCGACCTCCAGCGTCAGCGTCTTGGCCATCGAGCCGAAGGTGATGTCGGCGTGCAGGGCGTTGAACAGTTCCGGCACCGAGCCGCGCGGGAACTCCACGTCGACGACCGGGCCGGTGACGCGAACCACGCGACCGCCTTTGTCGCTGCCGCTGGTGTGTCCGCCGCTGGTCACGCTGCTGCCGCTGT
>NZ_JBBATF010000195.1:0-4629 GCF_040398885.1 Mycobacterium sp. | reverse complement strand
AGGGCGGCCGCCGGCACCGCGACGACGGCCGCCGCCCAGGCGGCCACCGCGCTCGACGCCGCCCGGCAGCGACACGAGGCCGCGCAGGCCGCAGCCAAGGCGTGCCTCGCGCGCGACGAGGCCGACCGGCTCGCGGCCCGGGTCACCGGCATCGACGCGATCGGAACCGAACTCGCCGCGGTCGCCGCGCAATTGGCGGCGATCACGCTCACCGACACCGTGCTCGCCAATATCGAGAAGCACTGGTCGACCGTCCAGCGCATCGAGGCGCAACTGCAAGCCGACGCCGCGACCGTCGAGTTCACCGCACCGGTCGACCTCGACATCACCGTCGACGGTCAGGCCCGCAGCCTCACCGCCGGCCAGACTTTCACCCAACCGGCCTCGGCGGCCGTGCTGGTCGACGTGCCAGGAGTGTTGACGGTGCGCATCGACCCCGGGGCCAGCACGGCGAAGCTGCGCGCGGATCTCGCAGCGGCACAAGGCCGTCTGGATGCCGAACTGCAGGCCGCCGGTTCGTCCGACGTCGAGGCCGCCCGCGAGTCCAACGTGCGGCGTCGCGCGCTGACCGAGGTCCGCACCACCCAGGCCGCGAAACTCGAGGGCCTGTGCGCCGGGGAGGACGCCGCATCGATTCGCCGGCGGCTGGCCGACACCCGCGCCGCCGCTGCCGACGAGTCCGTCGACGGCGCGACCGTCGCGGCCGAGTTGAGGGCGGCCGACGGCGCCCTGCGGGTCGCCGAGGTCGATGCCGGGACCCTGCGGGAGGCCGCCACCGCGGCTTCGGCGGCATTGACCGACACAGTCACCGCCGCAACGGTTTTACGGGATCGGATCAACACCGCCCAGGCTGAGCACACCTCAGTGGGCGATCAGTTGGCGACGCTGCGCGCCGCCCTGGCCGACGAGGACGTCGCCGCCCAGGCCACCGCCGACGCCGAGGAACAACGCTGCGCCGACGCCGCCGTGACCGCCCTCGCCGAGCGTTACGCCGCCGGTGACCCGGGGGCGGTCGAGGCTGAGCTTGCCGCCGCGTCGAAGGCCGTCGACACCATCACCGCGGAACGGGACGCCGCCGGACTGGAGTTGCACAACCTCACCGTCGAACTGGCCCTCATCGGCGGCGAGGGCCGCCAGGGTCTGCTGGATGAGGCACAGGCCGAACTCGAGCGGGCCCGCGCCGACTACGCCCGCATCCAGGAACGGGCCGCCGCCGCGGAGTTGTTGCGCGCCACAATGATCCGGCACCGGGACAACACCCGGGCGCGCTACGTGCAGCCGTACCGCACCGAACTGGAGCGGTTGGGCCGGGAGGTCTTCGGCACCAGTTTCGAGGTGGACGTCGACACCGAACTGACCATCCGGACCCGCACCCTCGACGGCTGCACCGTGCCGTACGACTCGCTGTCGGGAGGCGCCAAGGAGCAGTTGGGCATTCTGGCTCGGCTGGCCGGGGCGGCGCTGATCGCCGAGGAGGACACCGTGCCGGTGGTGATCGACGACGCGCTGGGCTTCAGCGACCCCGACCGCCTGGACAGGATGTGTGCGGTGCTCAACACTGTCGGCGACAGCGGTCAGGTGATCGTGCTCACCTGCACCCCCGGCCGTTACGCCGGCGTGGCCGACGCCGAGTTCGTCGAGTTGAGCGCTTAGCCGTCAGTCGGCCAGTGCCAGCACCTCGTCGAAACCCTCGACCAGGCAGTCGTAGAACTGCTCGAAGTCCGGGATCGCTCCGGTGTCGACGTCGATCCCCAGCGCACAGGTTCCGACGTAGGTCAGCAGGGTGACGTTCACCGCCGAACCGATGGTCGGCCCGAAGGCATACTGCGCGGTGACCTTCGCCCCGGCCAGGTAGACCGGCACCGGGATTCCCGGCACGTCGCTGGCCAGGAAGTCGATCTTGCGCAGCATCGACCCGATGTAGCTCCGCGGCATCAGGTTCATCGCCCCGGCCAGCAGTTGGACGTAGGCCGTCGATCGTTCGTTGCGGACCCGGGTGGTGCGCTCCCGGGTCCGGCGGATCCGCGCGGCCGGGTCGGCAAGGCCGACGGGCACGTCGAAACGGGCGAGGGTGATGTGGTTTCCGCCCATGTTCTCGCCCGCCTCGCGGATGCTGATCGGCATCGTCAGGTGCAGATCCCCCACCGTCGCGCCGTGCTTCTCGTGGTAGCGGCGCAGACCGCCGGAGATCCCGGCGACGAACGCGTCGTTGAGTGCTCCGCCGCCGCGGTGGGCGGCCTCCTTCAGTTTGTCCAGCGGGACCGAGTGCACGGCCAACCGGCGCACCAGGGTGCGTTCCCTCATCAACGTGGAGCCGGTATGGGCCACCGGTCGCACGAACCGATACACCGACCCGGCCAGTTCGGTGGCCGCGGCGGTGGTCGAGATCGGCCGGCGAAGGGTGTTGAACAACAGTCTGGGCGCCCCGGTCACCGCACCGGTCACCGCCCGGCGCACCAGTCCGGCGTCGTAACGCAGGGCGTCGACGTAGTCGCTGAGCGGACCGTGCCGGTGCACCTCCGGCTCGTCGGAACCGGCCGCCACCGCGTCGGGATGGCGGGGCTCGGCGGTGACGTCGAAGATCGTCATCGCGATCTGCACGCCGCCCACCCCGTCGGTGAGCGCGTGATGGAACTTCAGCAGCACCGCCGCGCCGCCGTCGTCGAGTCCCTCGATCAGCGTCGCCGTCCACAACGGCCGGGCCCGGTCGAAGTCCGACATCGCCGCCACCCGGGCCATCTCCAGCACCGCGTCGAGGTTGCCCGGTTCGGGGGCCGACACCCGGCGCATGTGGAAGTCCGGGTCGAAGTCGGGTGCCGGCTCCCACCGCGGCGGCGTCGGCGGCGGCGACTCCACCACGACCTGACGAAACATCGGGAGGTTGGAAGAGACCGCCCGGAAGCGTTCCCGCACCACGTCCCAGTCCGGCGCGCGGTCGAGCAGGATCAGCGTCACCACCGTGGACCGCAGCCGCGGGTCGGATTCCATCGCCCAGGCGAAGGCGTCGCTCTGGCTCATGAACTCGCTCATCGTGATTCCACGCTACGGCCGACCGCGGCCGTCGTCACCACTCCCGCGGCAAGTGGTGACCTTCTCCCCTGTACCTCCCCCCGTACCTCCCCCCGTGCCTCCCGGTGCGCAAGGGGGGAGTGGGCACAATGGGGGAGTGGCGGGAGCGCACGCATGACACTGGGCGCCAGACGCCGCCGCGTCCACGACAGGCTCGCCGCGCTGCCCGGTGTGCGCTCGGTGCGCCGCCCGGTGACCACCGAGGCCGGCGATCGGTTCGACCTCTACTACGTGCGCACCGGCCCGGGAACCGGTGTGCCACTGGTCGTCATCCCGGGTGGTCCCGGCATGGCCTCGATCGGGCACTACCAGGGTCTGCGCCGCCGCGCCGCCGCCGACGGCCTCGAGGTGATCATGGTGGAGCACCGCGGGGTCGGAATGTCGCGCCACGACGACGACGGTCGGGATCTGCCCTCCGAGGCGCTCACCATCGCCCACGTGGTCGACGACATCGCCGCGGTCCTCGACGACGCCGATGTGGCCGGCGCGGTCCTCTACGGCACGTCCTACGGCAGCTACCTGGCGGCCGGGGTCGGTGTCGGCCATCCGCACCGGGTGCGCGCGATGATCCTCGACTCGCCGTTGCTCAACGGCGACGACATCGAGATCGTGCGCCGCGAATTGCGCCGGCTGCTCTGGTTCGGCACCGATCCGGACGCCTCGGGCCTGGCGCCCAAGGTGCGCGAACTGGCCGAGAACGGCGCCATGACCGCCGCCGACGCCCAGACCCTCGCCGCGCTGTACGGAATCGGCGGCGAAGCGATGCTGCACCGCCTGCTCGACCTGCTGCTCGACGAACGCCGGATGCTGTGGACGACGATGAACCACGTGGGCCGGGTCGCCGGCCGAAAAATGCCGTACCGCAACGAATCCGACCTGGTGGGTCCGATCGGCTTCCGCGAACTCAACTTCCACGGCACCCCGGACGGCCTACCGCTTGACCCCGCGGTGGCAATGCGGGAGTCCGCCCACGATGAGCCGCCGGAATTCCAGGGCGAGCCCTTCGACCTGGTCTCGCAGATGCGTTCCTTCGGGTGGCCGACCGTGGTGGTCTCCGGCGGCCGCGACCTGATCACGCCGCCGGCCGTCGCCCAGCGAATCGCCGACCTCGTCCCGGACGCCGCTCTGGTGCGGCTGCCCACCGCCGGGCACAGCATCCTGGACCTCCGGGAGCGGGCAGCCCTGCGGGTCGCCGCAGAGGTGTGCGCGGGCCGGGCCGCGGAGTTGCCGGCCCGAGGCGCGGAACTGGACGACCTGCCGCCGCCGCCCGAACTGAGGCTGGTGGGCTGGGCCATCGAGGCGGCGGCGCGCGTCGAGGGAGCCGTGCCGCGCTTTCTGGCGGCGCGCCTTACTTCATGAAACCGATTGTGCTGTAGTTCAAGTCGCCGACGCCGGACGGTCCGAAGTTGGCCAGCGAATCGCGCACCGCCACGTTGCCCGGAGACTGGAACAACGCCAGGCTGAACACCTCTTCCCACAGCATCTTGTCCACCTCGTTGGCCAGCGCCCGGGCCTTGGCCGGGTCGAGTTCGTCGAGCACCTCCTCGACCTTGGCGTCGA
>NZ_JBBATF010000194.1:0-4643 GCF_040398885.1 Mycobacterium sp. | reverse complement strand
AGAACGCGTAGATCTCGTCGTCCCCGACCAGCAGGTCCCGGCGCCGCGCGCGCTCTTCGAGTTCGGCCACCTCGGTTCGCAGGCGGTTGTTGTCGGCGAAGAAGCGGTGCGTGGTCCGCCAGTCCTCCTCAACCAGCGCGGAGCGGATGAACAACTCGCGCGCCCCCACCGGGTCGACGGCGGCGTATCCCACCCGCCGCCGAGCGGCCAGCGGCAGCCCGAAGAGGGTGACCCGCTCGTAGGCCAGCACCGCCCCGCGCCGGGCGTTCCAGTGCGGCTCGCTGTGGCTGCGCTGGACCAGATGTCCGGCGACGCGTTCGACGGTTTCGGGATCGATCCGCGCCGCGGTGCGGCCGTAGAGCCGACTGGTCTCCACCAGATCTGCCACCATGACCCATTGCGGCGGACGTTTGGCGAGCACCGAACCCGGCGCCAGCACGAAGCGGGCGTTGCGCGCCCCGAGATACTCCCGGCTCTCCCCCTCCCGGAGCCCGACGTGCGACAGCAGGCCGGCCGCCAGGGCGGCGTGCACCCGCGCGGGGTCGGCGGGTTCAGCCGCGCCGTCCGGCGCGCCGCGCAGACCGATCCCGGCGGCGATGCCACGCAGCTGTCCGGCGAGGTCCTGCCACTCCCGGATTCGCAGATAGTGCAGGAACTCCTCGCGGCACATTCGCCGAAAGGCGTTGCCCGACAGGGCTTTGCGCTGACCCAGGAGATAACGCCACAGATTGAGGTAGGACAGGAAGTCCGAGGACTCGTCCGCGAAGCGGGCATGTTTGCGACGAGCCGCCTCCTCCCGTTCGGCGGGCCGCTCGCGCGGGTCGGGGATCGACAGCGCGGCCGCCACGACCAGTACCTCGGGAAGGCAACCCTCGGTGTCGGCCTGCAGGATCATCCGGCCCAGCCTGGGATCCACCGGCAGCTGGGCGAGTCGCCGGCCGATCCCGGTGATCGCACCGCCGGCATCGAAGGCGCCGAGTTCCCGCAGCACCTGCACGCCGTCGTTGACGCTGCGACGCTCCGGCGGGTCCAGGAACGGGAAGTCGGCGACGTCACCGAGCTGCAGGGCCGCCATCTGCAGGATCACCGACGCCAAGTTGGTGCGCAGGATCTCCGGGTCGGTGAAGCGTGGCCGGCCGGCGAAGTCCTGCTCGGAATACAGCCGGATGCAGACCCCCGGCGCGGTGCGGCCGGACCGCCCGGCGCGTTGGGCGGCGGAAGCCTGCGAGATCGGCTCGATGGGTAATCGCTGAACCTTGGTTCGCCTGCTGTAGCGCGAGATTCGGGCCGTTCCGGGGTCGATCACATAGCGGATGCCCGGCACCGTCAACGACGTCTCGGCGACGTTGGTGGCCAGGACCACCCGCCGGGTGAGACGGCCGGCGTTCGGGACGAAGACCCGGTGCTGTTCGGCGGTCGGCAGCCGGGCGAAGAGCGGCAGCACCTCGATGCTCCCCCGAAAGGCGCCCCGGATCGCCTCGGCGGTGTCGCGGATCTCCCGTTCGCCGGAGAGGAACACCAGGACGTCGCCGGGCGGCTCACCCGCAAGTTCCCGCAGTGCGTCGATGATGGCCTCGGTCTGGTCCCGTGGCTCGACGCGGACCACCTCGTGGTCGGGGTCGTCGGGATCGCCGGTGGATGAGTGCCCGTCGGGGGTCGCGGCCGGTTCCAGGGGCCGGTAACGGATGTCGACCGGGTAGGTGCGGCCGGAGACCTCGAAGATGGGCGCGGGACCGTCGGCACCGCCGAAGTGGGCGGCGAATCGCTCCGGTTCGATGGTGGCGGAGGTGACGATCAGCTTGAGATCGGGCCGGCGCGGCAGCAACTGACGCAGATAGCCGAGCAGGAAGTCGATGTTGAGGCTGCGTTCATGGGCTTCGTCGAGGATCAGGGTGTCGTAGCGCAGC
The DNA here is from genome assembly GCF_040398885.1 of Mycobacterium sp. Taxonomy (GTDB): domain Bacteria; phylum Actinomycetota; class Actinomycetes; order Mycobacteriales; family Mycobacteriaceae; genus Mycobacterium. Next base: position 2,736 of record NZ_JBBATF010000194.1, on the reverse strand, counting down.
AGCCGGCGGTCGCGTTGGATCTCGGCGAGCAGGATGCCGTCGGTCATCAGCTTGACCAGCGTGCGGTCGCTGACCTGGTCGGTGAATCGGACGCTGTAGCCGACGGCCTCGCCCAGCGGGCTGGCCAGTTCCTCGGCGATGCGTTCGGCGACGGTGCGGGCGGCCAGCCGGCGCGGCTGGGTGTGCCCGATGATCCCGCGCACACCACGCCCCAGCTCCAGACAGATCTTCGGCAACTGGGTGGTCTTGCCGGATCCGGTCTCGCCGGCCACCACCACCACCTGGTGGGCGGCGATGGCCGAGGCCAGTTCACCGCGCAGTCGGCTTACCGGCAGGTCCGGGTAGCTGATCCGCGGTACGGCCGCCGTCCGCCCCGCGACCAGCGATTCAGCCCTGTCGACCTGCTCAGCCAGTCGCGCGAGTTCGTCGGCGCCGACCGGCGTGCCCAGCGACTTCAGCCGTCGGCCGAGCCGGGTGGCGTCCCGGATGGTGAGTCCGTCAAGTCGTGCGCGAACCGAACGCACGTCATCGCGGGACGCCTGGGACACTGGAGCCAGGGTAGTTGCTCGGCGAAGGGGTGGAATGACGACAACGCTGATCGTCGGTGGTCTGCTACTGCTGGGCGTGGGCCTGGTGGCCAGTCAGCTGTTCCGGCTCAGGGACTGGCTGAATCGGCAACCGCCGCCCCCGGCGGAGCAGGATCAACCGCCGCCGGATGAGCGGGAGCAGTCGCCGTGAGCAGGCGCGCTCGCGGTTGCGGGTATCAGACCTTGATGGTCAGCTGCCGGTAGATCTGCGGGGCGATCCGCTCAGCCATGTAGACGTGGCCGGCGTCGGTGGGGTGCACCCCGTCCGTGCCGATCAGGTCGGGCCGCCCGACGAACCACCCCTCGGCGATCGGGTCGAGGAACGCCGCGCCGCCGAGGGCGGCCTCCATCCGGAGGGTGTCCCGGATCTTCAGCACCTCGGGTGGCGGGGTCGCGGTCGGCCATGGCGGCCCGATGATGAGGAATTTCGCGTCCGGTGCGGTGAACCGGGCGAGTTGGAACGCTCCGGCCGCCATCTCCGGCAACTTCTTCGGGTCGACCGGTTGGTCGTTGCGGGAGCCGAAGAACACCACCAGGACGTCGTTGTGATGGACCGCGTGCGCGGTCAGATCCTCGAAGACACTGCCCCGTTCGCCGGGCTGCCCGTAGCCGGCGCCGCCCTCGGCGGCCACGTCGGCGTCGATCGGCAACCCGCGCTGGCCCAGCATCTTCGCGGCCAACAGCGGCCAGGAGTTCGGCCCGGTACCGCCCTCACCCGATCCGGCGGTGTAGGAGTCGCCGATCACCGCGATGTGACTCGTACTGCCGGTGGCCGACCCGGCCGGCGCGGAGCCGACAGCCAACCCCGCAGCGCCGACCGCGAGCACCGTCGTCGTCGCAGTACGAAAAACCACTTTTCTCAGGGTCATTGGCGCCACCCTAAACCGGGTCGGCCCGCACGCCCGGCAGGTTCGGCTCGAGCCTCCGCGCGCCGCGGGCCCGTTCCCCGGCTACAGCGCGTCGAGGATGTCGTTCTTGAGCGCCTCGGCCTGCGTTCCGAACACCGCCTGCACACTGTTGCCGACCTCGATGACTCCGGCCGCCCCGAGGGCCTTGAGCCTGGCCTGGTCGACCTTGGTCTTGTCGGCGACATCCATCCGCAGTCGGGTGATGCAGGCATCGACGTTGACCAGGTTCTCCCGCCCGCCGAAGGCCGCGATCAGCTGCTCGGCCCTGCTGTCGGCCACCGGCCGGGCGGCGGTCGCCACCGCCCCGGCCGCAACCGGGACCGCGGTGGCCGAATCGGCGCCCTCGCTGAGGTTGGCCCGCTCCTCGGCCTCGAACTCTCCCTCGACCTCCCGGCCCGGGGTGCGCATATTCCACCTGGTGATGGCGAAGCGGAACAGCAGGTAGTAGATGACGAAGAACACCAGGCCCATGACGATGAGCAGCGGGACGTTCTTGGCCGCCGGGGCGGTGCCGTACAGCAGCAGGTCCATCAATCCCGCGGAGAACGAGAAGCCCAGGTGGATGTCCAGGACGTAGGCGATCGCCAGCGACAGCCCGGTCAGGATCGCGTGGATGACGTAGAGCGGGAACGCGACGAACATGAACGCGAATTCGAGCGGCTCGGTGACGCCGGTGAGGAACGCCGTCAGACCGGCCGCCGAGAGGATGCCGAACGCGGCCTTCTTCTGCCGGGCGTTGGCCACCTGGATCATCGCCAGCGCCGCACCCGGCAGGCCGAACATCAGAATCGGGTAGAAGCCTGACGTCAGGTGCCCGCCGGTCGGATCCCCCGCCGCGAACCGGCTCAGCTCACCGGTGACGACCGTCCCGTCGGACTTCGGGTAGCTGCCGTAGATGAACCACACGTAGGAGTTCAGGATGTGGTGCAGCCCAACGGGAATGAGCATCCGGTTGGCGAAGCCGTAGACGAACGCGCCGAACGCCCCGGCGCCGCCGATGAACTTGCCCAGACCGGTCAGGCCGGCATTGAACACCGGGTAGAAGTAGCTCATCGCGAACGCCACCACCAGAACGGTCAGCGATACGGCGATGGGCACGAACCGCCGGCCGCCGAAGAAACCGAGATACGGCGGCAGTTGGATGGTGTGGTAGCGGTCGAACAGCCAGGCCGTGATCAGGCCGACGACGATGCCGCCGAGCACGCTGTAGTTGATCTGGGCCTGTTTGCCCGCTTTGTCCA
>NZ_JBBATF010000193.1:0-4686 GCF_040398885.1 Mycobacterium sp. | reverse complement strand
GGCAGCAGCGCCGACGTGTTCCCGGATCCCCGCAGGGGCGTCCGGGCCGGCCGGCCCAGCGCCGCAGGGCATCCCGCGCCAGCGGATCGGTCTGAGTGTCGCTGCCCGGCCCTCGAGCGTGCGGATTTCAACGGCTGCAACGGCGTGTCGTGCACGAAACCGCACGGTCGGCACTGCTCAGGGCGGGCCCGCGCCCGGCAGTCAGCCGCCGATGCCGAGCCGGCGGGCTACGTCCGGGCCGCCGAACTCGAGGATGAACTGCGGGTCACCGCACACCACCAGTTGGTCACGGGCCCGGGACAGACCGACGTAGAGGCGTTCCCGGGCGCGCTCGAGGGCGTGCTGGTCGTTGACCACCAGCACGACGGCCCGGCGCTCCAGGCCCTTGAACCCCAGCACGTGGCCGTAGAACACCTGCTCGGCGTCCCAGAAGCTGTCCCAGTAGGCCTGGTTGCCCCCGGCCTGGCGGGCCTTCTGTTCGTTGTGACGGCTGCCGGTGGTCAGCAGGGCCACGTCCTCGGGCCGCCAGCCCTCCTCGAGCAGTGCCTCGACCTGGTCGTCGCCGATGTCGAGGACCTCCTCGGCCCCGCCGGCGACGAACCGGACCTCCGGGCCGTCGCCGCCCAGGAACCGCATCGGGTGATCGACCAGTGGCTGGAAGGCCTTCGCTATCTGGCGGGTGTTGCGGATGTTCTGGTCCAGGATCAGCGGCACCAACGGCACCGGCGGGGTGCCCTGGCGGTCGAACACCCGCTGCCCCTCGTCGATGAACACGTACAGCCCGCCCTCGTCGGGGTCGCGCAGCGCCGCGAGCACCGGCTCCCACCAGCTGTCGGCGAAGTCCTGGGCTTCGTCGATCACTATGGCGTCGAAGCGTTGCCCGTCCGGCAGTCCGGCCGCCGACTCCAGCATGGCGGCGGGCAGATCGTGTTCGAAGAACCGGGAGGTCTCCTTGGTGCGCTCGAGTTCGTCGGGGCCCTCCGGGGCGCCCCACTCGATGCCGAGGCTGTGGAACTCCCCGACGTAGCCGGGCTGCTGACGGCGATTCCAGCCGGCGGTGATCCGTTTGAGGTAGGAGGCCAGTCCGTGCGAGTAGCAGATCAGCGCCACCCGCTGACCCTGGTTGGCCAGCCTGCGGGCCTGCTCGAGTGCCATGAACGTCTTGCCGCTGCCGGCGCCGCCGCGGATCTCCACCCGGTTCAACAGCCGGGTGGCGGCGAGGATGACGGCCTGCTGCTCGTTGAGGATGTCGGCGGCGTTCTCGTTCTCCAGGGCGCGGGCGACGACGTCGCGCTGGGGCAGGCCGCGGCCGCCCAGTGCGGTCTGCAACTGCCCGGCGGCGGTCGCGCCGAGCAGGGGGCGGTCGGTCTCCTGGCTGAGCAGGATCTCGCGCAGTTTCTCCCCGAGCGACCCGATCTCGTCGCGGTCGATGACCATCCACCGCGGGCAGTCCGACAGCGCGAAATCGCCGGGCACCGCACTGTCGGTGAGGACCACGACGTGGTTCCACCGGGGCCGGTCCTGGGTCCAGCGCGGGTCGGATTCGACGAAGTCGCGCAACGCGTAGCGGGCCTGGCGGACCTGCCGGACCGGGTCGAGGGCCTTGACGTGGCCGTTGCGGCGGCTGCGCTGCAGCCAGGTGGTGCCGTCGTGCCACACCTCACCGCCCTTCACCTCGATGCAGACGATGCCGGCGCCCTCGAGGGCGACGACGAAGTCGATCTCGTGGTCCTTGAGATGGTCGGTGACCCGCTTGCCGGCGATGACGACGTCGTGATCGCCCAGTTGCGCGCGGAGCGCGTCCCACACCCGGCGTTCGCTGTCGTTGGCCAACCGGGGATCCTCGGGCAGGGCGATGGGCATCCGCCCCTCCTCCCCTGCCGACCCCGTGACGGGGTCATCGTAAGGCGACCGCTGGCTCGGACAGGAGATCTTCGTCGGGTGGGTCGGCGGGACCGGTGCAGCCGGGAGCCGTGTAGCATTAGGAGCAAGAGTCGCTTGCGCCTTCATGGCGTCGCAGAACGTAGGTCCGGCGCACGGACCGCCATCGCGGCTCGATCGCATCGCCCGACCGGAAGTCTGTGCCGGTTCGCAGGAGAGAAAATCCATTGAACGACGGTTTGTTTTCCCACCCCGTGGAGTCGCAGTACGTGCCGCCGACCTATGAGGGCGCCGGTGACCCCATCGAGAACCCGAAGTTCTCCGATCAGGATCCCCCGATTCCCCGATAGGCCAACACGATTGGCGAGCTTCCGCACCGAGACGGTGCGGAGATGCCGGCCTGCGATCCGTTCAGTCCGGCTTGAGGATGTCGACTTCAGACATCGGATGAGAGAAGTAAAGCAATGGCACAGGGAACTGTGAAGTGGTTCAACAGCGAGAAGGGCTTCGGCTTCATCTCGCCCGACGGTGGCGCGGAGGACGTTTTCGTCCACTTCTCCGAGATCAGCGGCAGCGGCTACCGCTCGCTGGATGAGAATCAGCGGGTCGTGTTCGAAATCGGCCAGGGCCCCAAGGGCCCCCAGGCGCTCGCTGTCCGACCCGAGTAGGTCGAAGTGAGGGGGCCCGGCAGGTTTCGCCTGCCGGGCCCCCCTCCCTTCCCGGACGTTAGACGGTGTTCCGCCACCGGCGCGCGGACACGCCCGGGCCGTAGGCTGGTCGCCGTGACCGCCGCGTGGTCGTCGAGCCGGCTCGGCAACCTGACTTCCAAGCGGGTGATCGTGACCGGGGCCACCAACGGCGTCGGGCTTGCGACGGCCACCGCCCTGGCCGCAGCAGGGGCCCACGTGATTCTGGCGGTGCGCGACACCGACCTGGGCCGGCGCCGGGCGGCCGAGATCGGCGGCTCGACGTCGGTGCTCAAACTGGACCTGGCCGACCTGAGTTCGGTGCGCGCCTTCCCCGATCTGCTCGACGGCGGCGTCGACATCCTGATCAACAACGCCGGCACCCTGACCGAGCGACGCACCGAGACGGTCGACGGCTTCGAGACGACCCTCGGCACCAATTTCCTGGGGCCCTTCGCGCTGACGAACCTGCTACTGCCCCAGGTTGTTTCACAGATCATCCTGGTGGGATCGGAATCCCACCGCTCGGCCACGCTGCGGCCCGACGATATGCACCTGCGCCGCCACGACTGGACCCCGATGGGCGCCTACGCCCGGTCGAAGCTGGCGGTGATGCTGTGGGGCCTGGAACTCGACCGGCGACTACGGGCCGCCCGCTCCGAGGTCGTCACCCAACTGACCCACCCGGGGTGGGTGGCGTCGAACCTGTCGCACGTCTCGGACAGACCGCTGCTGGCACTGGCCCACCGGACCGTCAAGTTCGTCGCCGACCGGGTGGCCAACAGCATCGAGGAGGGCGCGGCGCCGACGCTGTACTGCATCGGCGAACCGATCCCGCCCGGCAGCTATGTCGGTGTCACCGGCAGGTTCGGCCTGCGCGGGGGACCCGTTCTCATCGGCCGCTCGCCGGTCGCCTGCGACTACGCGGCCGCCGGAGACCTCGTCGCTTTCGCCGAACGCGAAACCGGCACGACGCTGTCCCCGTAGGTGTCCGGCGGCAATTCCCCGGCCCCGCCGGACCCCTAAGTAGGCTTGGGTTTCCGGCGATCCGTCATGCCCAGGAGTGGACCCTCATGTCTTTGCTGTTCAACCCGAGCACCTACGACCCGAAGTCGTTCGACGCGGACACCCGCGCCCAACTGCTGGCGCTCGTCGACTTCTTCGAGGCCAAGGGCCTGGCCCGCAGCAACGCCGAGCACTACTCCGGCGAGTGGTACACCGACTTCCTCCAGGTGGTGGCCGACAACAGGATCTTCGCCACCTTCGGCACCCCGGCCGAGGTGGGGGCGTTGGTCGGGGACGACGGCGCCCGCTGGGATCTGGCCCGGATCAACGAACTCAACGAGATCCTCGGCTTCTACTCCCTGGCGCACTGGTACGCCTGGCAGGTGACGGTGCTGGGACTGGGTCCGGTGTGGCTGAGTTCCAACGAGCAGGCCCGCAAGCAGGTCGCCACTCTGCTCGGCCAAGGCGACATCTTCGGGTTCGGGCTGTCCGAGCGCGAGCACGGCGCCGACATCTACTCCTCGGACGTGATCCTGACCCGCACCGAGGACGGCTACCGCGCCGGCGGCGGAAAGTGGTACATCGGCAACGGCAACGCCGCCGGACGGCTGAGCGTGTACGGCAAGTTCGCCGCCGACGACCCCGAGCATCCCGGCGAGCACGTGTTCTTCCTCGTCGACCCGAGCCACCCCGGCTACAAACTGCTCAAGAACGTGGTCGCCGGGCAGATGTTCGTCGCCGCGTTCAATCTCCACGACTACCCGGTGGCGCCGCAGGACATCCTGCACACCGGCAAGGCGGCTTTCGACGCCGCGTTGGCCACCGTCAACGTCGGCAAGGTCAACCTGGGCTGGGCCAGCATCGGCATCTGCGAGCACTCCTTCTACGAGGCGGTGACCCACGCCCACAACCGGATTCTGTACGGCAACCGGGTCACCGACTTCCCCCACGTGCGGCGGATGCTGGGCGACGCCTACGCCCGCCTGGTCGCGATGAAGATCTTCGCCGCCCGATCCACCGACTACTTCCGCTGCGCCGGCGAGGACGACCGCCGGTTCCTGTTGTTCAACCCGATCACCAAGGCCAAGGTGACCAGCGAGGGTGAGCGCGTCAT
>NZ_JBBATF010000192.1:0-4770 GCF_040398885.1 Mycobacterium sp. | reverse complement strand
CTGACCGAGCAGCACAACGCCGACGTGATCCGCGATGCGCTCAAGGACGCCCTCGGGGTGAACTGGCGGGTGCGCTGCGAGGTCGGTGGCGCGGGGGACCGCGTGCCCGCGGCCGAACCGCCTCCGCCGCAGTCGCGGCCCGACCCGGCCGACATCCGGCGCGCCGAGGAGGACGCCATGATCGCCGCGGCCCGGAACGACGACACCGAGGCCGGGCCCCGCCGGGATCCCGATGAGACGGCGCTGGAATTGCTCAAGACCGAGTTGGGTGCCAAACCGATCAACTCCTAAGGCCACGGCATACTGGCAAGGGTGACCCCGCTGCAGCGGTACATCGCCGAAGAGATCGTCACCGACCACCTCGACGGTCTGCTCTCGCGCCGCGAGGCGCTGCGCCGACTGGCACTGCTCGGTATCGGCGCCGGCGCCGCCTCGACACTCATCGCCGCGTGCGGGTCCAACCGCCCGGCTGCGCAACCGGCCCCCCCGGACACCGGCACGACGCAACCCGGCGGTCCGGCTTCCCCGGCCGGGCCGCCGCCGGGGATGGACACCGCGCTTCCCACCCAGCCGATCAGGTGGGCGGGCCCCCGCGGGCAGTTGCAGGGCGCGTGGGCGGCCGCCAAGGAGCCCCGCGGCGCGGTTCTGGTGATCCACGAGAACAAAGGGCTGAACGACTGGGTCCGCTCGGTGGCCGGGAGGCTGGCCGGTGCCGGTTACTCCGCGCTCGCCATCGACCTGCTGTCCGAAGAGGGCGGTACGGCAAGGTTTTCCGACCCGGCTCAGGCGACCGCCGTGCTGGCCAAGGTCGACCCGCAACGCTTCGTCGCCGACTTGCGCAGCGGCCTGGACGAACTCGCCCGCCGGGTGCCCGACCGCAAGCTCGCCGCCGTCGGTTTCTGCTTCGGCGGCGGGCTGGTGTGGCAACTGCTGGCCGCCGGGGAGCCCCGCCTGGCGGCGGCGGTGCCGTTCTACGGGCCCGCGCCGGACATGCCGGACTTCACCGGCTCGAAAGACGCTGCGGTGCTGGGGATTTACGGTGCCCTCGACGAACGGGTGAACGCCTCAGAGCCCACCGCCAGGGCGGCGCTGGAGGAGTCCGGCATGGTCTTCGAACTGGTCACCGAACCCGGCGCCGATCACGCGTTCTTCAACGACACCGGCAAGCGCTACAACCCGACGGCCGCGGCCAACGCGTGGAAACGACTGCGGGACTGGTTCTCCGAGCATCTGTCCTGACGGCTACGCTAGGCGCGAACCGCCGGCCAGGCCGGCCGCGCGGGCTGCCGCATCAACCGAGGAGCCGTGAATGGGACGGGTCAGCGCCTCCAGCAGCATCCTGATCGACGCCGAGCCGACGAACGTTCTCAACGCGATCGCCGACTACCGGACCGTCCGGCCGAAGATCCTCTCCCCGCACTACAGCGAGTACCGGGTGATCAGGGGCGGTCAGGGCCGGGGCACGGTCGCGGCGTGGAGACTGCAGGCCACCGAGTCCCGTTCACGGCAGGTGGAGGCCGCTGTCGACGTCGCCGGCCGCACCGTCATCGAGAAGGACGCCAACTCCTCGCTGCTGACCAACTGGACCGTCGCCCCCGCCGGGCCGGGGTGCAGCGTCACCGTCAGGACCACCTGGAACGGGGCCGGCGGCGTCAAGGGTTTCTTCGAGAGGACCTTCGCCCCGTCGGGGCTCAAGAAGATCCAGGCCGAGGTGCTGGCCAACCTCAAAAAAGAGGTCGAGAGGGCCTGAGGGGGACAGCCGGGTCAGGTGGTCCGGGACGGCTGGGTCTGCAGGAACGCGACGATGCCCTTCACCACCGCGTCGGCGTACTTCTGCCGGCCCTCGTCGCTCTGCATCAGCGTCGAGTCGATCGGGTTCTTCATGTTCCCCAGCTCCACCAGGATCGACGGGAACTGGGCCAGGTTGAGCCCGGCGATGTCGGCCCGGGGGTTCAGCCCGCCGGCCCCGATGTAGGTCGACGGCGGGATGCCGGAGGCCGCCAACTGGTCGCGCATCATGCGGGCGAACCGCACCGACGGCCCGGCCTGCGCGGCGTTGAGCGGCGGGCTGGAGTACAGGACGTGGAAACCGCGGCCGGTGGGCGGCCCCCCGTCGGCGTGGATGGACACCACGGCGTTGGGCTTGAGCGAGTTGGCCATGGCGGCGCGTTCGTCCACACACGGCCCGACCTGGTCGTCGTTGCCCCGGGACATCGCGGTGCGCACGCCCAGCTGGGTCAACCGCTGGCGGATCAGCAGCACAGTTTCCCAGTTGAAGGTGTGTTCGGAGAACCCGCTGTCAGTGGCGGTGCCGGAGGTCTGGCAGTCCTTGGTGCCGCCCCGCCCGGTGGGCACCTGACGGGTCATCGAGGCGTCGTTGGCGCCGTTGTGGCCGGGATCGAGGAACACGATCATCCCGGCGATGCCGCCCGGCGCGGCGTGGGTCACCGGCGCTGCCAGCGACGACGCCGCGAGCGTCGTAGCCGAGCAGGCCAGGGCCACGACACGGAGGGGGGCGAAGGTCGGCACGGGCGTCACGGTAGTCGCTCGCGGTCTAGGCTTGAAAGTCACCGGCGGCCTTCGACACCAGCCGCAACGAACTCGAGACCACAACGCAAGGAGACCGTCATGCAACCCGGTGACCCAGGCGATCTGGGAGCCTTCGGGCTCCAGGTCCCCCCGCCGCAGCAGCAGCTTTCCCCCGAGGCGGTTCAGGGTCTGCAGCAACTGCAGGCGGCGCTCATGCAGGCCCACCAGATGCAGCACCAGCTGATGGAAGCTCAGCAGCGCATCGTCGCGACCCAGGTGACCGGCCAGGCCGGCGGCGGTCTGGTGGAGGTGACCCTCAACGGCAGCGGTGAGGTGCTCGCCGTCCGGATCGACCCGCAGGTGGCCGATCCCAATGACGTCGAGACGCTGCAGGACCTCGTCGTCGGCGCATTCACCAACGCCGCCGAGACCATGCGGGAGACCGCCAAGGAGATCCTCGGCCCGCTGGCCGCCGCCGCCGGGCAGCAGCAGCCGGGGCAGCAGCAGCCGGGGTACTGACTTGTTCGAGGGGCCCGTCCAGGATCTGATCGACGAACTCGGCAAACTTCCGGGGATCGGGCCCAAGAGTGCGCAACGGATCGCCTTCCACCTGATCTCGGTCGAGCCACCGGACATCGACCGGCTCACCGCGGTGCTCTCGCGGGTGCGCGACGGAGTGCAGTTCTGCGAGGTGTGCGGCAACGTCTCCGATGCCGAGCGTTGCCGGATCTGCAGCGACGCCCGCCGCGACGGCACCCAGGTCTGTGTGGTGGAAGAGCCCAAGGACGTCCAGGCCGTCGAACGCACCCGGGAGTTCCGGGGGCGCTATCACGTGCTGGGCGGCGCGCTGGATCCGCTGTCCGGCATCGGCCCCGAGCAGTTGCGAATCCGCCAGTTGCTCAACAGGATCGGGGAACGCGTCGACGGCGTGGACATCACCGAGGTGATCATCGCGACCGACCCCAACACCGAGGGCGAGGCCACCGCCACCTACCTGGTTCGCATCCTGCGCGACATCCCGGGCCTGACCGTCAGCCGGATCGCCTCGGGTCTGCCGATGGGCGGCGATCTGGAGTTCGCCGACGAGTTGACCCTCGGCCGCGCCCTCTCCGGCCGCCGCGCGATGGTCTGAACCCCCCGCCCTCTCTTTTCCGCCCAAACTCACAAACGGGCGGGAAAGTGCGAGTAAGACGCACCATTTCGTCGGTTTCGGGAACATGTCGGACTCTGAGGGCACGATGCCGCCATGGTTGAGGTGTTCATAGGCAGAGAAGCCCTCGGAGACGGGATGACCCGTCACGATCTGCGGCGCTGGTATCGCCCGATGTTCCGCGGGGTGTACATCCCCAAGGGCGCTCGGCCCTCGCTGGCCGACCGCGCCACTGGCGCATGGCTGACCTCCGGGCGCTCGGCCGTGATCACCGGAGTCGCAGCGTCGGGCCTGCACGGGGCGGACTGGGTCGATGACACCGAACCGGTCGAGATTCTCGTCGACGAGCGCCGCCGCCAGTCCGGCCTGGTCGTCCGAATGGACCGGTACACCGACGATGAAGTCACGGCGGTCAGCGGCCTGCCCGTGACGACGCCTTCGCGCACGGCCTTCGATCTCGGCAGGCACCAATCCCGTGCCGGGGCACTGGGCCGGATGGATGCCCTGATGCGGGCCGCCCCCTTCAGCGCCGCTGACGTCGTCGCGCTGATGAATCGTTACGGGCCCGCCAGGGGTACCCGTCAGCTCCGCGAATTGCTGCCGCTTGTCGACGCCGGCGCCGAGTCCCCTAAAGAGAGTTGGCTTCGGCTGTTACTCGTCGACGGCGGCTTGCCGATCCCCGAGACCCAAATCCCCATCCTCGAGGGTGGCTACCCGGTTGCCTTTCTCGACATGGGCTGGCGGGCGATCAAGCTCGGCATTGAATATGACGGCGATCAGCACCGCACCGATCGTCGCCAGTACGTCAGGGATCTCCGACGCCTACCGATGATCGAGGATCTTGGCTGGGAGATGATTCGGGTGATCGCCGAAGACCGGCCGGCGCAGGTATTGCACCGGGTGCGTGAGACTTTCGAGCGGCGCGGCGGCCTCGAGATCGACGAAATGGCGCGATCCACTCGTACTTCTGCTGCGTAATGTCGGTTTGGGCGAAAGGGCGCTGGGTCACGAGCGGCGGGGGGCCGCCAACCGCTCCCGTCGCAACCGCTCGACCTCGGGCAGGTCCAGGGGCTCCAGCGGCCCGACCACCC
>NZ_JBBATF010000191.1:0-4772 GCF_040398885.1 Mycobacterium sp. | reverse complement strand
ACTTAAGCAGCGCCAGGCCGCCCTTTTCCGAACCCAGTGCGTCAATCAGTGACGATGCCATGGCGATTCTCCTGCCGTCGATGCCGACGATGTGGCCGACTGACAGTGACACTAGCGCGACGCCGACGGCTACAGAGGGAACAAGCGCTCGATGTCACGCACGACCCGATTCGCCCCCCGCCGCGCGCAACGGAGTCGGTGTCGGCTAACCGTCGGCCGCACTCGCGCCGGCGGTGCTTTCGGTCAGCGCATCACCCCAGGTGGCCTGCGCGCCGGAATGGCCGATGCGGTACACCTGTACGGCGGTGGCGGCCGAGGTCGCCAGGACGAACACCGCGATCACCGCGGAGACGACGCCCGACAGCGGCGTGCCGCGTTCGGCGCGCCAGTGCACCACGGCCAATAGGATCGCCGCGATCAGCAGGGCCGCCGCGAAATAGTTCATCGTCTCGCCCAGATGTGCGTGCTTCTCGATGAGTTCGGACTCTTCCAGGCGGTGCTCCAGCCACTCACCGGCCTCCGCCGCGATCGGGCTCAGCACGGCGGTGACACCCGCCAGGGTCAGCACCAGCCAGACCAGCCGTCGGCGGGCGGCCGGCCAGACGGCACACAGAACGGCCAAGACCGCGGCCAGCGGGGCCAACACCACGAGGAAATGGACAAGCAGTGGGTGGGCGGGCAGGCCGCTCAGCGTCGACACCGGGGGAATACTACAAGCGGACCGGCGTCGCCGCTGGTCCCACGCAGTCCAGCGGAGCCGTTCACAGCACACTGACAGCGAGGCTGTTCTCACACCGAACTGACAGACTGGAGCTGTCATGGTCAACATGCGATGGCTGCTTCTGGGCGGAACCGTGGTGGCACTGGCATCCGGCGGTGCCGCCCGACTGGCCGGTGCGTCGGATGTCGCCGACTACTGCTGGATCGCCGCGACGGTGGCCGCGATCGTGCCCTCCACCTGGTGGGTGATCAACGGACTGCGGGCCGGCCGCTTCGGCGTTGACGTCCTGGCCGTGCTGTCCCTGGCCGGTTCCCTTGCCGTCGGTGAGTACCTGGCCGGTGCCTTGATCGCGGTGATGCTCGCCACCGGTCAGGCTCTCGACGCCGCCGCCGAACGCCGCGCGAACAAGGATCTGCGGGCGCTGCTGGACCGGGTCCCGCGAACCGTGCGGCGGCGCACCGCCGATGGTGTCGAACTGGTCGACCTGGACGCCGTCAGGATCGACGACGTGGTCGTCGTCGGCCCCGGCGAGGTGCTCCCGGTCGACGGGCGGGTCAGCTCCGACTACGCGCTGATCGACGATTCGGCCCTCACCGGTGAACCCCTGCAGGTGCGTTACGACAACGGTGAGAGCGTGCGGAGCGGGAGTCTCAACGCCGGTGGCGGCCTGGAAGTCCGGGCCACGGCAACGGCCGCCGACAGCACCTACGCGGGCATCGTGCGGCTCGCCAAGCAGGCCGCCGCCGAATCCGCGCCGGTGGTCCGCCTCGCCGACCGGGTGGCGGCCTGGTTCGTCCCACTGGCGCTGGGCATCGCCGGGTTCGCCTGGTGGATCAGCGGATCGGCCACCCGCGCGGTCGCCGTCCTGGTGGTGGCCACCCCGTGCCCGCTGCTGCTGGCCGCACCGGTGGCGATCGTCTCGGGCCTGTCCCGCGCCTCCCGTATCGGGGTGCTGGTGCGTGGCGGCGGCCCCTTGGAAACCCTCGGCAGGGCAACGACTTTGGTGTTGGACAAGACCGGCACGCTCACCTCGGGGCGGCCCCGCGGAACCGATGTGGTCACCGCACCCGGCTGGGATCTCGACGAGGTGCTGCGACTGGCCGCCTCCGCCGACCAACTCTCCCCACACGTTCTCGCCGCCGCCATCGTCGAGGAGGCGCGGCAGCGCGGTCTGACGTTGAGCATGCCGACCGGGGCCGAGGAGGAGGCCGGCACCGGAGTCGCGGCGATGGTCGACGGCCGCCGGGTGCACGTCGGCAACCTCGGCATGGACGGTCGACCCGACGCCTGGGCCGCGTCGGTGCTCTCCCGCGCGGCGCTGGACGGTGCCGTGGTGGCCTGGGTGCGCGTCGACGGCGCCATGGTCGGCGCGATCCTGCTCGCCGACCCGTTGCGGCCCGACGCGCCGCGCACCCTGCGCCGGCTCCGTGCCGCGGGCATGACTCGACTGGTGATGCTCACCGGTGACCGCCCCGCGCCGGCGCAGCAGATCGGGACCGTGCTGGGCCTCGACGAGGTGGCCGCCCAGCAGACACCCGAGGACAAGGTGGCCAGGGTGCGCGTCGAGCGGGAACGCGCCGTGACGGCGATGGTGGGCGACGGCGTCAACGACGCCCCCGCACTGGCCGCCGCCGACGTGGGCGTCGCGATGGGGGCGCGGGGTTCCACCGCCAGTTCGGAAGCCGCCGACATCGTGCTCACCGCCGACCGGCTGGACCGACTGGCCGACGCCAAACTCATCGCCCGGCGATCCCGGCGGATCGCGGTTCAGAGCGCCGTCGTCGGCATGGGACTTTCCCTGGTGGCCATGGGATTTGCGGCCGTCGGTCTGCTTGCTCCGGCCGCCGGCGCACTGTTGCAGGAGGGTATCGACCTGGCGGTGATCCTCAATGCGCTGCGTGCGCTGCGCGGTGCCCACAGCGGCACCGTGCGGCTGACCCCGGGGACCGAGGAGATGTTGCGGCGGTTCGCGGCCGAGCATGACCGCATGCGCGACGAATTGTCGGTACTGCGCGATGCCGCCCAGCAGGTCAGCGCCGGCGAGCGCCGCGCCGCGATGGTGACTCTGCGTGCGGCCGACCGTTTCTTGCAGGACACCCTGCTCCCGCACGAGGACGCCGAGGACCGCGCCCTCTACCCGGCACTGGCCGATCCGTTGGGGAGCCCGGAGGCCACCGCCACCATGAGCCGGATGCACGCCGAGATCAATCGGATGGCGGCCCGCATGCACAGCCATCGGGAGATCGCCGATGCGGCCGGTACGGTGACGGGCGAGCAGAGCGATGATCTGCTCGCCTGCCTCTACGGTCTCTATGCACTGCTGTGCCTGCACTTCGTGCAGGAGGAGGAGAACTTCTTCGTGCTCGCACCTGCCGCCCTCCCCGAGCGGTGAGTCCGCCATGGCTGACCCGCAACGTGCGGGTGCTCTCCGCGGTGTCGTTCCTACAGGACACCGCCAGTGAACTGCTCTACCCGCTGCTGCCGATCTACCTGACCGCGGTGCTGGGTGCGCCGCCGTCGGTCGTCGGCGCCATCGAGGGCGCGGCCGAGGGCGCCGCGTCGATCACCAAGATCGCCGTCGGGCCGCTCGGTGACAGGTTCGCCAAACGGCCGCTGATCGCCACCGGCTACGGGATGGCGGCGCTGGGCAAAACGATCGTCGCCTTCGCCGGGGCGTGGCCCGGGGTGCTCGCCGGCCGGGTGGTGGACCGACTGGGCAAGGGCATGCGGGGCGTCCCGCGCGACGCGCTGCTGGTGCAGGATATCGACTCCGGTTCGCGGGGAAAGGTTTTCGGCTTCCACCGCACCATGGACACACTCGGAGCGGTGATCGGCCCGCTGATCGGCCTGGTCGGCTACGAACTGCTGGACCACCAGATCCGTCCGCTGCTCTACTTCGCGATCGTGCCCGCCGTCCTGGCCGTGTTGCTGCTCGCGTTGGTGCGGGAGAAGCCGACGACCGGCCCGCGGCCGCCGCGGCAACCGATCTTCAGCGGTATGCGCGATCTTCCCGGGCGGTTCTGGCGGGTGACGGCCGTGGTCGTCGGTTTCGGGCTGGTGAACTTCCCGGACGCGCTATTGCTGTTGCGGCTCAACGAGATCGGGTTCGGAGTCGTCGAGGTCATCCTGGCCTATGTCGCCTACAACCTGGTCTATGCGCTGGGCAGCTTCCCGGCCGGCCTGCTCGCCGACCGGTTGCCGCACTCGGCGGTTTTCGGCTTCGGGCTGTTGTTCTTCGCCGTCGGTTACATCGGCCTGGGCCTGACCGAGGACCATGTCCTGGCCTGGGTGCTGATCGGGGTGTACGGACTGTTCACCGCATGCACCGACGGAGTGGGCAAGGCATGGGTGTCCTCGCTGGCCGGCGCCGGCGGGCAGTCCACCGCCCAGGGTGTTTTCCAGGGCGGCAGCGGACTGGCGATTCTGGTCGCCGGGGTGTGGGCCGGTCTCGCCTGGGGTGCCGACGGTCATGTGCCGCTGCTGATTTCGGGCGCGATCGGAGCCTGCTTCGCTGCAGCGCTGCTGGGTCGCTGGGGGCTGCGTTCGGTCCGCCGGAGCGCTCTCTGATGCGCAGGATCCACGTCATCGGCATCGGGGTGGGCGACCCCGACTACGTCACCGCCCAGGCGATCCGGGCGCTGAGGGAGACCGAGGTGTTCTTCGCGATGGACAAGGGCGAGGCCAAGAGCGATCTGGTCGCCCTGCGCCGGGAGATCTGCCGCCGCTTCATCCCCGAACCCCGATACCGCTTCGTCGAAATGCCGGACCCGGCCCGGGCGGCCGTGCCGGATCCCCCGGTGCCCGCGGACGGCGACTACCAACGGGCCGTCGCCGACTGGCACGCCGCGCGTGCCCGGCTGTGGGGCGACGCGATCCGAACCGAACTCGGCCCCGACGGCGTCGGCGCCTTCCTGGCCTGGGGCGACCCGTCGCTGTACGACAGCACCCTGCGGATCCTCGACCAGGTGGCCGATCACGCCGAGTTGCGCTACGACGTCATCCCCGGCATCACCGCGGTCCAGGCGCTGACCGCCCGGCACCGCATCCCGCT
>NZ_JBBATF010000190.1:0-4775 GCF_040398885.1 Mycobacterium sp. | reverse complement strand
CGGGAATTGTCGTAGGCAACGGTTAGCGTCATCGACGTGACCAGAGCGCGCGCGCAGTTTCGCTGCTCGGAATGTCGACATGTGACCGCGAAATGGTTTGGGCGCTGCCCGGATTGCGGCACCTGGGGCACCGTCGACGAGGTGGCTGCGCCGGCGACCGCGGGTGGCTCCGCCCGGCGCGGCGTGACACCCCTGACGCCCGCCGTCCCGATCACCTCCATCGACCCGGACCGGACCCGCCACCATCGGACCGGGGTCAGCGAACTCGACCGGGTCCTCGGCGGCGGAGTGGTGCCGGGTTCGGTGACACTGCTCGCCGGGGATCCGGGTGTCGGTAAGTCGACGCTGCTGCTCGAGGTGGCGCGCCGCTGGGCTCAGGGCGGCGGGCGGGCCCTCTACATCTCCGGCGAGGAGTCCGCCGGCCAGATCCGGATGCGCGCGGAGCGCACCGGATGTGCGCACGACGAGGTCTACCTGGCCGCCGAGTCGGACGTCCAGACCGTCCTGGGCCACATCGACGCCGTCGGCCCCGGCCTGGTGATCGTCGACTCGGTTCAGACCATGACCGCCGGCGACACCGACGGCGTCGTCGGTGGTGTCACCCAGGTGCGCGCGGTGACGGCGGCCCTCACGGCGGTGGCCAAGACCACCGGTGTCGCGGTCGTCCTGGTCGGGCATGTCACCAAGGACGGCGCGATCGCCGGTCCCCGGTCCCTGGAACATCTGGTTGACGTGGTGCTGCACTTCGAGGGTGACCGCAACACCGCGCTGCGAATGGTCCGGGCGGTCAAGAACAGGTTCGGTGCGGCCGACGAGGTCGGTTGTTTCCTCATGCAGGACAAGGGCATCGACTGCGTAGCCGACCCTTCCGGGTTGTTCCTCGACCAGCGGGACAACCCGGTACCCGGAACGGCCGTCACGGTCACCCTGGACGGGAAGCGGCCGCTGATCGGGGAGATTCAGGCGCTGCTGGCCGCGCCGAACCATGAAGGCGCACCGCGGCGGATCGTGGTCAGCGGAATCGACCAGGCCCGGGTGTCGATGATCACCGCCGTGCTCCACAAGCGCGCCGGGGTCCCGATCGGCACGCTCGACATCTACCTGTCCACCGTCGGCGGCATGCGGCTCACCGACCCCTCCAGTGACCTCGCGGTCGCGGCGGCGATGTCCTCCGCCGTGGTCGGGCGGCCGTTGCCGTCCACCCTGGTGGTGTTCGGCGAAGTGGGATTGGCCGGCGATCTGCGCCGGGTCACGGGGATGGATCGCCGGCTGGCCGAGGCCGCGCGACTGGGATTCACCACCGCGGTGGTTCCGGCCGGATCCGGACAGCCACCTCCGGGGCTACGCACAGTCGAGTCGGCCACGATCAACGACGCACTGCACGCGGTGCTGTCCATCACGGCTGCATCCGCACCGCCTCGAGGCGACGACGGCGGTTGGCGACGTGCGCTGCGAGCCGTGGACGGCGACGGGCCTTGACCGCGAGTTCGCCGGCGGGCCAACGGGTTTAGGCGAGGTTTCGCCTACTCAGGCGTCAGCCGGCCGGGGCTGGTCCCGGCGGGGGACCGGCCGGTGCGGGCGCAGGTTCAGCCGGAGCCGGAGCCGGGGCGGCCGGCGGCGGCGGGGGTGGGGGCGGCGGAGTGTCGGCCAGCGTGAACGGGGATGCCGCCGAACGCAGGTTGCCGAGTTGGACGACGAGGTTGTAGGTGCCCGGGCCGATCGGCTCCCGGGGCAGCGGGCACTGCGGGGCCGAGCCCATGCCCGTCCAGGTGACCTCCGTGGTGACCTGCTCGCCGGGGTTGAACGTCTTCACCAGCGTCTCATTGGAGGGCGCGCAGTCCAGGTTGGACCAAAGCCGCTTGTTGTCCAGCGAGTAGACGTAGGCCGCCAGGACGGCCGCACCGACGTCGCGCTTGCAGGCGACCAGGCCGATATTGGTGACCACCATGGTGAACTTGGGCTGGTCGCCGATGACGTACTGCGGGGCGTTGGTCACGCCCTTGATCGCCAGGTTGGAGTCGGGGCAGTCATCGCCGGCCTGCAGCACCGGCGGCGGCGCGACCGCCGAGGTGGGCGTCGGGGTCGGCTCGGGACTCGACTCAGCCGGCGGAATGACGGGAGACTTGTTCTCGGGTTGGGGCACCTGCTCGGTCTTCGACTCGGCGGTTTCCCTGACCGGGTCTGACCTTCCGAAGAGGAAGAACGCGATGCCGGCGACGAGAGCGACGGCCAGTAACGCGATGCCGAGGGCCAGGCCTCGGCGCCGCCAGTACACCTGGGGCGGAAGCGGGCCATGCGGTTCGAGATCCAGCACGTTCCCACGGTAAGCCGAGGTCACCGCAAGACGTCCGACCCCGCTCGGCGTGTCGCCTTGTTCGAGCCGGACCGGTCGCCTATCCGATGTCGGCCGGCCCGATGTCGCCGAGATACTCCCGCAGAACGATCTGGCCGTCGGCCAGTCGGTAGGTGACGCCGACGATCGCCAGTTCGCCGTTCTTGACACCCTCGGCGACGGCCAGGGAGCGGGCCAGCAGTTGGCTTCCCGTCTCGACGACGTGCCGGGTCTCGAACTCGTCCACCCGGGTGAGGCCGTCACGGCGGCCCAACATGATCGAGGGCGTGACACGTTCGACGACGTCGCGGACGAAGCCGCCGGGCACCTGCCCGTCGTTGAGGGCGTCCAGGGTGGCTTTGACCGCGCCGCAGCTGTCGTGGCCGAGGACGACGATCAGCGGGACGTTGAGGACCGTGACGGCGTATTCGATCGATCCGAGTACCGCAGAGTCGATGACGTGTCCGGCGGTGCGCACCACGAACATGTCTCCGAGGCCCTGGTCGAAGATGATCTCTGCGGCGACGCGACTGTCGGCGCATCCGAACACCACCGCGGTGGGACGTTGCGTCTCGGCCAGGCCGGCCCGGTGCTCGATGCTCTGGCTCGGATGCTCGGGGCGCCCGGCGACGAACCGCTCGTTACCCTCCTTGAGTGCCATCCACGCTTGCGCCGGGCTGGTTTTCGCCATGGTCGTCATTGTGCCCTGCCGCGCCGGGGTCCCGATGAGCATCCCGGCCGGAGAAGTCGTGCGCTGGTACGGGCGCTGCCGACGCGATCTGCCGTGGCGGGCCCCCGGGGTGACCGCCTGGCAGATTCTGGTCAGCGAATTCATGCTGCAACAGACACCGGTGGCGCGGGTGGAGCCGATCTGGGTGGACTGGGTGGACCGCTGGCCCACGCCGTCGGCGACCGCGGAGGCAGGGGCCGCCGCGGTGCTGCGGGCGTGGGGCAAGCTGGGCTACCCGCGCCGGGCCAAGCGGCTGCACGAATGCGCGACCGTGATCGCGGCCGAGCACGACGACGTGGTTCCCGGGGACGTCGAGACTCTGTTGACGCTGCCCGGCGTCGGCGCCTACACCGCGCGGGCGGTGGCATGCTTCGCCTACGGCCGGCGGGTGCCGGTGGTGGACACCAATGTGCGTCGGGTGGTCGCCCGCGCCGTGCACGGCCTGGCCGATGCCGGACCCCCGTCGGCGGTCCGCGATCACGCCGATGTGTCGGTTCTGCTACCCGAAGGCGAAGCGGCGCAGGCGTTCTCGGCCGGGCTGATGGAACTGGGCGCGACGGTCTGCACCGCGCGGTCCCCGCGGTGCGGGGTCTGCCCGCTGACGGCGTGCGCCTGGCGCGAGGCCGGCCACCCGCCGGGGACGGGTCCGCGCCGGCCGGTCCAGCGGTACGCCGGGACCGACCGTCAGGTCCGGGGCAAGCTGCTCGACGTCCTGCGCGCCGGCGCCGGTCCGGTTGAGCGGTCGCGCCTCGACGCGGTCTGGCTGACCGACACCGCCCAGCGCGACCGGGCACTGGACTCGCTTCTGGTCGACGGGTTGGTGGAGCAGACCGCCGACGGCCGTTTCGCGCTCGCCGGCGAAGGCGGTTGACCGCCGGGGTTCGCGCCTCACTCGCGGGGCAGGCCGGCCAGGAATCCCTGGACCGCAGCCCGGTACGGCACGGGGGCGTCGTCGTGGATCAGATGCCCGGCGCCCTCGATCCGGACGTAGGTGGCCCGGTCACCGGACAACTCCGCCATCCGCCGCATCTGACCGGGCGGTGCGACCGAATCGCCGGCCTCGATCAAAAGCACCGGTGCCCGCACAGCCCGCCACTGGGCCCAGAAGTCGCGGGTGCCCCATTCGGCGGCGATCGCGATCCACCGTTCGGGCCGGCCGTGCAACCGCCATCCGGTGGCGGTCCGGTCGAAGGCGTCGAGGAAGTACCGGCCCGCGACGTCGCCGAACTCCCGGAAGACCTCTTCCGGAGAGGCGAATTCCACGGGTAGCGCGTGCAGCCAGGGCTCCCACGGGCCGGTGGTCCCGCCGACGAAGTCCGGCGCCATGTCCTCGACGACGAGTGCGCCGACCAGTTCGGGGCGCGCCGCGGCCAGACACCACGAGTGCAGCGCGCCCATCGAGTGGCCGATCAGAACGGCCGGCCTCCCGAGCGATTCGACGGCGGAACCCAACTCGTCGACGAAACTCTCGGTGCTGACGGGCCGGGCGTCGGCGACATCGCGGCCGCGGTGCCACGGGGCGTCGTAGGAGTACACCGATCCGTGGCCGGCCAGCCACTCCCACTGGCGCGACCAGGTGCTGCCACGGCCCATCAGTCCGTGCACCAGCACCAGCGGCCGCCCGGCGCCGCCCCGATAGGTCAGGTTGCCCACCGCCCCATCTTGCCGGTCGGCCCTGCGATGTCGTCCTCAATGGCCTGGCGGGCGCGGCCG
>NZ_JBBATF010000189.1:2794-4810 GCF_040398885.1 Mycobacterium sp. | reverse complement strand
ACCATCTGCTGGAGGCCAACCTGCGCCTCGTGGTCAGCCTCGCGAAGCGCTACACCGGCCGCGGCATGCTGTTCCTGGACCTGATCCAGGAGGGCAACATCGGCCTGATCCGCGCGGTGGAGAAGTTCGACTACACCAAGGGCTACAAGTTCTCCACCTACGCCACCTGGTGGATCCGGCAGGCGATCACCCGCGCGATGGCCGACCAGGCCCGCACCATCCGCATCCCGGTGCACATGGTCGAGGTGATCAACAAGCTCGGCCGCATCCAGCGCGAGCTGCTTCAGGATCTGGGCCGGGAGGCCACTCCGGAGGAACTCGCCAAGGAGATGGACATCACCCCGGAGAAGGTGCTGGAGATCCAGCAGTACGCGCGGGAACCGATCTCGCTGGACCAGACCATCGGTGACGAGGGCGACAGCCAGTTGGGCGATTTCATCGAGGACTCCGAGGCCGTGGTGGCCGTTGACGCGGTTTCCTTCACCCTGCTGCAGGATCAGTTGCAGTCGGTTCTGGAGACGCTGTCCGAACGCGAAGCCGGCGTGGTTCGGCTGCGGTTCGGCCTGACCGACGGCCAACCGCGCACCCTCGACGAGATCGGCCAGGTCTACGGCGTCACCCGTGAGCGAATTCGCCAGATCGAATCCAAGACCATGTCGAAGCTGCGCCACCCCAGCCGCTCTCAGGTCCTCCGCGACTATCTGGACTAGCAACCGTTTCTGGACTAGCAACCGTTTCGCTCTCGATTCTCTTGGTCGCGCTTCAGGCTCCTCTCAGCATCGGTAGCTGCGGCGATGCGGGTCCTAAGTCCTCTCCCGGCAGGCAAATAGCCCTCGAACACGTTGCGTCGGCAACTATCGAGCACACTTCAACCGGGGACGACCCGGTAACGTCGACGGCGCATCGACCCAGCAAATAGCGATTCGGCGGCGGGCACAAGCCCCCGCGGTCGCCCTTCGCCAGACCGTTCAGCAAAGGGAATTGCCGACGGCAAGTATTAGGTGCGCCGACCCACACGAGGTAGCATCGTCCTAAGGGTCTAGTTCCGAACTAGATCTAAGAGAGGGAACGGTGTCGGCGGTGCGGAAATTCACAGGGTCCCTGGCGATCATGGCAGCGGCCGTCGGTATCGCGCTGACCTCGGCAACACCTGCCGTCGCCGCCAACCAGGCGCTGATGCTCAACGGCATCGGCAGCGGTTTGCTGCCCGACCTCGTCATGTCCCAGGTGCTGGGCGGGATGTTCGGCGACTACCAGCGCACCGCCGTCGGCTGGCCGATGCAGGCCCGTCCGGTGACCGGTCCCGAAAGCCTGCTGCTCACCGAGTCCGTGGCGATCGGCGTCGACAACCTCGACGCGGCCATCAAGACCGCACTGGCCAAGACCGGCCCCGACGAGCACGTGACCGTCGTCGGACTGTCGGCCGGCGCCCTGGTCGCCGACGAGCAACTGCGGCGTCTCCTGGCGGATCCGAACGCGCCCGACAAGGACAAGCTCTCCTTCGTCGTGGTCGCCGACTCCAGCCGGGCCAACTTCAACAAGAACCGGTTCGACAAGACCCTCAACTACCAGTACCAGGTGCCGGTGGCGACCAAATACGACACGATCGTGGTCACCGCCGAGTACGACGGATTCGCCGACTTCCCGGACCGGCTGTGGAACATCGTCGCCGTCGCGAACGCCTACGCCGGTGAGATCGTCAACCACGTCCCCAGCGTGTTCACCGATCTGTCCACGGTGCCCGAGCAGAACATCACCGTCACCACGAACTCCCTGGGCGGTAAGACGACGAGCTATTTCGTCCCGTCCGACAACCTGCCCCTGGTGGAGCTGCTGCCCTTCCTCGAACCGCAGGAAGAACAGCTGAAGAAGATCGTCGACGCGGGCTACATCCGCAACGACCCCAAGAGCACTGCGCCGACCGCCGCCGCGGTCGCTGTGGCGCCCGAGGCCCCGGCCGTGAGCGCCCCCGCCGAGCCGGTCGTGAACAAGCAGCAGGAGCCCGAGCCCCAGCCC
>NZ_JBBATF010000189.1:0-2694 GCF_040398885.1 Mycobacterium sp. | reverse complement strand
AGCCCGAGCCCGAGACACCCGCCGTGGACCGGTCCCCGGCGGCCCAGCGGGGACCCGCACGGGCGGCGAAGGGCGCCGGCATCGGCAGTCGGTCCGGTGATGCCGTTCGCGGGCCGCGGCTTGCCGGTCCGTCCAACAAGCTCTCCCGCTCCCATAATTCCTAACCCCGCCCTCGAAGGGATCTGACATGCCCAGCATCACGCGCGCGATCGGCATCGCCGTCGTCACCACCGGCCTGGCGTTGGCGGCGGCCACGACCGCCGATGCCGCCAACAAGGTCCTTATGGTCAACGGCCTGGGCGCGGGAGACCTCAGCCCGCTGGCCATGGGCGCGATCCTCGGCGGCGCCTACGGCGGCAGCAACTATGTCCGGGAGAACGTGTCGTGGCCGGCGCAGGCCAAACCGGTCGTCGGCAAGAACTACACCCTGACCCAGTCAATCGACATCGGCGCGAAGAACCTCGACGCGGCGATCTCGAAGTCGCTGGCCAACGGCGACACCGTCACCGTCATCGGGCTGTCCGCCGGGGCACTGGTGGTCGACCAGCAGATCGCCAAGCTCGACGCGCAGGCAGTATCGCCAGACAAGAGCAAGCTCTCCTTCGTGGTGATCGCCGATTCGTCGCGCTGCAACTTCAACAAGAACCGCTACGACGCCACCATCGGCTACCAGTACAAGACTCCGGTGGAATCGAAATACAACGTCACGGTGGTGACCGGGCAGTACGACGGCTACGCGGACTTCCCGGACCGCCCCAACCCGACCGCGATCGCCAACGCGATGGCCGGCTCCCAGATCGTGCACATCCCGTCGATGCTCGCCCCGCTGAGCGCGGTGCCCAAGTCGAACATCACCGTCAAAACCAACCCCAAGGGTGGTGTCACGACGAGCTACCTCGTCCCCACCAAGACCCTTCCGCTGGTGACCCTGAACCCGAAGCTGGCGCCTCAGGAAGCCGCGCTGCGCAAGACCGTCGACTCGGCCTACATCCGTAACGACCCGAAAGCGGTCGCGGCTGCCGCTGAAGCTCCCGCCACGCAGGTCTCCGCACCGGCCGCGGCGGCCGCGCCGCGGCGGGCCGCACAGCCGGTGCGGGCGGCGGCGGGGAAGTCGGCCGGGGCCGTGAAAGCCGCGGCAGCGGGGCGGGCCGCGTCGGACGCCCGATAGCGCGGTAGCGGCGTAGCGGCGTAGCGCTACTCCAGCGGAATCTTCTCCATGCGCAGCAGATTGCGCCGTGGCGATTTGGTGTCCAGCCCAATCAGCGGGGTGCCGTCCGGAAGGATGATCAGTCCCTCCGGGTTGTCCGATCCGCCGCCGATTCGCCACACCGCGATCGCCTCGACGGTGCCGCCGCGCGGATCCAGCAGGTCCGGCAGCCGCGCGAGCGATGCGCCCTGATCCGACAGCAGGTACAACCGGCCGTCCGGGCCGACGGTCGCATCGCTGATGTCGGGAAGCTGCTTCTGCAGCTTCTCACCCAGCCACCACGTGGCCAGGACTGTCAGTGTGGCATCGCCCGGCAACGGCGGCACCGGCGCCCCGCCCCGGCGCCAGCCGGCCGGGGCGTCTCCGGGCGGGCCGAATTCCAGGATCGCCGGCGGGTCCTTCTCCTTGACCACGATCAGGTGGCCGCGTTCGGCCAGCAGCAGCGACTCCCCGCGTGACGAACGGTCGCCGAGCCATGCGTCCCGAAGCGGGTGGCCTTCCGGGACGTCCAGATGCACCTGGCCGAGCAGAGCCGGGCCGGCAAGGTCGATGTTCAACACCCGGGCGGGCTGTTCCTGCAGAACCAGGACGGTATCGGGGCCGGTCGGCGCGACGGCCTCGAATTGCGTCCCGCCGTCGGGGAGGTTCAGCCCCGACAGGTCGATGGCCCGCCACTGCAGCGGCCACGAAGCCACCGCGGCGGTGAAGATCGTCGGCTCCCGGTCGCCCACCGCGAGAACCTCGTCGCTCCCCATGGCGAACCCGGACAGCTCGCGCAGCGGGACATCGGCCACATCCAGGACATCGAGCTTCGGCGGCTTGCTCACGGCAAGAAGCCTATTTGGACAGGCGGCCGGGCGCCATGCCACCGTTGCGGAATGGGGGGGTTTCCGCAAAGCGCCCGGTGCCCGGCCACCGCCAAAGCTAACAGCCGGTCGACGGCGGCGGGACAATTGGGGGGAACCTGCCGTCCGGACCGGGTGGATACGGCCGGACGGCGACGACCGCGGCGGTCGGCAGGGCACCGTAGAGGTGCGGGAACAGCATGGATTCCGGATCGCCGGGGACGCCCGGCTCCCAGCGCAGCGGAGCGCCGAGCATGGCGGGATCGACGAAGAGCATGACGAGGTCGGTCCGGCCTGCGAACAGCCGGTTGGCCGGCAGATGGACCTGGTGCTGGGCGGACAGATGCACGAAGCCGGCCGCCGACAGGGACTCCGGGCGCACCTCCCCCGCCCGGTCGGCCGCGTCCCAGTCGGCTGTCGCACACAGGTGGACCAACCACATGCGACCATCGTGCCGGTCGGCCGACCGGCCGGGACGTACACGTTTGATTGTAGTGAGACACGACACACCATTCCGGCTGGGGAACAACCGCGCCGCGGGGAACGTCTGACACAGTAGAACCACCTCGGGTCGCCGCCGGGGCGCTGAGCACCTTTGGAGGAGCCCATGAACGCAACGCTGACCAGTCCGGAACTGACCAG
>NZ_JBBATF010000188.1:0-4828 GCF_040398885.1 Mycobacterium sp. | reverse complement strand
GGACGCCGGGGTGGCTGTTGTGGACCTACGGCTGCCCGGGCGGGGAGAGCGTGGACCAGGTCAGCATGCGGGCCGATCAGGCGGTGGCCTTCGCGCTGGACCACATGAGCGAGCGGGACGTGGTGTTCGTCAGCCACGGCCACTTCTCCCGTTCGGTGATCACCCGCTGGGTGGAGCAGCCACTGCGGGAGGGCGCCCGATACGGGTTCGGCACCGCGGCGGTGTCGGTGTGCGGATTCGAGTACGGGCTGCGTCAGCTGTCGGCCCTCGGTTTGACCAGCCCGGGTCTGACGGACCGGTGATCTCCTTCGCCCTGACCGGGCCCGGCGAAACCGTTGTAGCCGAGGGCATCAGGACCGGCTACGCCGAGGTCGGCGCCGCCGCCTCGGCCCTGCGCGACGGCTCGGCCGACATCGTGGTGGGCGCGTTGCCCTTCGACGTCCGCCGGCCCGCGGCGCTGTACGCACCGCAGCGGCTTCGCGACACGCTGCCGCCCGCGCCGGGCTGCCCGCCGCCGCCGGTTCGGATCGCCGAGAGGCTGCCCGATCCCGCGATGCACCGGGCCCGCGTCGAGGCCGCGCTGGCGCTGCTGCGGGATCCGGAGAACCCTCTGCAGAAAGTCGTTTTGGCGCGCGCACTGCACCTGGTGGCCGACGGCGTGATCGACCCTCTCACGCTGCTGCACCGACTCGCCGGCGCCGACCGGGAGGCCAGCGCCTACCTGGCCGACCTGTCCCCCGCCGGCCGGCCCGGCGCGGTGCTGGTGGGCGCCAGCCCCGAGTTGCTGGTGGCCCGCCGCGGCGATCAGGTGACCTGTCAGCCCTTCGCCGGGTCGGCGCCGCGGTCGCCGGACCCCGACACCGACGGCGCCAACGGCGCCGCCCTGGCGGCCTCGGCCAAGAACCGCCACGAGCACCGACTCGTCGTCGACGCGATGCGTGCCGCGCTGGCGCCGCTGTGCAGCGGCCTGCGGGTTGCCCCCGAACCCCAACTGAGCCGCACCGCCGCGCTGTGGCATCTGAGCACCCCGATCCACGGGCGGTTGCGGCAAAGTTCCACCACCGCAATAGATCTCGCGCTGGCGCTGCACCCCACCCCGGCCGTCGGAGGCGTGCCGACCGCCGCGGCGGTGGACCTGATCGCCGACCTGGAGGGCGACCGCGGCTTCTACGCCGGAGCCGTCGGGTGGTGCGACGCCGGCGGGGACGGCCGCTGGGTGGTGGCCATCCGCGGCGCGCAACTGTCCGCGGGGGGGCGCAGCGCGCTGGCTCAGGCCGGCGGCGGCATCGTCGCCGAGTCCGATCCCGACGAGGAGGTCGCCGAGACCACCGTGAAGTTCCGGACGGTCCTGTCGGCGTTGGGGGTACCGCTGTGACTTCGGAAAGAACGTCGAGCACCCGGATCCGGCCGGCCCGACCCGGCGACGAGCCCGAGATCGTCGCGATGATCCACCAGCTCGCCGAGTTCGAGCGGGCCCCCGAGAAGTGCACGGTGAGCGAAAGTCAGATCACCGCAGCACTTTTCGGGGACAACGCCCACCCAGCCGTGGCGTCCTGCCATCTCGCCGAGGTCGACGGCGCGGCCGCGGGGATGGCGCTGTGGTACCGCAACTTCTCCACCTGGGACGGGGTTGCCGGCATCCACCTGGAGGACCTGTTCGTGCGGGACGCGTTTCGCCGCCGAGGCCTGGCGAAGGCACTGCTGGCCACCCTGGCCCGGGTCTGCGTGCAGAACGACTACAGCAGGCTCAGTTGGGCGGTGCTGGACTGGAACGCCGATGCGATCGCCCTGTACGACTCGGTCGGCGGGCGGCCGATGACCGAATGGATCGGCTACCGGGTGTCCGGGCCGGAACTGGTCGCGCTGGCCGGGTCCTGAGTGTTGTCCTGAGTGTTCGACCACCACCGCAAGGTGGCGGGACTGAACAGCAGGACCAGGATCAGCACCGAGACCGCGGCGACGGGAACCGCGTAGACCCACCGGTGCGAGCCGACACCGGCGTACCAGGTCGCCGGCAGGATCAGCATCTGGGTGAACACGGCGATGCCGCGGCCCCACCGCCGGCCCCTCCACAGCGCCCAGGCGGCGCCCAGCACCGCGGCCGCGACCAGGCCGAACCACAACGCGTTCCCGAAGCCGTCGACGATGCGCCGGTCGGCACCACCCAGACCACGGACCACGAACACCACCGCGCCCAGCATCAACGCGGCACCCTGCAGTGCCACCAGTGCCGCCGCCCGCCGCACGGCCTGCGGGATCACGCCCCGACCCGGTTCGTGATCTGCGCCATTACCGCGGTGGCGATCCGGTCGGAGTCGCCGAAACGGGTGGCGCTGACGGCGATCAGGACCGGCCCGGCGGCGCGGTAGATCGTGGCGCACTGGGCCTGGCACAGCGCGAACGTCTTCTGATCCAGCACCTGGGTGGTGACCGCCATATCGGGCACCCCCGCCTCCGAGCAGCCACGCAACGCGGTCCCGACACGGGTCAGGGCGGCCCGGGCGGCGCCGGCATCCGGGTACACCGCGACGGCCTGGGTGACCGACCGGCTGGCCGCCCCGGTGTAGGTCACCGAGCGGAACTGGTCGTAACCGCCGGCGAAGGCGGCGTCCTGGTCGAATACCGGGTGGCACTGGCTCGGGTACAGCTCGTCGTACTGGTGCTGGCCGACGGGCCGGTCGAGTTGCTCGCCGGTGTTCAGATCGGCGTTTCCGGCGATGGCGCGGACGTCCTCGACACTGAGCACCAGTGCCGGTGCGGGCGGGGTGGCGGCAGCCGACGGCGCCGTGACGAGGGTGCAGCAGATCAGTGCCGCTGCCGCTGCCGTGGGATGCATGACATCAGATTAGGCTCAACGCTCGTGCGTGCCGTGTTGATCGTCAATCCGAACGCAACTTCAACCACGCCGGCGGGCCGGGATCTGCTGGCGCATGCGCTGGAGAGCCGGGTGGACCTGGTCGTCGCGCACACCGGCCGAGCCGGTCACGCCGTCGAGATCGCCCGGGCCGCCCGCCGGGACGGCGTCGACGTGATCATCGCGCACGGCGGGGACGGCACCGTCAACGAGGTGGTCAACGGCTTGCTGGGTCAACCGGGGCGGGAGCTTCCCGCGGCCGGCTCGTTGCCCGCGGTCGCAGTGGTGCCGGGCGGCGCGGGCAATGTCTTCGCCCGCGCCCTGGGCATCAGCCCCGACCCGATCGAGGCGACGAATCAGCTGGTGGACCTGCTCGACGAACGCCGCCGGGGCGGGGGGTGGCGGCGGATCGGGCTGATGGACTGCGGCGAGCGCTGGGCGGTGTTCACCGCCGGAATGGGTGTCGACGGCGACGTGGTGGCCGCCGTGGAGGCCCAGCGCGCCAAGGGACGCAAGGTCACCGCCGCCCGCTACATCCGCATCGCGACCCGGGAGATGCTGCTCAACGCCGGCGCCGAGCCGCTGCTGACGGTGCAACTCCCCGACCGGGAGCCGGTCGCCGGTGTGCACTTCGCCTTCGTCTCCAACGCCAGCCCGTGGACCTACGCCAACACCCGGCCGATCTACACCAATCCGGACACCACCTTCGAGGGCGGACTGGGGATTTTCGCCGTCACCTCGATGAACGTGATCGCCAACCTGCAGGTGGTGCGCCGGATGTGGTCCAAGAAAGCCGAGATCAAGGGCAAGAACCTGATCCGGGAGGACGACCTGGCCTGGGTGCGGGTCACCGCGGCCGAGCCGATCGCCGCCCAGGTGGACGGCGACTTCGTGGGCATGCTGACCGAGATGACGTTCAGGTCGGTGCCGGACGTGCTCGACGTCGTGGCACCGGGCCCCGCGGCGGCACCGACCCCCCGGTGAAAGGCGCCCACCAGGGCGGCGTACGATCCACCGGACCGGTCTTAAACCATTCCCCGGAGTGAGATAGACCACGGATGAGCCGACTTCTCTTGACTTCCCCCGCGGCTGTGAAACCATCTTGGTAACAGCGAAACATCATTTGTGTGTGCGCAGGTTAAAGCCTCGGCTTAGGGGCGAACCCCGATTTCGTGTGCATACGTACAGGTTAGGAGTAGGAACTCATGGATTGGCGACACAAGGCGGTCTGTCGGGACGAAGATCCGGAACTGTTCTTCCCGGTGGGAAACAGCGGTCCGGCTCTGGCCCAGATCGCCGACGCGAAGCTGGTCTGCAACCGGTGCCCGGTGACCACCGAGTGCCTGGGCTGGGCGCTGGATTCCGGGCAGGACGCCGGCGTCTGGGGCGGCATGAGCGAGGACGAGCGTCGCGCTCTCAAGCGCCGCAACGCCCGCACCAGGGCCCGCACCGGCGTCTGAGCGGATTCTTCAAACGAGGGGCCCCGGCGATCCGCCGGGGCCCCTAGTTTTTGGCCTGCCTGGTCCGGATCGGCACCCGCAGCAGCACCTCGGTCCCGCCGCCGGGGGCCTGTCGCATCTCCAGCGTGCCGTCGAGTTCCGCCGACACCAGGGTGCGCACGATCTGCAGTCCCAGCCGGTCGGAGCCTTCCAGGCCGAAATCGGCCGGTAAGCCCCGGCCGTCGTCGTGCACGACGATGTCCAGCGACCGCGCCGACCGGTCCGCGGAGATCAGCACCCGGCCGCCCCTGTTCGCTTCCGGGTGGGAGAAGCCGTGTTGGATGGCGTTCTGCACCAGTTCGGTGACCACCATGACCAACGCGGTCGCCCGGTCGGCGTCGAGCACCCCCAGGGAGCCGTCCCGGGTGATCCGGATCGGGGTGTCGACCCGGGCCACGTCGTTCATGACCGGCAGGATCCGGTCGATGACCTCGTCGAGGTTGACCTCCTCGTCGACCGACATCGACAGCGCCTC
>NZ_JBBATF010000187.1:0-4829 GCF_040398885.1 Mycobacterium sp. | reverse complement strand
GCCACGTCGTCGGCCAACTGCACCGGCGGGCTCTTCATCAGGTAGGCCGAGGCCGGGATGATCGGGCCGCCGATACCGCGGTCCTTGGCGATCTTGGCGGCACGCACCGCGTCGATGATGATGCCGGCCGAGTTCGGCGAGTCCCACACCTCGAGCTTGTACTCCAGGCTCAGCGGCACGTCGCCGAAGGCGCGGCCCTCGAGCCGGACGTAGGCCCACTTGCGGTCGTCGAGCCATGCGACGTGGTCGGACGGTCCGATGTGGACGTTCTTGTCCTCGACCTTGCCGGCCAGCGAGCCGGTGAGGTTGGACGTGACGGCCTGGGTCTTGGACACCTTCTTGGACTCCAGGCGCTCGCGCTCGAGCATGTTCT
The DNA here is from genome assembly GCF_040398885.1 of Mycobacterium sp. Classification (GTDB taxonomy): domain Bacteria; phylum Actinomycetota; class Actinomycetes; order Mycobacteriales; family Mycobacteriaceae; genus Mycobacterium. The sequence continues at coordinate 4,456 of NZ_JBBATF010000187.1, read as the reverse complement.
TGAAGTCCATGTTTCCGCCGACGTTGAGCTGGTAGGTGCGGTCCAGCGTGACGCCGCGGTCCTCGAACAGCTTGGCCATCACACGGTGGGTGATGGTCGCGCCGACCTGGCTCTTGATGTCGTCGCCGACGATCGGGACGCCGGCGTCCTCGAACTTCTTGGCCCACACCGGATCCGAGGCGATGAACACCGGCAGCGCGTTGACGAAGGCGACGCCGGCGTCGATGGCGCACTGAGCGTAGAACTTGTCGGCCTCCTCCGAGCCCACCGGCAGGTAGGACACCATGACGTCGACGCGGGCGTCCTTGAGCGCCTTGACCACATCGACCGGGTTCTCGTCGGAGACCTCGATGGTGTCGGCGTAGTACTTGCCGATGCCGTCGAGCGTCGGACCGCGCTGGACCATCACGTTGGTGGGCGGCACGTCGGCGATCTTGATGGTGTTGTTCTCGGAGGCGAAGATGGCCTCGGAGAGGTCGAAGCCGACTTTCTTGGCGTCCACGTCGAACGCGGCGACGAACTTGACGTCGCGGACGTGGTACTGGCCGAAGGTGACGTGCATCAGGCCGGGAACGTTGCCGTTGGCGTCGGCGTCCTGGTAGTACTGAACGCCCTGAACAAGCGAGGACGCGCAGTTGCCGACGCCGACGATGGCGACCCGCACCTCATTCGACCGATTGGGATTCGACCCCGTGTGCTCAGTCATGGGCATTACTCCTTCTCGTACTTCCGGTGTTTGCTTCGGCTTTGGAGGCGGCTAACCGCTCCGCGGCGATCAGTTCGTTGAGCCAGATGACTTCCCGCTCGCTGGACTCCAGACCCAGCTGATGCAGCTGCCGGGTGTAGCGGTCGAACGAGCTGCTGGCCCGCGCGACGGCCTGGCGCAGGCCTTCGCGGCGTTCCTCCACCTGACGGCGGCGGCCTTCCAGGATCCGCATCCGGGCCTCGGCCGGCGTGCGGTTGAAGAATGCGAGGTGAACCCCGAAGCCGTCGTCGGTGTAGTTCTGCGGTCCGGTGTCGGCGACAAGTTCGGCGAACCGCCGCCGCCCCTTCTCGGTGAGCTGGTAGACCCGGCGGGCCCGGCGCAGCACCGGGGTGCCCTCGGGGGCCGCGTCCTCGGCGATCAGGCCGTCGGCCTGCATCCGGCGCAGCGCCGGGTAGAGCGAGCCGTAGGAGAAGGCGCGAAACGCCCCGAGCAGACCGGTCAGGCGCTTGCGCAACTCGTAACCGTGCATCGGGGACTCGAGGAGAAGCCCCAGGACAGCCAACTCCAGCATCGAGCACCTCCTCCGCGTCTCTCGTCACGGTGCGGCGACATACGCCGCTGACACGTACCGCAATAGTATCGACCCGATATATTCCCCGCCAAACCGACTGCTCAAACAGCCGAGGACGACCCCCGAACCACGTTCGTCCGCCGCGGAACGGGACGTTTCGGCCACGAACGGCCGTTCCTCCCGAATGCCGGCGCCGAGAGGCCCGGTTGCGCGCCGTCTCGCCGTTCGCGGCAGAAGCGATCGTAGAAGTTCTGCGGTCGGTCGCGTATCGGCGCGTTGGTCCCCGACGTACTCTGGTCACCGTGCGACTGCAGCGACAGGTGGTGGACTACGCCCTGCGGCGGCGTTCCCTGCTGGCCGAGGTGTACTCCGGTCGCACCGGCGTGACCGAGGTTTGTGACGCCAACCCCTATCTGTTGCGTGCCGCCAAGTTCCACGGCAAGCCGAGTTCGGTGATGTGCCCGATCTGCCGCAAAGAGCAGCTGACGCTGGTGTCGTGGGTGTTCGGCGACCACCTGGGCGCCGTCTCGGGCTCGGCCCGCACCGCCGAGGAGCTTGTTCTGCTGGCGACGCGTTTCACCGAGTTCTCCGTACACGTGGTGGAGGTATGCCGGACTTGCAGCTGGAACCATCTGGTCAAGTCGTACGTGCTCGGGGCGCCGCGCCCCGCCAAGGGCACCCGGCCGGCGCGCCGCTCGGGCGCGCGCACGGCCAGTGAATAACGGCGAGGGTCGAGACCGCAGCGCCGCGCCCGGATCGGGTGAGGGCGTGTCCGGCGCTCCCCGCCATCGCGCCCGGCCCCCCGTCCGGCCCGACGACCGGGTGACGACGATCCTGCCGCCGGTGACGGCCGGCCCCAAGGTTTCCGACCTGCGCGACCCGGTCGACGAGGTGAAGGCCGCCCTGGACGGCGACGCCAGGACCGGCCGCGTCGACATCCCGCCGCCGCCCCGGTCCGGTGGTCCCGGAGACGACGGGTCGGGAGACGCGGAGGAGCCGTCGGGCCCGCGCCGGCGCCTGGCCCGCTGGAGTCTTCGCCGCTGGCTGGCGACGGCGGCGGCGGTGTTCATCGTGTTGCCGATCCTCACGTTCGGTCTGGCGTACCTGATCGTCGACGTCCCGAAGCCCGGTGACATCCGCACCAACCAGGTCTCGACGATCGTGGCCAGCGACGGCTCTGAATTGGCGAAAATCGTTCCGCCCGAAGGTAACCGGGTCGACGTCGACATCAGCCAGGTGCCCGTCCAGGTCCGCAACGCGGTGATGGCCGCCGAGGATCGCGGCTTCTACAGCAACCCAGGGTTCTCCATCACCGGCTTCGGCAGGGCGCTGTCGAACAATCTGTTCGGCAACGACATCCAGGGCGGTTCCACCATCACCCAGCAGTACGTCAAGAACGCACTCGTCGGTGACCAGCGGACCGGACTCGGCGGCCTGATCCGCAAGGCCAAAGAACTGGTGATCTCCACCAAGATGAGCCAGCAGTGGTCCAAGGACGAAGTGCTGCAGTCCTATCTGAACATCATCTACTTCGGCCGCAGCGCCTACGGAATCTCTGCGGCGTCCAAGGCCTACTTCGACAAGCCGGTGGACCAGCTGACCGTCTCCGAGGGGGCGCTGTTGGCTGCTCTCATCCAGCGTCCCTCGACGCTGGACCCGGCCAAGGACCTCGAGGGGGCGACGGCCCGGTGGAACTGGGTGCTCGACGGCATGGTGACCATCGGCGCGCTGTCGGAAACCGAACGCGCACAGCAGGTCTTCCCGCCGACGGTCTCTCCGGACAAGGCCAGCGAGGAGAACCTCACCACCGGCCCGAACGGGCTGATCCAGCGCCAGGTCGTCAAGGAACTGCTGGAACTGTTCGACATCGACCAGCAGTCGCTGAACACCCAGGGCCTGCAGATCACGACCACCATCGACCCGCGGGCCCAGGAGGCCGCGGTCGGGGCCGCCGAGACCTATCTCGAGGGCCAGATGCCCGAGATGCGCACCGCGGTGGTGTCGATCGACCCGCGCAACGGCGGGGTCAAGGCCTACTTCGGCGGCACCGACGCGACCGGGTTCGACTTCGCCCAGGCCGGCCTGCCCACCGGGTCGTCGTTCAAGGTCTTCGCCCTGGTGGCCGCGCTCGAGCAGGGAATGGGCCTGGGCTATCAGGTGGACAGCTCCCCGTACCAGGTCGACGAGAAGCTCACCATCAACAACTCCGAGGGTGAGAGTTGCGGAACCTGCAACGTCGCCGAGGCGCTCAAGCAGTCGCTGAACACCAGCTACTACCGCCTGATGCTCAAGCTGAAGAACGGCCCGGCGGACGTGGCCGACGCCGCGCACCGGGCCGGAGTCCCGGACAGCTTCCCCGGGGTGGCGCACACGCTGTCCGAGGACGGCCAGGGCGGACCCCCGGCCCCGGGAGTTGTGCTGGGCCAGTACGAGACCCGGGTCATCGACATGGCGTCGGCCTATGCCACCCTGGCCGCCTCGGGCATGTACCACCGCCCGCACTTCGTGCAGAAGGTCGTCAACGCCGAGGGCGAGGTGCTGTTCGACGCCGCCGCCGACGAGAACACCGGCGAGCGGCGGATCGAGGCGTCGGTCGCCGATAACGTCACCGCGGCGATGCAGCCGATTCCCGCCTGGTCCAACGGCCATACCCTGTCAGGTGGGCGGCCGTCCGCCGGGAAGACCGGCACCCACCAACTCGGCGACACCGGGGCCAACCGGGACGCCTGGTTCGTCGGCTACACCCCGCAACTGTCGACCGCGGTGTGGGTCGGCACCGTGAAGGGCGATGTGCCGCTGGTGAACAGCTGGGGCGGACCGGTGTACGGCTCGGGTATCCCGGCCGACATCTGGAAGGCCACCATGGACGAGGCGTTGCAGGACGCCGACTTCGAGTCCTTCCCGACCCCTGCCGAGATCGGCGGCTACGCGGGGATCCCGGTCGCCCCGGCACCCGCGCCCGTCTACGCGCCGCAGCCGGCCTACACCGCGCCCCCGCCCCCGCCGCCGGCACCCACCGGCGTTGAGGTGCTGCCCGGCATCACCATCCCGCTGCCGCCGCCGCCGCCTCCCCCGCCGCCGCCTCCCCCGCCGCCCGGGCTTCCGTTGCCGCCGCCGCCGCCCGGTCCGGCGCCGTTCCCGGCACCTCCGCCGCCGCCACCTCCGCCGCCGCCACCTCC
>NZ_JBBATF010000186.1:0-4911 GCF_040398885.1 Mycobacterium sp. | reverse complement strand
GCCGGCGTAGCTCACGCTGCTGCCGCTGTCGCCGCTGTCTCCGGCGTAGATGACGGTGGTCTCGGTCATTTCTCTCTTCGCTTCCTGAGCTTTCTCGGCTATCTGGCGGGGGCTATTTCGTTGCGTCGGCGAGAGCGTTTGCGCCGCCGACGATTTCGCTGATTTCCTGGGTGATCTTGGCCTGGCGTTCCCGGTTCGCCATCAGAGTGAGGATCTTGATCAGATCGTCGGCGTTGTCCGACGCCGACTTCATCGCGCGCCGCCGCGAGGCCGACTCCGAGGCCGCCGCCTCCAGCAGCGCCGAGAAGATGCGGGTGGCGACATAGCGCGGAAGCAGTGCCCCGAAAAGCGTGGTGGCATCCGGTTCGAAGGAGAACAGGGTGCGCGGACCGGTCTCCTGCTCGCCGACGTACTCCACCTCCATCGGGGCGATCCGGCGCGCCTCGGCGACCTGCGACAGCATCGACCGGAACTCGGTGAACACGATGTGGAGTTCGTCCACACCGAGGACCCCGTCCTCGCCCGGGTTGTCGCCCTGGTCATCCTCGCCGGCCAGGAACGCCGTCACCAGTGCGTTGGCGATCTCCTGGGCCTGCTCGTAGGTCGGCTTCTCGGAGAACCCGATCCAGGAGTCGGTGATCTTCCAGTTGCGGAAGCTGAAGTAGCTCAGCGACTTCCGGCCGACGACGTAGAGGACCGGTTCCTTGCCCTCCTGGCGCAGCAACGAGATCAACTCTTCGGCCCGCCGTAGGTTGTTGGCGTTGTACGCGCCGCACAGCCCGCGGTCCGACGAGACCACCAGGACCGCCGCCCGGCGCGGGTTCTCCCGGGCCACCAGCAGTGGGTGGTCCAGGGCCGACTCCGCCGCCAGGTTGGTCAGCATGTTGGTGATCTCAACCGAGTACGGCCGGGCCGCCTCCACCCTGGCCTGTGCCTTGGCGATACGGGAGGTGGCGATCAGTTCCTGCGCCTTGGTGATCTTCTTGATCGCCCCGGCCGACTTGATCCGCCCGCGCAGTTCGCGGAGTGTGGCTGCCATTTACTTCTTCTTCGGCGCGGGCTTACGGATCTTGACGGCTTCCTTCTCCACGTCGGCCTCGTCCATCGCGGCGACGTGGGCGTCGGGAATCACCGAACTGCCGTCGGAGGTGGCGAAGCCGCGCTTGAAGTCGGCCACCGCCTCGGTGAGCGCCACCTCGGTGTCCTCGGTGAGCTTCTGGGAGGTTTGAATGTCGCTCAGGATGCCGGAACCCGAGGCCCGCAGGTGCTCGAGGAACTCCGACTCGAAACGGGACACGTCGGCCACCGGCACCGAGTCCAGATGCCCCTTGGTGCCGAGGAAGATGGCCACCACCTGGTCCTGGACCGACATCGGGCTGTACTGCGGCTGCTTGAGCAGCTCCACCAGCCGGGCGCCGCGCTCCAGCTGCGCCTTCGAGGCCTCGTCCAGGTCGGAGGCGAACGCGGCGAAGGACTCCAGCTCGCGGTACTGCGACAGGTCCAGGCGCAGCGAGCCGGCCACCTCCTTCATCGCCTTGATCTGTGCGGCGCCGCCGACCCGGGACACCGAGACGCCGACGTTGATGGCCGGACGTACACCCTGGTTGAACAGGTCGGTCTCCAGGAAGCACTGGCCGTCGGTGATGGAGATGACGTTGGTGGGGATGTAGGCCGAGATGTCGTTGGCCTTGGTCTCGATGATCGGCAGTCCGGTCATCGAACCGCCGCCGAGTTCGTCGGAGAGCTTGGCGCACCGCTCCAGCAGGCGGGAGTGCAGGTAGAACACGTCGCCGGGGTAGGCCTCGCGGCCCGGCGGGCGGCGCAGCAGCAGCGAGATCGCGCGGTAGGCCTCGGCCTGCTTGGTGAGGTCGTCGAACACGATCAGCACGTGCTTGCCGTTGTACATCCAGTGCTGGGCGATCGCCGAACCGGTGTAGGGCGCAAGCCATTTGAAGCCGGGGGAATCCGAGGCCGGCGCCGCGACGATGGTGGTGTAGTCCATCGCGCCGCCCTCCTCCAGCGCCCGGCGCACGCTGGCGATGGTGGTGCCCTTCTGACCGATCGCGACGTAGACGCAGCGGACCTGCTTGGACGGGTCCCCGGTCTCCCAGTTCTGCCGCTGGTTGAGGATGGTGTCGACGCAGACCGCGGTCTTCCCGGTCTTGCGGTCGCCGATGATCAGCTGGCGCTGGCCGCGGCCGATCGGCGTCATGGCGTCGACGGCCTTGATGCCGGTCTGCAGCGGCTCGCTGACGCTCTGGCGCTGCACCACCGAGGGGGCCTGCAACTCCAGGGCCCGGCGCGTCTCGGCGGTGATCTCGCCGCGGCCGTCGATCGGCTCACCCAGCGGGTTGACCACCCGGCCGAGGAACGCGTCCCCCACCGGCACCGAGAGCACCTCACCGGTGCGCCGGACCTGTTGGCCCTCCTCGATCTTATCGGACTCGCCGAGGATGACCGCACCGATGCTGTGCTCGTCGAGGTTCAGCGCCACCCCGAGCACACCGCCGGAGAACTCCAGCAGTTCCTGGGTCATCGCCGAGGGAAGACCCTCGACGTGGGCGATGCCGTCACCGGTGTCGATGACGGTGCCGACCTCCTCCCGGCCGGTGCCCGCCTCGAAGCTCGAGACGTAGCTCTCGATCGCGCCCTGGATGTCGCTTGCGGAGATTGTCAACTCTGCCATGGCTTTTCGTCTTCCTGCCTTCGGTCTTGGGAGTAGATCGGAGCGTCTTGGGTTGGTTCGTGCTAGTCGGGCAGCTTCGTCGCCGCCGCACCCAGGCGGGACGACAGCGTTCCGTCGATGACCTCGTCCCCGACGGAGACCGCCAGGCCGCCGAGCAGTTCGGGGTCGACGTTGAGTTGCACCGAGACGGGGTTGTTATAGATCCGGGTGAGCACTGCGGTGAGGCGGCGGCGCTGCGTGTCGCTCAGTTCGGCCGCGGCACTCACCTGCGCGACGATCTCGCCCCTGCGGGCGACCGCCAGTTCGGCCAGTTCGTGCACCGCTTCGTCGGCTCGTTCCCCGTGCAGCAGTTGCACGGTGTCGGCCAACAGTGCGGCAGCAGTCTGGTTGGTCCCACTCGCCCGATCCAGCACGCCGCGCACCAGGGACACCCGGTCGGCGGCCGGCTTGGCCTGGTCGCTGAGCAACGAGGTCAACTGCGGCTCCGAGTCCAGGAGCCGCCCGAACCGGAACAACTGCTCGGCCACCTCGTCGGCCTGGTGTTCCCGCTCGGCCCTGGTCAGCAGACTCAGCCGGGCGACGAGAGCGAGCGCGCCGGGGAAGTCGCCGGTCTTGGACCACCGCACCGTGACCGCGGTCTCGAGGATGTCCAGCGTCGTGGCACCCACCTTGCCGCCGAGCAGTCGGGCAAGCATCTGCTTCTTGGCATCGGCCTCCCCGGTCGCCTCGGCGAGGTGGCGGGTCAGGATCGGCTCGCGCTGCAGCAGGCTGTCCACCGCCACCAGCTCGTCGGAGAGCCGGGACAGGTCCTCGACGCTCAGCGATCCGGACAGCGCGTCGAACCGTGCCACCACGGCCGCCTGGGCGTCCCGGCTCGCCGAACGCAGGCCGGAGGACGCCACCTCCGGGGTGAACGCCGCCGGAGCCATGGCCTCGAGTTCGTCGAGGAATCGGTCCACGGTGGCCGACTGGTTCTGCGGGTCGGCGACGTGCGCCCTGACCAGTTCGGCCGCCCGGCGGACCGACTCGCCGCCGAGGTCGCCGCGGAGCTGGCGGATGAGTTGGGCCCGCAGCAGGTCGACCTGCTGGACGCCTTGGACCTTGATCCGTTCGGCTTCGACGCCGGCCTGGACGTGCAACTGCTCGGCGATGCGCACCGAGTCGGTGCGGGCCTCGTCGACGATGCGCCGGGCCTCCGCCCGCCCCTCGTCGACCCGCTTGGCGTGGTACTGATCGGCGGCAGCCAACCGCGCGGCGGCCTTGGCGCTGTCGTCGAGCTGGTCGCGCACGGCGTCTTTCTGCTCGGCCATCAGTTTGCGCACCGGGGGCACCACGTACTTGTTGAGGAGCCAGACGATGACCGCGAAGCCGATCAGCTGCCCGATAAAGGTTGACAACTTACGCCTCAGCCTTCCGAAACATGGGTGTGGGAGGACGATGTGGCCGAGGCCGAAGCACCCGACGGGCCGGAGACCCCGACGCCGAGCACCCTGCCGGCCAACGTCGCCGAGAGCGTCTCCACCGACGCGGTCAGGGTGGGCGCGATGGAGTCGCTCTGCAGCTTGAGTTCCTCGTTGGCCTCCTGCAGCGTCCCGGCGACCGCCTCGTTGGCCCTGCCGCGGGTGTCGTCGATCACCTGACGGCCCTCCGACCTGGCGGCGTCGCGAATGCCGGCCGCCTCGGAGCGGGCGGTCGCCAACTCCTTCTCGTAGTCGACCTCCGCGGCGGCCTCCTGCGCCGCGGCCCGGCGGTTGTCGTCGGCGATCTGGGCGGCCATCCGCTCGCGCTCACCCAGCACCTTCTGAATCGGCGGGACGACGAACTTGGCGATCACGCCCAGCACGATCAGGAAGATGGCCAGCACGAAGAAGAAGGTGCCGTTGGGAATGAGGAAGTTCTGGGTACCGCCTTCCTCAGACGCCAACAAGGTGACGCTGGAGTCCGCCCTATCGCTGAGACGCATGGCCGACTAGGAGGCGCCGGGCGTGGCGAACACGAACAGCGCCATGAACGCCAGGTTGATGAAGTACGCGGCCTCGACGAGACCGACGGTGATGAAGAACGGGGTGAACAGCCGTCCCTGCGCCTCGGGCTGGCGGGCGATGCCGGAGATCAGGGCATTACCGGCGATACCGTCGCCGATTCCCGCGCCGATCGCGCCGCCGCCCAGGATGAGCCCGCCGCCGATCAGGGCGCCGGCAACGATTTGTGGGTCTGCCATTCCT
>NZ_JBBATF010000185.1:0-4940 GCF_040398885.1 Mycobacterium sp. | reverse complement strand
TCCGGCGGAACGGGTGCGCCAGCGGCCAGGACGGGAAGGTGTTGGTGGAGAACCGCGAGTGCACGATGCCCAGCGCGCTCTCCATCCGGTCGTCCTGCAGATCCAGATAGAACGCCTTGAGCTGCGGGGTGGTCAGCATGCCCTTGTAGATCAGGGTCTTGCCGGAAAGGCTCGGGAAATAGACGGTTTCGCGGCCCGGACCGTCCTGGCCGGGGCCCTTGGTGCCCAGTTCGTGCTCGGCGCGCTTGCGGATCACGAAGGCGCGGCGCTCCAGTTCCATGCCGGAGGCGCTCGGGTCCATCCCGTCGCTTCGCTCGCCCCAGCCGATGAACAGCTGCTTGAAGACCGGCATGGCATCGCGGGCCAGTGCGCCCAGCGACGAGTCGTCGGTCGGCACCTCGCGCCAGCCGAGCACCGTCAGGCCTTCGGCCTCGACGATCTTCTCGACCGACTCGACGGCTTGAGCGGCGTCCCGGGAGGACTGCGGCAGGAACGCGATGCCGGTGGCGTAGGAGCCCTCCTCGGGCAGGTCGAGGTCGAGCTGTTCCTTGCAGACCGCGCGCAGGAACTTGTCCGGCACCTGGATCATGATCCCGGCGCCGTCGCCGCTGTTGGGCTCGGCGCCGGCCGCTCCGCGGTGCTCAAGGTTGATCAGCGCGGTGATCGCGTGATCGACGATGTCGCGGCTGCGCCGGCCGTGCATGTCGACGACCATCGCGACGCCGCACGCGTCGTGCTCGTAAGCGGGGTTGTAAAGCCCGACACTTGTGGGCATACGCACCTGACCCTTCACCTGAATTCCGCGGCGAATCGACCCATGCTGTCCGGAGCGCGCCGCGCCCCGTCGGGGATCCTCCGTGCGTCGGTGAACGGCGGCCCTGATTCATTCGTCCACGCCGGTGTCCACCGGTAGCCGTCGACTGGTACCAAAACGATATGCACGCTGCGGCGAAAAGCCAACTTAGGATTGCCTAAAAAATGCCGCTGAAGAGCGTACCGGCGGGTCCGGGCGCCGGACGCCGGTGTCCGGAGACGTCAAGGACCCGGGGTCGGGCGCTTCCGGGCGGTCGGGCTCTGAAACACCCATCCGGCCGACCTTCCGGAAATACCGGTCGAGTGAAGATTTAGCCAACCCCACTCCGTCGGGCCTGAGCAGGTGAAAGGCTTTCCGACACATCGTCCGCATGACACTCGTAAGGAGTCCCACTGATGCAAGCTCCCACGATGGCCCACCGCCTCACGGCGGAGTTCATCGGCACATTCTGGCTGGTCTTCGGCGGCTGCGGCGCTGCCGTGTTCGCCGCCAACCCGGCCGGCGACCATTCCGTCGGCATCGGCTACCTGGGCGTCGCCCTGGCCTTCGGCCTGACCGTCCTGACCGGTGTCTACGCACTCGGCGCCATCTCCGGCGGGCACTTCAACCCGGCCGTGACCCTCGGAGCGGCGCTGGCCAAGCGCGTGGAGTGGGCCGCGGTGCCCGGTTACTGGCTGGTGCAGATCCTCGGCGGTCTCGCGGGCGGCCTGGCGATCCTGACGATCGCCAAGGGGCGGCCGAAGTTCAACGCCAGCGGCAACATGGCGGCCAACGGATTCGGTGACCTGTCCCCGCACGGCTACTCGCTGATGGCGGTGCTGATTATCGAGGTGCTGCTCACCTTCATGTTCCTGTTGGTCATCCTGGGCTCCACCGACGACCGCGCGCCCAAGGGCTTCGCGGGAATCTCCATCGGCCTGGCGCTGACGCTGATCCACCTGATCTCCATCCCGGTCTCGAACACCTCGGTCAACCCGGCCCGCTCCACCGGTGTCGCCTTCTTCAACGGCGCGGGCGCACCGGGCCAGCTGTGGTTGTTCTGGCTGGCGCCGCTGGCCGGTGCCGCCCTGGCCGGTGTGCTCTACCCGATCCTGTTCCCCCGCCAGGAGGAACTGGCCACCCGTCCGGTGCGCGATGCCGTGCTCGACGCCGAGGGCAAGTTCGTCGAGGGCTGACGTCCGACCCGTCCTTGCGCGAACCGCGCCGGCGGTGGCCCTGTCCGACAGGGGCGCCGCCGGCGTTCTCGTGAGCTCACAACCCGCTGATGCGCTGCACCGGTAGTCGGGGGCCGCGGCGCGGCAGACGAGCCAGTCGGCTGACCTCCAGCAGTCGCACCGCGCGATAGCGGTGCGGGCGCAGCGGTTCGAGCAGGTCCACCATTGCCTCGTCGTCGATGGGGTGGCCCAGCAGGGTCCAACCGATCATCGCCGACAGGTGGTAGTCGCCGATCGACAGTGCGTCGGCGTCGCCGAGGGCGCGCTGGGCGGTCTCGGCCGCGGTCCACACCCCGACGCCGGGCAGCGACGTCCAGGCCTCGCGGCCGGTCTGCCGCTCCAGGGCGTCGGCGCGCTGGGCGCAGGCCAGGACGGTGCGGGCTCGGCCGGGGTCGACGTTGGCGCGGTGGAACTCCCAGGACGGGATTGCCCGCCAGGTCTCGGCCGACGGCGGCACCCGCATACCTTCCGGAGCGGGACCCGGCGCGGGGGTGCCGAATCCGGTGACCAGCAGCCGCCAGGACCGGAACGCCTCGACGCCCTGGACGCGCTGTTCGAGGACGGCGGGGATGATCGCCTCCAGCACCCGGCCGGTGCGCCCTATGCGCAGGTGCGGGACCCGGCGGCGGGCCAGCGCGACGAGCGGGTCCCGGGGGTCGAAGCCGCTCGCGTCGTCGTCGGCGCCGAGCAGGGCGGGGAGGTTGTCGCAGAACTCCTGCGCGCCGTCACCCCAGGCCTGGCAGTCGACGGTGTCGGCGGCGGTGCGGGTGATGCGGGCGCTCACCGGGCCGCTGCGCTGAAGGCTGGTGCGCCAGATCGCGCGGTCGACGATCCGGAAACACGGGTCGTGCGGCCCTCGACGCTGTGGTGCAAGGGTGTGGCCGGGGCTGACCGGCCCCGGGAACCTGAGCGTGCGACTGACCGACATCCTCAGGGGCGCCCGGTGATTCGGTCCGCGAGCGCGGCGATCGGTGAGGTGTGCGGGCGGCCCCGCGCCTCGTGCCGGTCGGCGAGTTTGTAGGCGGTGTAGAGGCCGCTGACGCCGAGCCAGCGCAGCGGTTCGGGCTCCCAGGTTCGGGACCGGTGCTCGACCCACGGCAGTGCGGTGAGGTCGGTGCCGCGTCTGAGGACGAGGTCCGCCAGGGTCCGGCCGGCCAGGTTGGCGGCGGTGACGCCGTGGCCGACGTAGCCGCCGGCCTCGCCCAGTCCTGTCGCGGGATCGAGGCGGACGGTGGCCGACCAGTCCCGCGGCACGGCGAGCACACCGCACCATCCGTGAGCGATAGGGACGCCGACGGTTTGCGGCAGCGCATCGTTGAGCACGCCGGTGAGGAAGTCGATGGTGTCCCTGCCCAGCGCGCCGTCCCGGTCGGTGCGGGAACCGTAGCGGTAGGGCACCGCGCGCCCGCCGAGGGCGATGCGGCCGTCGGCGGTCCGTTGGGCGTAGAAGAACCCGTGTGCGAGGTCGCCGAGTGTCTCACAGCCCCGCCAACCGATGGCGTCCCAAATCTGTTGCGGCAGAGGTTCGGTGGCGATCATGGCGCTGTTCATCGGCAGCCAGCGCCGGCGCAGTCCCCGCATCCGGGAGGTGAAACCCTCGGTGGCGCGGATGATGACGGGTGCCCGCACGACGCCCTGCGGGGTTTCGGCGCGGCCCTGTTCGATGCGGGTGACGCGGGTCTGTTCGTAGAGGGTGACGCCGCGGCGTTCGACCACCTCGGCCAGGCCGCGGGCGAGCTTCGCCGGTTGGATGCGGGCGCAGTTCGGGTTGAACGAGCCGAGAACCAGGCCCTCGACGGCGATTCGGTCGGAGGCCTGCCGCGCGGTGAGGATCTCGACGTCGTCGACTCCCCAGCGGCGGTCCTCCTCGACCTCCTCACGCAGGCGCTGCGCCTGGGCCGGGTTGCGGGCCACCTCGAGGTTGCCGCCCTTGGCGATGTCGGCGTGGATGCGCTCCTCGGCGGCTACCTCGATGACCTCGTCGACGGCCCCGTTGAGCATGTGCTGCCAGGCGATCACGCTGCCGCGACCATGCTGGGCGGCCAGAAGGCCTCGATGCCCGGGAGCCAGACCGGACAGCCAGCCACCGTTGCGTCCGCTGGCGCCGAAGCCGGCGAACCGCGCCTCGAGCACGGTGATCCGCAGGCTCGGGTCGGCCCGGGTGAGGTAGTAGGCGGTCCACAGTCCGGTGTATCCGGCGCCGACGATGCAGACGTCGGCCTCGCGGTCGCCGGGCAGCGCGGTCCGCGGGTCGGGCAGTCGGGTGAACCAGTGCGAGACCGCGCCGTTTACCGGGGCCATGGTCGTACGGTACCCAGTTCGACAGCTTCATCGAGAGTGCGCACAGATCGGGTTTGCGGCCTCGGACTCAAGCGATGGCGGCAATCGGCCCGGATCTCGATCCGAGCGCACTTTCGGCGGGGTCAGCGCCCGGCCGACCGCAACTGCACCCACCACAGGGCCGCGGCCCGGATGGACTCCTCCACCGGCGCCGGGTGCCAGCCCAGTTCCCGCACCGCCTTGCCGTGGTCGACGGGGGCCTCGGCGCGCATCAGGCGCAGGGCGTTGAGATTCAGCCGCTCGTCGGTGCCGCGCAGTTTCGCCTTCACCGTGCCGAGGGCGGCCAGCGCGTAGGTCACCGGCAGCGGGATCGTCCGCGGCGGCGGCGGCACCCCGACGGCCTCGGCGGCGATCCGCACCACCTCGGCGTTGCCGATCATCCTCTCCGACACCAGGTATCGCTCGCCGGCGCGGCCGTGCTCGGCGGCCAGGATCAACGCGGCCGCCGCGTCGTCGACCCCGACCGCCTCCAACTCGATCCGGTCGAGGACGAACGGCAGCTTGCCGAACGCCGCGCCGGCGATGATGGCGCCGTGCGGGGTGCGGCCCCAGTCGCCGGGGCCGTAGGTGGT
>NZ_JBBATF010000184.1:0-4946 GCF_040398885.1 Mycobacterium sp. | reverse complement strand
TGCAGGTGCGGGTGGCCGGCGCCACCCCGGTGCAGGTGCCGCTTCGCGATCACACCTTCGACCTGGACGCGATGGCCGCGGCGATCACCGACCGCACCCGGCTGATCTTCGTCTGCAACCCCAACAACCCGACCTCCACCGTCGTCGACCCCGACGAACTCGCCCGATTCGTGGCCGCCGTACCGGCGGACATCCTGGTCGTCATCGACGAGGCCTACGTGGAGTACATCCGCGACGGCCTGCTGCCGGACAGCCTCGGTCTGGCCCGCGACTACCCCAATGTCGTTGTGCTGCGCACCTTTTCCAAGGCCTACGGGCTGGCCGGGCTGCGGGTCGGCTACGCCGTCGGCGACCCGGAGGTGATCACCGCACTCGGCAAGGTCTACGTGCCGTTCACCGCCAGCAGCATCTCCCAGGCGGCGGCGATCGCCTCGATTCAGGCCGCCGACGAACTGCTGGACCGCACGGAGGCCGTCGTGCAGGAACGACGCCGGGTCAGCGCCACACTGACAGAACTGGGCTACCAGGTGCCCGCCTCGCAGGCCAACTTCGTCTGGCTGCCCCTGGGCGCGCAGACCGCCGACTTCGCCGCCCAGGCCGCCGAACAGGCCCGGGTGCTGGTCCGCCCCTACGGCGACGAAGGGGCCCGGGTCAGCATCGGGGCGCCCGACGAGAACGACGCGTTCCTGACCTTCGCGGCAGCCTGGACACGCCGCTGAGCGGCCCGGCGGCCGCAACGATTAGCGTGGAAGCCAGCAACACCCGTCAGGAGGGATCGAGCCGTGGGCAGGATTTATGCCAACGTCAGCGAGTTGGTCGGCCGCACCCCGCTGGTCCGGCTCAACCGGCTGACGGAGGGACTCGACGCCACGGTGGTGGCGAAACTCGAGTTCTACAACCCGGCCAACAGCGTCAAGGACCGCATCGGCGCGGCGATCATCGACGCCGCCGAACGCTCCGGCGAACTCTCCCCCGGCGGGACCATCGTCGAGGCCACCAGCGGCAACACCGGCATCGCCCTGGCGATGGTCGGCGCCGCCCGCGGATACAAAGTCATCCTGACCATGCCGGAGACCATGTCCACCGAGCGCCGGGTGATGCTGCGCGCCTACGGCGCCGAGATCGTGCTCACGCCAGGTTCGGAGGGGATGGCCGGGGCGGTGGCCCGGGCCAAGCAGATCATCGCCGAGACACCCAACGCGATCGCCGCCAACCAGTTCGCCAACCCGGCCAACCCGGCGATCCACGAGCAGACCACCGCCGAGGAGGTGTGGGCCGACACCGACGGCAAGGTCGACATCTTCGTGGCCGGCATCGGCACCGGAGGCACCATCACCGGGGTCAGCCGGGTGCTGAAGTCCCGCAAGCCGTCGGTTCAGATCGTCGGGGTGGAACCCAAGGACTCCCCGCTGCTCACCGAGGGCAAGGCCGGGCCGCACAAGATCCAGGGCATCGGCGCCAACTTCGTCCCCGAAGTCCTGGACCGGGAAAGCTACGACGAGATCATCGACGTCGAACTCGACGACTCCGTGCGGGTGGCCCGCGACCTGGGCACCGAGGAGGGCATCCTCGGCGGCATCTCCTCGGGGGCGATCGTCTGGGCCGCATTGGAACTGGCCAGGCGCCCGGAGAACGCCGGCAAGCTCATCGTCGCGATCGTCTGCGACTACGGCGAGCGCTACATCTCAACGGTCCTGTTCGACGACATCCGCGAATGACGCTGCTTGCCACGGTGCGCGAGGACCTGCGCAACGCCCGTTCCCACGACCCCGCCGCCCGCGGGGAGGTCGAGAACGCCCTGGTCTACTCCGGCCTGCACGCGATCTGGTCGCACCGGATCGCCCACCGCATGTGGGCGGTGCCGGCACTGCGCGGCGCGGCCCGGATCCTCAGTCAGTTCACCCGGTTCCTGACCGGCATCGAGATCCACCCGGGCGCCACCATCGGGCGGCGGTTCTTCATCGACCACGGCATGGGAGTGGTGATCGGGGAGACGGCCGAGATCGGCGACGACGTGATGCTCTATCACGGGGTCACCCTGGGCGGCCGTTCACTGGAACACGGCAAGCGCCACCCCACCGTCGGCAACCGCGTCAGCATCGGCGCGGGAGCCAAGGTCCTGGGCCCGGTCACCATCGGCGACGACAGCGCTGTCGGCGCCAATGCCGTTGTGACCCATGATGTCCCGCCTGCGTCGATCGCGACCGGGATTCCCGCGGTGGTTCGGCCCCGCACCGGCGGACAGCACGAGCCACTGGTGGACCCGACCTGCTACATCGACCCGGCGATGTACATCTGACCTCGGCCAGTAATTTTGTGGCCGTGAGTACCTACGAATCCCTCGCCGTCGAGATCAAGGACAACGTCGCTCAGGTCACCCTGCTGGGGCCGGGCAAGGGCAACGCCATGGGTCCGGCGTTCTGGAACGAGATCCCGGTGGTGTTCGGCGAACTCGACGCCGACCCCGAGGTGCGCGCCATCGTGCTCAACGGGTCGGGCGGGAACTTCTGCTACGGACTGGACCTGCTGGCGATGGGCAGCACACTGCCGTCGGTGGACGGCGGCAAGGAAGCCTCCGCCCGCCCGCGATCGACGTTCCACGCCGAGGTCAGGCGTCTGCAGGACTCCATCACCGCGGTGGCCGACTGCCGTACACCGACCATCGCCGCGATCCACGGTTGGTGCATCGGCGGTGGGGTGGACCTGATCAGCGCGGTGGACATCCGCTACGCCAGCGCCGACGCCAAGTTCTCGGTCCGCGAGGTCAAGTTGGCCATCGTGGCCGACGTCGGCAGCCTGGCCCGACTGCCCTACATCCTTTCCGACGGCCACCTGCGCGAGTTGGCGCTGACCGGCAAGGACATCGACGCCGCCCGGGCCGAGAAGATCGGGCTGGTCAACGAAGTTTTTGCCGACGCCGGAGCCGCGCTGGCCGCCGCACACGCCACCGCCGCCGAGATCGCGGCGAACTCGCCGCTGACGGTGCGTGGCATCAAGGACGTTCTCGACGAGCAGCGCACCGACGACGTGGCGGCGAGCCTTCGGTACGTCGCGGCGTGGAACTCGGCGTTCCTGCCCTCGCGGGACCTCAAGGAAGCCGTCACCGCGATGTTCGAGAAGCGCCGGCCGAACTTCACCGGGGATTAGGACGAAAACTCTCGCCGACACAGGGGACTGGAACAAAACGCTTTGCCGACACGTGGGACTGCAACAAAAAATTGACCGAATCGGTATCTTCTGCTTGCGACCCGTGTAGCTTCGCAAAAACGTGTTCGGAGTGAACATTACTAGGGGTGAGATTTTGAGGGCTCTGTTCAGACTCGCGTCGCTGCCGGCAGCGGTCGGCGTGTTGCTGTGCTCGGCGGTATCGGGGTCGGCCGATCCGGGTCCCGCGGACCCGGTGACGCCCGTGGCGGCGGCGGTCCCGGGATCCCCGGGCCCGGCCGCCCCCCCGCCGGCCGGCGCCGTCCCCCCACCGGTCGACGACGGCCGAATGCCCTCCAGTCCGCCCGCGACGAGCACGATGGACGGCGTCACGCTGACGATCTCTTCCAGCAACGAGACCATGGAAACAGTGCCGCCGCTGACCACCGCGATCTCCACCCGCGAGTACCGCGTCGGCGGACTGTTCACCGGATCGATCGCCGGCGCGAAAACCCCGCCCGAGGGCGTCTTCGAGGTCGGCTACCAGATCGGCTGCGGCATCGACATGGCCACCAGTGGCGGTGTACTGATAGGCGGCAACGTTTACGGGGGTACGACCCTCGACGTCTTAGGCACAGGCGTTCTGAACCCCATCCTGGGCTTGCCGATCACGTTGCCGCCGCCGTTACCGTCTATTCCCGCCCTCCCGCCGGCGATCGCCGTCCTCGGCGCCGGCGGCGGAGTCAGCGGGCAAATCGCCGTCAACCTCAAACCGGGCATCATCAACACCGTCCCGGTGACCAAGAAGAGCTACAAGGGCGCCGCTCCCGCGGTGGAGATCGCCGGCTTCCGAGTCAAGATCGACGGCTGCGTGGGCGAGTCGTTCATCCGCTCCTATGCGGTCCTGGCCAACTCAGGTGGCCAGGTCGAGGACATCATCGCCTGGTACGGCATCACGAAAGCGGTCTGATAATGCGCAGATCCTTCGTCCTGAACGCCGCGGCACTGGCGGCGGTCGCGGCGTTGGCCGCGCCCGCCGTGTCCTCCTCGGCCGACCCCGTCCCCGCCAACCCGGACGGGACAGCGGTGGCGCCGGCAGTTGCGGCGGTGGGTCCCGCTCCCGCCAACCCGGCCGCGCCCCCTCCGGTCGGCGCCGCCCCCCCGGTCATCGACGGAAAAGTGGTTTCGAACCCGCCCGCGACCGAGACAGGGGACGACGGCGTGACGCTGACGGTCTCGGGCGGGGACGAGATCCAGATACCGGTCCATCCGTTGACCACCGCTATCTCATCCCGGGAGTATGACGTCGGGGGTGTGTTCCGTGGAACGATCACCGGTGCCGAGGGGCCTTCCAAGGGAGTCCTCGAAGCGGGTTATCAGATCGGCTGCGGTATCGACATGAACTCCGGCCCGGGAGTTACGATCGGCGGCAACGTCGGCCCTTTCGCGTCCATCGGGGCGGTCTTTGGACTCGGGGCCGTTTCATTCCCCATCAACGGCGGAATCTCATTCGGCGGTAGCGCCGTCGTCGCCCTCAAACCCGGACTCGTCAACACCGTCCCGGTGACCAAGCACCCGTTTCAGGGCAGTGCGCCACGCGTGACGGTCCGCAATTTCCGGGTCAAGATCGACGGCTGCGTGGGCGAGTCGTTCATCCGCTCCTACGCCGTCATGGTCAGGTCCACCGAGAAACGCAACACGGTCCTGGCCTGGTACGGCGCCACCAAACGAGTCTGAGGGGTGAGGATATTGGGAGCCATGTCAAGACTCGCGGCGCTGCCTGCAGCGACCGCGCTGTTGCT
>NZ_JBBATF010000183.1:0-4961 GCF_040398885.1 Mycobacterium sp. | reverse complement strand
CGATCTGGAACGGCTGCTCGAAGAGCAGCAGCAGACCGGAGATGATCTGGCCCACCGAGTTCTGCAGGGTCAGGCCCAGCACGATCGAGCTGATGCCCAGGGCGGTGAACAGGCCGCCCACGTTGGCTCCCCAGACGTAGGCGAAGATCGCCGCCACGCCCACCGCGATGATCGCGAACCGGGCCACATCGACGAAGATCGCCGGCATCCGTCGTCGCCAACTGCCCGCGGGAGCGCTGCCGAAGACCGTCGCGCTGACCCCGGAAAGCACCATGATCAGGATCAGGACGCCCAAGACCGTCGACAGGATCCGCACCGGCGTCGCCTTGGCCGAGACGTCGGTGGTGTGCACCAGCAGAAGCAGCAGCGCCCCGAGCGGCACGATGAAATGGCGCAGCAGCCCCACCGGGCGCGACAGGAAGTTGCCCCGGCGGTCCAGGGCGTGCTGCAACTCGGTGAGCAGCACCAGAACGGTGGGCAGACCCAGCGCGACGATGATCGACCAGTAGAACCAGGGCGCGCCGAAGACGCTCATCGCGGATCCCTCACGACGGGTCCTCGGCCAGGCGCCATGCGGGCACGTCCTGGCCACGGGCGGTGACCGTTCCGGCCGGGGTGTAGCGAAGGTTGTCGCGCGTCGCCTCGTAGACGTCCTCGCTGACGTAGATCCCCGGCTCGGTCAATCCGCGCCGCATCCTGGACGCCAGATGCACAGCGCCGCCCCACAGGTCGTACACCAGGCCGGCGCGGCCGACCAGGCCGCTGGTGACCGCGCCGGTGTCGATACCGGCGCGCAGCTTGATGTCGCTGCCCATCTCGGAGTTGAAGCGGTTGACGATTCGCTGCATCTCCAGGGCGAACTCGACGGTGCGATGGATGTTGTCCAGCCGCGGGACCGTCAGGCCGCAACTGGCCAGATATCCGTTGTGGGTGGTGCGGACCCGCTCGACTCCGCTGCTCTCGGCGGCGGCGTCGAACTGGCGCACCAATTTGTTGATGGCCTTCAGCGATTCGTCGGCCTCCAGACCCGCGGACAGGTCGTCGATGCCGATCAGGTCGGCGTAGATCACGGTGACGTCCTGGTGCTCCTCGGCGATGTTGTCCTCGCCTCCGCGGTAGCGTTCTACGACGGACTCGGGCATCAGCGACATCAGCAGCCGGTCGTTCTCGGCGCGCTGCTCGGTCAGCAACTGGTGCTTGACGGCGAGGTTGCGGCTCATCTCGTTGAAAGCCAGGCTGAGGTCGCCGAACTCGTCCCTGGTGTCGACCGGAAGCGCGACGTCGTAGTCGCCGGTGCTGATCTTGTCGGCCCCGTCCTCGAGGCGCCGGATGGGGCGGACGAACAACCGCGACCAGACCATGGCGGCCAGGCACGCCAGGAAGATGATCAACGCCGTCGACCGCACCAGTTTGTG
This sequence comes from Mycobacterium sp., assembly GCF_040398885.1. Classification (GTDB taxonomy): domain Bacteria; phylum Actinomycetota; class Actinomycetes; order Mycobacteriales; family Mycobacteriaceae; genus Mycobacterium. The sequence continues at coordinate 3,546 of NZ_JBBATF010000183.1, read as the reverse complement.
CGCGAAGTTGCGCTCCGCGGCGAACGCCTCGTCGGAGTCCACCGAGGCGACGATGACCCAGTCCAGGCCCTTGACGTCCAGTGGGGCGTAGGCCTGAAGCGCGCGGTGGCCGAGATAGTCGGTGGCGATCAGCGTTCCGGTTTCCCCCCGTTGCGCGGCCTCGGTGGCAGCGGTCCCGACCGGCTGAACCAACACGGTGGTGCCCTGCTCGATGGCGCGCTCGGCCGTCGACGGCGGGGTTCCGGCTCCGACGACGTCGGCTCGGTAGGCTTGCGGATCCTCGAGGAACAGTCGGGAATCCGACCGCATCAGGTCGTCCTTGCCGACCACGTAGCTCTCCCCGGTCCGGCCCATGCCGGCTTTCTCCCACTGCCGATCGCTGGTCATCGAATCGCTGAGGATGGTGGCCGGGTACTCCACCGCCATCACCCCGGCGGCCCGCCCCGGCGGCCCGACCGGAACCAGCATCCATGCGGTCGGCTGTCCGGACGGCAGGTACTCGGAGAAGTCGGTGGTGTCGACGTAGCCGATGTCGTTGGACGCCATGGCTTTCCGGAACGCCTCGGGCAGGAATCCCTCGCCGCGATACGGCCCGGAGAGGACGTTGGTGCCGAGTTCGACGCCCTTGTTGACGCTGTACACCACGTCGCCCCTGGGGTTGATCAGGAAGACGTCCCGGAATCCGAGCCGAGTGACGATGTCGTTGAAGTACCCGTTGTAGCGTGCGTTGGCCCCCGCCCAGGCGCCGCCGTCACGGGGGTCGTTGCCGGTGGCGGCCGGCACCGTGTAGCGGGTCTGCAGATAGCGCGCGGCGGCTGATATCGGCAGCAGCGCGTTGATGTCCAGGCGGCTGTCGGCGCCCTTGAACTTGCCCTTGTAGAAGTCGGCCAGCGCGCGGTCCTGTTCGGGGGTGACGGTGGCATCGGCGAGTTGGTCGAAGCCGGCGCTGAACGCGTTCATCGCTCCGCTGACGGTCTCTCCCCGGGAGAAGATGAGCAACGAGCCGGTGAGATCGAGCAACCCCTTCTCGAGTATCCGGGCCTGGGCTTGACGGATGCCGGTGAGCTGTTCGAACACCGCCGCGCGCAGCGAGTTGCGGCCGGACTCGAAACCGATACCGCCGGCGATCGCGGTGGCCAGGACGCTCATGGTGAGCAGCATCAGCATCAGCTTGGACTGGATGCTTACCCGGTCCAGCAGGCTGCGCTTGGCTCGGCGGCGCCGCAGCCGCTCGGCCAGGGCCGACCGGGACTCCTCCGGCGGTGCCGACATCGACATTCCCTCCCTTCGGCCTGCGTGGATGGCCCACGCCGAGGGTAGCCTGTGCGACGCGCGGCCACCGGTGCCGACATCAGGTCGGGTTAGATGTGTAGGTGGTCGAGTTCACCGCCGAGGACTGGTCGGCAGAAGACGTCGACCGGCTGCGCGGCGTCTACGAGCCGCTGGCCGAGTCGGTCCGCGAGTTGGTGGACGCCACCATCCGCACCGAGGCCGACGCCGCCACCGTCGCCGGGGTGAAGCGGGAGATCGACGCCGCGGTCGCCCGGCTGCGGCGTCGGCAGATCGACGGGGCGTTCGGGGTGCGGGTGACCCGGGAGGGCAGGGGTGTCAGCTGGGGCAACGCCGTCATCGGGATCCGCAACGCCCTCGCCCCGCCGGTGACGACCCATCGCGAACAATCCGGCGTTGTCTGGGCCGAGTTCAGGCTGGGTGCGGCCTACGAGGGCCCGCCCGGCCACGTGCACGGCGGGGTGTCGGCGTTGATCCTCGACCATCTGCTTGGCGAGGCCGCCAGCCCCGACCACAAGCCGCGCTTCACCGGCAGCATCACCGTCCGCTATCTGCGCGCGACCCCGCTGGGGCCGTTGCGCGCCGAGGCCGTTCGCACCCGCGCCGAGGGTGTCAAGACCTACTGCAGCGGAACGATCGCCGATGCCGAGGGCGTCACGGTGGAGGCCGAGGGCGTGTTCATCACCCCGCGCGGGCTGAGAGAGTAGGGGCGATGGAGAAGGTTATCGTCGCGCTGCGGAGGGCCGCCGCCGACGACGAATTCGTCGCCCGGATGTGCGGCCCGGTGGCGGGGGCTCTGCTTGGTCTGGAGCTACCCGGGGTGTCGGTCAATGTGCGTGACGCCGCGGTTCGCGATTCGCTGCTGACCCTGACGACGCTCGCCCCCCCGGTGCAGGCATTCGTCACCGTGTGGACCGAGCAGCACTACGGCGAGCAGGTGCAGGCGGCCCTGGAGGCGCTGCGGCCGCACGCCGATCTGCTGGCCGCCTACCTCGTGACCGAGTCGGTGCCGGTTCGGCCGCCGGCTTCCCCGATCGGCGAGCGGTCGCCGGGCCTGGCCAACGTCGCCCTGCTGCGCCGGCCCGCCGGGATGGACGAGGCCACCTGGCTGTCCCGTTGGCAGCGCGACCACACCGCGGTCGCGATCGCGACCCAGTCGACTTTCGGCTACGTGCAGAACTATGTGGTGCGGCCGCTGACCCCCGACGCGCCGTCGGTGTCGGCGATCGTCGAGGAGTCGTTTCCCATCGAGGCCGTGAGCAGCCTGCACGCCTTCTTCGGGGCGTCCGACGACGCCGATCTGGCGGACCGGATGGGCAGGATGATCGCCAGCACGTCGGCCTTCGGCGCCAACGTCGATATCGACACCGTGCCCACCGGGCGGTACGTGTTCCGGAGTCCCTTCGCGCATTTAGGCTGATGCGGGTGACGCTGCTCATCTCCGACGAAAACCGGGTCCGGACGCTGACCCTGAACCGTCCCGATGCCCTCAACGCGTTCAACGAAGCGCTCTACGACGCGACTGCCGACGCGATTGTCGCCGCCGCCGACGACGATGAGGTCGCCGTGGTGCTGCTCACCGGAGCGGGCCGGGCCTTCAGCGCGGGGCAGGACCTCACCGAGATGCAGGCCCGGATCACCGATCCGGCATTCACCCCCGGCAGGCACGGGTTCGCGGGGCTCATCGACGCCCTTGCGCAGTTTCCCAAGCCGCTGATCTGCGGGGTGAACGGAGTCGGGGTAGGGCTCGGCGCGACCATCCTGGGTTACGCGGACCTGGCCTTCATGTCCTCGACCGCCCGCCTGAAGTGTCCCTTCACCAGCCTCGGCGTCGCCCCCGAGGCGGCATCGTCGTATCTGCTCCCGCAGTTGGTGGGGCGGCAGAACGCGGCCTGGTTGCTGATGTCCTCGGAGTGGGTCGACGCGGCGGAAGCCCGGCGGATGGGTCTGGTGTGGAAGGTGTGCGAGCCCGAGGATCTGCTGACCGAGGCTCGTCGGCACGCCGAAGTCCTTGCGGCCAAACCTATTTCGAGTCTGGTGGCCGTGAAGCAGGCAATCGCCGACCCGGCGCGTCCGGATATCGCGGCCGCGCGCGTCCGGGAGGACGCCTACTTCGCCGAGATGATGGGGGCCGCGGCCAACGTCGCCGCGCTGGCCGCATTCAACGACGGCCGGGGCTAGAAGGCTGGAAGGCTCAGAACGGTGGTGGGTCGGCGGCCCAGCGGGCTTCGTTGATGCCGCGTTCCCAGCGGATGC
>NZ_JBBATF010000182.1:0-5029 GCF_040398885.1 Mycobacterium sp. | reverse complement strand
CGGCGTAGTAGCCGGCGTTGGCGGCGGTGGGCACCGTGGAGATCAGGGTGTGCAGGTACGGGGCGCCGCCGATGCGGCGAAGCAGGCCGCGGCGGTCCAGTTCGGCGGCCACGGTCACCGCGTCGGCCGGTTCACCGCGGCCGTAGAGATCCAGGATCGCGTCGTAGAGGTTCTGATGCGCCGGTCGGTAGAAGTCTCCGGGGCGCAGTCGTTCCAGTACGTCGGCGATGGCGTCCTTGCTCAGCAGCATCCCACCCAGCACGGACTGCTCGGCGACGAGGTCCTGCGGGGGCTGGCGGCCGAAATCCTCAGCCGGCGGCGACGAGGAGGCACCGGGTTGTCCAAGGTCATCGACGACGGCCATCGGGGCTACCGCACTCCTTCTCTGCCTGTCTGCGTTGAGCGCCGATCGAACATGTATTCGACCAACCACGGTTCACCATAAGTTCCGGCACCGACAACGAGGGCCCGCGGAGTCTCGCCGCCGGCGCCCAGGGGAACGTTAGATGTTGCTGACGCTGCCGCAAACCGGGCCTGTTCACCAACCTGTTAGCGGGTTGTGGATATCTACCGAGAACAGTGTTGGCGGGCTGTGGACAACTTGTGGATCACTATGAATTTATTGCGCATCTGTCCACGTAAACGCAGGATAACGGCCCCGGGGAGTTGTGGATGAGAAGTCGGGCGGCGTGTCGGTCCAAGTTGAGGTCCGGGCGTGTTGCGTGGGCCGTTGCACGGGCAAACAGTTACGCCGAGTGGCGTTAACTGTGTCCAGGAAAACCCGGGCCCGCATTCGACCGGAAATAACGAAATCCCCGGCCGGCCTTGCGGCCGCCACCGGGGATTTCGTTCGAATGCTCCGCTAGGACTGCGCCGCGACCTCGAGGGTGACGTCGACGTCGACCTCCGGGTGCAGGTGAACGGCGACGGTGTGGCTACCGGTCTCCTTGATGTGAGCCTTGGGCAGTCGCACGCTGCGCTTGTCGATGTTCGGGCCACCGGCCTTCTTGATCGCCATGACGATGTCGTTGGCGGTGACCGAGCCGAACAGCTTGCCCGAATCGTGGGTCTTAACGGCCAGCGCGACCGACCCCAAGCCCGCGATGGCGGCCTTGATCTCCTCGGCGTGCCCGCGGTCGCGGACCGTCTTCGCATCGCGCGCGCGGCGGATGCTCTCGACATGCTTCTGGGCGCCGCGGGTGGCCGGGACAGCCAGGCCGCGGGGCAACAGGAAGTTGCGGCCGTAACCGTCCTTGACCTCCACGGTGTCGCCGGCTGCTCCGAGGTGATCGACCTCGGCGGTGAGAATCAGCTTCATGGTTTCTCGCTCCGTTCCTAGCGGGTCGCCGACGTGAACGGCAGCAAGGCGACCTCGCGGGCGTTCTTCACGGCGATGGCGACGTCGCGTTGGTGCTGCACGCAGTTCCCGGTCACCCGGCGGGCGCGGATCTTGCCGCGCTCGCTGATGTAGGTGCGCAGCAGTGCGGTGTCCTTGTAGTCGATGTTCTGCCCCCTGCCCTTCTTGGAGCAGAACACGCACTTGCGGGTCTTGATCGGCTTGTCCGGGGCCGGACGCCGCTTGGTCGGTTTGGCTTTAGCCATCTGTCAATCTCTTTCGTTCTCTCATGGTTCGCGCCCGGGGCGCGCGTTCGAATGTCAGAAGGGCGGTTCGTCGTCGCTGCCGCCGAACGAACCCGATGCGGGCGCGCTGCCCCACGGATCCTCCTGCGCGGCAACGGTATTGGCACGGCCGCCACCACCACCACCGCCACCACCACCGCCACCGAAGCCGCCGCCACCACCACCGCGGCTGGCCTTGTTGACCTTCGCGGTGGCATAGCGCAGGGACGGGCCGACCTCGTCGACCTCGACCTCCATGACGGTGCGCTTCTCGCCCTCTTTGGTTTCGAAGGAGCGCTGCTTGAGTCGGCCGGTGAGGATCACCCGGGAGCCGCGGGTGAGGCTTTCGGCGACGTTCTCGGCTGCCTCGCGCCAGATGTTGCAGCGCAGGAACAACGCCTCGCCGTCCTTCCACTCCCCGCTCTGGCGGTCGTAGATCCGGGGCGTAGAGGCCACGGTGAAGTTGGCGACGGCCGCACCCGACGGGGTGAACCGCAGTTCGGGGTCGGCCGTCAGGTTTCCGACGACGGTGATGGTCGTGTCACCGGCCACAATGTCCTCCTGGGATTTGGTGGATGCTGCCCCGAGCGTACGTAGCGTCTACGACAGGTCGAGACAGCCCTGGACGGTTATCCACTGCGGTCAGTGCTTGTCGGTCCGCATCACCTTGGTCCGCAGCACCGACTCGTTCAGGTTGAGCTGACGGTCGAGCTCGGACACGGTCTTGTGTTCGGCCTTGACGTCGACGACGGCGTAGATGCCCTCGGCGTGCTTGGCGATCTCGTAGGCCAGCCGGCGCCGGCCCCAGATGTCGACTTTGTCCACGGTCCCGCCGTCTCCGCGGATCACGTTGAGGAACGTGTCCAGGGACGGGGCGACGGTGCGCTCGTCGAGAGTGGGGTCAAGAATGACCATGATTTCGTATTGACGCATGGAAACCTCATCACCTCCTATGGTCATGTGCGGCCACGGCGGATTCCGTGGCAGGAGGGTCGCCTGCGTCGGCAACCGCCATAGGCTACAGCAGACGCGGCTGATCAGCGAAATCAGTCGCGCTGACGGCCGTATTCGATAGCCAGCAGGCGAGTGGTATCCGACGCCTTGGCCAGGCTTCCGGAGTCGAACGGCGGCTGCGGGTCGTATTCGATCATCAGCTGGCAGGCCTCGGCGGCCTGCCGGTCGACCAGCAGTTCGACCAGCCGAAGCGCCATGTCGATGCCGCTGGAAACCCCCGCCGCGGTGATGATGCGCTCCGGGAGGTGCTCGACCACCCGCTCCGGGGTGTAGACCGCCCCGAGAGAACCGAGGATGTCCTGGCATGACCAGTGCGTGGTGGCCGTCAGGCCCTCGAGCAGGCCGGCAGCGGCCAGCACCAGGCTGCCGGTGCACACCGACGTGGTGAACCGGGTGTGCGGGTGCGCCTGGCGCAGCCAGTCGAGCACGGTCTCGTCGCGGATGAGGCCGCGGGTGCCGACGCCGCCGGGTACCAGCACGACGTCGGGCCTGGCCACCTCCTCGAAGGTGGCGTCACACATCAGCCCGAGCATGCCGTTGTCGGTGCGGACCTCGCCGCGACGGTGCCCCACGAAGACCACGTCGATGGTCGGCACCCGCTGCAGCACCTCGTAGGGGCCGATGGAGTCCAGCGCGGTGTTACGCGGGAACAGCGCTATCGCGACCTGCATGCGTCACCTCCCGCTGCACTCGGGAAGGCCGCAGACGCTGCGGCCACCACGCCGGGAACGCATCCGGCGTCCGGTCGAAGACCCCGCCGGACGGGTCGTCGATACGCCCGCCCCAGCGCACCAGATCCTCTGCCGGACGGTAGATCTGACGGACCACCAGGACGACGAGCCCGACCACGGCGAGGTCGCGCACCAGTACCGTGGCGGTGAACCACTGCTCCGGCAGGCCCTTGTTCTGTTCGCCGTACAGATAGAGCATCCGGGGCACCCACACCAGCGCGTCGACCGTCATCCAGGCCAGCAGCACCCTCCGGTGCGGCACCGCCAGCACCGCCAGTGGCACCAGCCACAGCGAGAATTGCGGGCTCCACACCTTGTTCACCAGCAGGAAGGCCGCGATCACCAGGAACGCCAACTGCGCCACCCGCGGCCGCTGGGGAGCGGTCAGGGCGATGTATCCGATTGCCGCGCAACATATCCCGAACAACACCGCCACGACGGCGTTGAGCATCACCGGGGGCTGCCAGAAGCCCAGGCCGGAATCCAGCCCCCGCCACCCGGTGAACGACCCGATGACGTTGAACAGGGAGTCCATGTCCTGGGTGCGCCGGCTGTTGAGCCGGAAGAACTCCGACCATCCGCGCGGGTACAACAGCATCACCGGCAGGTTGATCAGCACCCAGGTGATGACGGCCACCGCCGAAGTGCGCACCGCCTCGGCCAACCGACCGGTTCGCACACCCAACAGCAGAAGCGGCAGCAGGAACAGCGCCGGATACAGTTTGGCCGCTGCCCCGAGCCCGATCAGGACACCGGCCAGGGTGGGCTTGCGCCGCGACCACGCCAGCAGCCCACCGATCGCCAGAGACGTCGCCAGGGCGTCGAAATTGGTGAAGATCTGGAAGATCAGGAGCGGGGAGGCGGCCACCAGGGCGGCGTCCCACACCCGCCGGCCGGCCAGCATCGCCGTCGCCCACACCGTCGCCAGCCAGGCCAACGCCAGGCCGAAGGCGGCGACGTTGAAGAACACCACCACCTCGGCCACCCCGTTGAGCAACGGCGCCTTGGTCACTTTCGCCAGAGCGGTGTAGGTCTTGGCCAGCGACATCGACACGTACTGGTACAGCCCGGTCAGCACCGGGTATTCCATGTAGCGGACGGCGGGACTGCCGTCGTACATGGTGCGCGGCTTGCCCGCCGAATCCAGTTCCAGCCAACTGGACTTGTACGGAAACTTGCCCTGGCTCAACAACTCCGCGCCGTACATCGGCACGGTGTCGGAGTAGCACAGTTCGTAGTAGGCCCGCTGGTTCTCCCAGTTGGCCACCCGACGGTCCGGGGGGCCGCTGCCGACGGTCTGCAAGCAGGGCGCCTTGGTGGACCATCCCAGCGCCAGGAAGACCAGGGCGATCAAGAACATCACCCGCAGCGGGGTCAGGACGCGGGTCCGTCCGATCAGCGCGTGACGGCCCACCGGCCCGCCGATGGCGCCGGCCGACGCCGCGCCGATCGGGTCGGTGCGGCTGGGCATGTCGCGGCCGTCGGCGCTGCGCAGGTCGTCGGCAAGCGGCAGCGGCGACACCGTCGAACCGTCGGTCAGGGCACCATCCGGCCGCGTCACGGAGGCGGCGGCGGTCCCGGCAGCGGTGCGCCCGGGACGGGCGGAGGCGGCGGCGGCGGAGGTGGCGGCGGCGGAGGTGGCGGCGGCGGAGGTGGCGGCGGCG
>NZ_JBBATF010000181.1:0-5248 GCF_040398885.1 Mycobacterium sp. | reverse complement strand
CTGGTCGGGGACGACGAGATCTACGCGTTCTACGATGCGCGCATCCCCGCCGACGTGGTGTCGGCCCGGCACTTCGACGGGTGGTGGCGAAAGCAGCGGCAGCGCACGCCCGAACTGCTCACCATGTCTCGCGCTGACCTGCTCCGGGTGGCGGACGCCGACGCGGACCGTCCCGACCGCTGGGAGTCCGGGGACCTGTCGCTGCCGCTGACCTACCGCTTCGAACCCGGGGCGGACGACGACGGAGTGACCGTGCACGTGCCGGTCGGAGTGCTGGCCCGACTCGGCGACCGGGAGTTCGCCTGGCAGGTACCGGCTTTGCGCGAGGAACTCGTCACCGCACTCATCAAGTCCCTGCCCAAAGATCTCCGCCGCAACTTCGTGCCGGCTCCGGACACCGCCAGGGCGGTGATCCCGGATCTGCGTCCCGGCGGGGAACCGCTCCTGGAGACGCTGCAGCGAGAACTGCACCGGCGCAGCGGGATTCTGGTTCCGCTCAGCGCATTCGACCTCGACAAGCTGCCCCCGCATCTGCGGGTCACCTTCGCCGTGACCGCACCGGACGGCGCCGAACTGGGTCGCGGGAAGGACCTCGCGGCGCTTCAGCAGGGGTTGGCCGGACAGACCCGCCGGGCGGTCGCCGAGGCGGTCGCCGGGAATCTGGCGCGTCGCGGGATGCGCACCTGGCCCGACGATCTCGACGAGCTTCCCCGCAGTGTCGCGCAGCAGGGCATCCGGGGTTATCCGGGACTGGTGGACACCGGGTCGGCGGTGGATCTGCGGGTATTCGCCACCGAGCCCGAACGCGACGCCGCGATGCGGGCCGGACTTCGGCGGCTGCTGCGGTTGGCCACCCCCTCTCCGGTGCGGGCCCTCGAGAAGGGCCTCGACCCGCGCCGGCGGCTGGTCCTGGGGGCCAACCCCGACGGCTCGCTCCAGGCGCTGCTGGAGGACTGCGCGGATGCGGCCGTCGACGCAGCGGTCCCCGAACCGATTTGGACCCGGGCCGAATTCGATGCCCTGCGCCGGCGGGTCCGCGACATGTTGCCGTCGGCCACAGCCGAGATCCTGCTCCGGGTGGAGACCGCCCTCGATGCCCTGCGGGATGTCGAGACCGCGCTGCCCGGCGATCCCTCGGCCGGCCAGGCCCCAAGGTCCAAAGACGCCGTGGCCGACATCCGCCGCCAGCTCGACGGACTGCTCGGCCCGGGGTTCGTCAGCGCGACCGGTGCCCGCCATCTTCCCGACCTGACCCGGTACCTCACCGCCATCGTCCGCCGGATCGAACGCCTCCCGCACGCGATCGCCGCCGACCGCGAGCGGATGGAGCGGGTGGCAGCCGTGCAGGAAGCCTACGACGAACTGCTGCAGGCGATTTCACCGTCGCGCGCCGCCGCCGCGGAGGTCCTCGACATCGGCAGGATGATCGAGGAATTCCGGGTCAGTCTGTGGGCGCAGCAGCTCGGAACCCCGCGGCCGGTCAGTGAGCAGCGCATTCACCGGGCAATCGACGCGCTGCTGAGGTAGGAGAGAGAGCATGCCGAAAGCCGACGCCACCAAGCCCGTGGACCTGGTGCTCTCCGGCGGCGGGGTCAAAGGCGTCGGACTCGTCGGTGCGGTGGTGCGGCTGATGCAGGACGGTTACCGCGCGCGCCGGGTGGCTGGCACCTCGGCCGGTTCGATCATCGGCTCGATCGTGGCCGCCGCGGCGAAGTCGACCGATCTGGGGCCCGAAGACATTCGTCATCTCGCGATGAGCATCGACTACCGAAGGTTTCTGGACCCCGGCGTGTTCGAGCGGGTTCCGCTGCTCGGGCCCGCCTGGGCCATTCTCGAGGGCAGGGGCGTCTACAAGGGTGACTACGCGCACGACTTCGTCGCCGACCGGTTGAGAAACCTCGGCGTGCAGACGTTCGGCGATCTGCGCCTCGACGACGATCAGCTTCCCGAACATCGCCGCTACCGTCTGGTGGTGACCGCCACCGACGTCACCCGTGGTCAGTTGGTCCGGCTGCCGTGGGATTACCGCGACGTCTACGGCCTGGATCCCGACGAGCAACCGGTCGCCGACGCGGTGCGGGCCTCGATGTCCATCCCGTTCCTTTTCCGGCCGGTCACCCTCTCCAGCGCGGCCGGACTGGAATCCACCCTGGTCGACGGCGGCCTGCTGTCGAACTATCCGATCGACACCTTCGACCGCCTCGACGGCAGACCGCCGCGCTGGCCGACCCTGGGCGTCACGCTGCTCCCGAACCTGCCCGCCGGCAACGACAAGGTGATCCCCGGACTGGCGCCGGTGCGGGCATTCAGCGGGCCGCGTCTGCTCGAGCAGGTGCTGACCACGATGATGGTCGGTCGCGACCAGGCGTACCTCAACGAACCGTGGGTCAGCGCCAGAACCATCCGGGTCGACTCCACCGACGTGGGGGTGGTGGATTTCGACGCCAGCCGGCAGGAGATCGAGGCGCTCTACCTCAAGGGTTACGACGCGGCGACGACGTTCCTGTCGACGTGGGACGAGTCCGCCTACACCAAGCTGTTCCGCTGAAACAGGCTGTGCCGGAGACTGTTCCGCTAACGATACGCGGGTGCTCAACGACCCTTCTCGACGCGTCTCTTCAACCCGTTGAGAGCCTGATCGGCGATCGTCGCGGCCGCCTTCTTCTTCATGAAGCCCATCATCGGGATCTTCGGGTCGATCTCGAGTTCGTAGACGACCTTGGTGCCCGCACCGTCGGCCCGCAACGTGTAGGACCCGATCAGCCTTTTCATCATGCCGGACTTCGGCTTTCCGTCGACGTCGGAGTTCAGCGTCCAACTGACCGCGTCGTCGCCCTCCCAGAGGTAGGAGATCTCGTAGGTGTCCCGGCCGACCGGGGTGGAGATGCTGAACGCCGCGTCCTTGGCGGCGCCGTCTTCGTGGGTCGTGATCACCTCGACGGCGGTGACGCCCTCACTCCAGCTCGGGTAGTCCGCCAGGTCGGCGATGACCGCCATGACCTGTCGGGGGGTGGCGTTGATCGTGATCGACTCCGAGACGCTCTCCGCCATCGTGTTCCCTCCCTCGCCGTAACCGCTGAAGCCGATTATTCACGCCGACCGCCGCCGGCGGCGTCGAGCCGGCGGCGTCCTGGTCGTCTAGCATTCCGGAATGGATCTGAAGGGCAGGGCTTTGGTCCTGGTCACGCTCGCCTACGTCGCGGCCGTCGCGGTCGGCGCGGCATGGCTGTCGCAGGGGCCGCGCACCGGGCGGTTGTGGCTGGACACCCTGATCGCCGATGTGCTGTCCACTCTGGTGATATTCGTCTTCAGTCGCGCCTTCAAGAACTCCAGTTTCTACGACGCCTACTGGAGCGTGATTCCGCCACTGCTGCTGTTGTTCTGGTGGTGGCAGGGCCCGATCGGCGTCTCCGGTCCGGGTTCGCTGCGGGCCTGGCTGCTCGCCGCGGTGGTCGGGTTCTGGGCGGTCAGGCTGACGGCCAACTGGGCCTACGGATTCCCCGGCCTGCACCACGAGGACTGGCGGTATCCCATCCTGCGGGAAGGCGCCGGCCGCTTCGAGTTCCTGGCCGACCTGTTCGGAATCCACCTGTTTCCCACCCTGCAGGTGTTCGTCGGCATGCTGCCGGCCTACGTCGCGCTGACCCATCCCGGCGAGGGACTGGTTTGGCTGGCCTGGCTGGCCTTCGCCGTCGGCGTCGCGGCCGTCTTGTGTGAGTTGGTGGCCGACGTGCAGATGCACCGCTTCGTCGCCGCCCGAGACCCCGGCGCGGTGATGGATCGGGGCCTGTGGGGTTGGTCGCGGCATCCCAACTACTTCGGCGAGATCGGATTCTGGTTCTCCGTGGCGCTTTTCGGCGTCGCCGCGGCGCCCCGGGACGCCTGGTGGCTGTTCCTCGGCGTCGCGGTGATGGTGGCGATGTTCCTGGGCGCCAGCATCCCGATGATGGAGAAGCGAAGTCTCGAGCGCCGGCCGCAGTACCGCGATGTGATCGCGGCCGTGCCGAGGCTGGTGCCGCGCCCGCCCGGGTCTGCCCGCCGGGCCCGCCGGTGAGCCGACCGCGGGTCGTCATCGCGGGTCTGGGCGACAGCGGGTTGCTGACCGCGATCAGGCTGGCGCGGTCGGCAGACGTGGTTGGGATCTCGGCCAAGCCGGGCCTGGTCAGCGGGCAGGAGCTGGGAATGCGGTTGACCCGCCCGGCGGACTGGGCGCGTGACTATCTCGTGCCCTTCGACCGCTATCGCGTCCTCGACCGGGTCCGCACCGTCCAGGCGCAGTTGACCGGGGTCGACCTGGCCGCGCGCACCGTGCAGGCGCGGCGGCCGGACGGCGCCGAGATCACCGAACCCTATGACGCACTGGTCATTTCGACCGGAGTTAGCAACGGGTTCTGGCGCCGGCCGGGAATCCAGACCGCGGAGCAGGTCCGCGCCGAGATCGCAGCGGCCCATGAGCGACTGGCCGCGTCCACCTCGGTGATCGTCGTCGGCGGCGGGGCGGCCGCGGTCAGTGCCGCCGCCAACATCGCGGCGCGGTGGCCGGCCACCACGGTCGATCTGTTCTTCCCGCACGACCGCGCGCTGCGTGAGCACCACCCACGCACGTGGGATCACCTGCGGCGCAGACTGATTGGCCTCGGTGTCCGAATCCACCCGGGGCACCGGGCCGTCGTACCGGGGGGCTTCGACTCTGCCGCCATCACCGCCGGTGAGGTGCGATGGGCGACCGGGCAGGCACCGTCGCGCGCCGACGCCGTGTTGTGGACGATCGGACGGGTCAGTCCCAATACCGGCTGGCTACCGGCCGAGTTGCTCGATGCGGATGGATTCGTCACCGTCACAACGCAACTCGCAGTGCCGGGACACCGGGGCGTGTTCGCGATCGGTGACGTCGCGGCGACGGATCCGCTGCGTTCGTCGGCCCGCAACCGCGCCGACGGCATCGTGGCACACAACATCCTCGCCGAACGGGCGGGACGTCCGCTGCGGTCCTATCGCCCGCCGCGCCGGCGTTGGGGTTCGGTCATCGGCGTCCAGGCCGACGGAGTGGAGGTCTTCGCGCCCAGTGGGCGTCCGTTCCGGATACCGGCTTGGTCGGTCCGGCGGATCCTGATGCCGCTGATCGTGCGCCGCGGGATCTACCGCGGTGTCCGCTCGAATCAGCCGATGGCCTAAGGCGGCGGCGGTCCCGGCGGCGGCGGGATGAACGGCGGTGGCGGTGGTGGCGGTGGCGGTGGCGGTGGTGGTG
>NZ_JBBATF010000180.1:0-5333 GCF_040398885.1 Mycobacterium sp. | reverse complement strand
AAGGTGCACCGGGTGCTCGACGGGCAGCTGGGCACCAAGTGGCGCGACCGGTTCAGCTCCTTCGACGACGACCCGGTGGCCTCGGCGTCCATCGGGCAGGTGCACAAGGCGGTGTGGCGCGACGGCCGGGAGGTGGCCGTCAAGATCCAGTACCCCGGCGCCGACGAGGCGCTGCGCGCGGACCTCAAGACGATGCGGCGGCTGACGTCGGTGCTCAGGCAACTGGCGCCGGGTGCGGATGTGCAGGGGGTGGTCGACGAACTCGTCGAGCGCACCGAGATGGAACTGGACTACCGGCTGGAGGCCGACCACCAACGCGCCTTCGCCGAGGCCTACGACGGCCATCCGCGATTCGCGATCCCGCACGTCGTCGGCAGCGCGCCGAAGGTCGTCGTCTCCGAGTGGATCGAGGGCAAGCCGATGGCGGAGATCATCCGCAACGGCACCCGCGAGGAGCGGGACCTCGCGGGCACAAGGCTTTTCGAGCTGACCTTCGACGCGCCGTCGCGGGTGGGGTTGATGCACGGCGACGCCCACCCGGGGAATTTCATGCTGCGCCCGGACGGCAGGTTGGTGGTCATCGACTTCGGCGCGGTCGCGCCGCTGCCCGACGGCCTGCCGGTCGAGATGGGCATGATGATCCGGCTGGCACAGCACAAGGAATACGACCTGCTGCTGCCGACCATGGAGAAGGTGGGCTTCATCCGCAAGGGTGAGCAGCTCTCGATCGAGGACATCGACGAGATGCTGGCCCAGTACGTCGAGCCGGTGCAGGTGCCGGTGTTCCACTACACCCGCAAGTGGCTGCAGCGCCACGCCGCCTCCAACATGGAGCGCGCGCCGCAGCAGCTGAAGGTCGCCCGCCAGATGGACCTGCCGGTGCAGCTGGCGATCCCGATGCGGGTGATCGCCTCCAACGTGGCGATCTCCTGCCAGCTGGACTGCCGGGTGCCGGTGCGGGAGTTGGCCGAGGCGCTGATCCCCGGCTACGCCGACCCCGGGCCGGTAGTCGAGGCCTGAGCTCTCGTCGGTCGGCTACGCGGCGACGTCGTCCTTGCGCGGACGCCCCCGGCCCCGCTTGCGCGCCAACACCGTTCCGCTCTCCAGGATCTCCCCGCCCCAGACGCCCCACGGCTCGGCGCGCTCCAGCGCGGCGGTCAGGCACTGGCTGCGCACCGGGCAGTCGCCGCACAGCGTCTTGGCCCGCTCCAGGTCGGCCGGGTCCTCGGCAAACCACAGGTCCGGGTCACCGCCCTGACATGGAATCATCGGTCTCTCTCTCTTTCGGCGCATGAAAAAGGCCACGGACTTCGCGGTCCGTGGCCTGGAGTTCGGGGTTCGTCGGTCTAGGTCGACCCGGCGACGCTCCTGTCCACGGACGAGGGAGCGGCGGCATGGCGAGCGGCGACGAACATGGCAAAAGGGTATCGGTGCGCCACCGGATGGCACAACCGATTTTCCGACCAGCGGTTTCAGTCGTCGTCGGCGTGCAGCAGCTCGCGCACCGTCGGCCGGGTGCCGTACGGGCGCAGCATCGCGCTGGCCGGCCGGGGCCGCACCGTCAGCGGCCACCAGAACCAGCGGCCCAGCAGCGCGGCGATCGACGGCGTCATGAACGACCGCACGATCAGGGTGTCGAACAGCAGACCAAGCCCGATGGTCGTGCCGATCTGCCCGAGCACCAGCAGATTGGAGAAGTAGAAGGAACCCATCGTCGCGGCGAACACCAGGCCGGCGGCGGTGACCACCGCACCGGTGGACCCCATCGCCCGGATGATGCCGGTGTTGAGCCCGGCGCCGATCTCCTCCTTGAACCGCGCAATCAGCAGCAGGTTGTAGTCAGACCCGACGGCCAGCAGCAGGATGACGGCCAGCGCCGGCACGATCCAGTACAGGTCGATTCCGAACAGCCGCTCCCACAGCAGCACCGACAGGCCGAACGAGGCGCCCAGCGACAGCGCGACGGTGCCGACGATCACCAGCGCGGCCACCAGGCTGCGGGTGATGAACATCATGATCAGCAGGATCAGGCTCAGTGCGGACAGACCGGCGATCATCAGGTCGTATCTGGCCGCCTCCTGGATGTCGCGGTAGGAGGACGCGGTGCCGGCCAGGTAGACCTTCGCGTTGGACAGCGGGGTGCCCTTGAGGGCCTCCTTCAGCGACTTCTCGATGGCCGGGATGTGCGAAATGCCCTCCGGCGTGGCGGGATCGCCCTCGTGGGTGATGATCATCCGGACGGCTTTGCCGTCCGGGGACATGAACATCGACATGCCGCGCTTGAACTCGGTGTTGTTGAAGACCTCCGGCGGCAGGTAGAACGAGCTGTCGTCCTTGGCCTCGTTGAAGGCCTTGCCCATGGCGGTGGAACCTTCCAGCGCGTCCCTGGTCTGCGCCAGCAGACCGGTCTGGGTGGAGTAGTTCTGTTCCAGCAGAGCCTTATTGCGCTCCTGGATTGCCATCTGCTCGGGGATCAGCTCGAGCAGCTGCGGCTGCAGCGCGGTCATCTTGTCCAGCGCCACGGTCACCTGGTCGAACTGGTCGGAAAGCTGGTCGACGCCGTCGAGGGCGTCGAACAGCGACCGGATCGCGTAACAGACCGGGATGTTGTAGCAGTGCGGCTCCCAGTAGAAGTAGTTGCGGATCGGCCGGAAGAAGTCGTCGACGTTGGCCACCTTGTCGCGCAGGTCCTTGATGGTGGCGGCGGTGTCGCGGAACTTCTGCGCCTGATCGTCGGTGGCTTGGCTGAGCTGCTGCTGTAAGTCGTACTGGCGCTTGATCAGGTCGATGGAGTTGGCGATCTCGCCGATCTGGGTCAGCAGGTCCTCGGCGCGGGCCTGCTGGAACGGCAGGGTCTCCAACTGGGTGGCGGCCTGCATGCTCATCTGGAACGGGATCGAGGTGTTGTCCAGCGGGGTGCCCAGCGGCCGGGTGATGGTCTGCACCAGGGCGACGCCAGGTGTGCGGAAGACCTCCTTGGCGACCTTCTCGATGGTGAGCATGCTGGCCGGGTTGCGCAGGTCCTTGTCGCTCTCGATCATCAGCAGCTCGGGGTTGAGCCGGGCCGAGGAGAAGTGCCGTTCGGCGGCCGCGTACCCCTCGACGGAGGGCGTCGATGCCGGCAGGAAGTTGCGGATGTTGTAGCTGGTCTTGTAGCCGGGCAGGGCGAGCAGGCCGATCAGGGCGATGCCGACCGAGACCACCAGGATCGGCCCGGGCCAGCGCACGATGGCCGTGCCGATCCGTCGCCACCCCTGGGTGCGCATCTTGCGCCGCGGGTCGAGCAGCCCGATGGTGCTGCCCATGGTCAGCACCGCCGGGGCGAGGGTCATCGCACCCAGCAGAGCCACCGCTATGCCGATGGCCGCGGGGATGCCGAGGCTGTTGAAGTACGGCAGCCGGGTGAAGGTCAGGCAGTACAGCGCCCCGATGATGGTCAGCCCGGAGCCGAGCACCACGTGTGAGGTGCCGCGGTAGCTGGTGTAGAAGGCCTGCTCGCGGCCTTCGCCGGCGTGCCGTGCCTCGTGGTAGCGGCCGAGCAGGAAGATCACGTAGTCGGTGCCGGCCGCGATCGCCAGCAGGGTGAGCAGGTTCGTCGCGTACGTCGAGAGCCCGATCAGGCCGGCGTCGGCCAGGTAGGCGACCACCCCGCGGGCGGCGGCCACCTCGATGGCGACGATGAGCAGCACCAGCAGCGTGGTGAAGATCGACCGGTAGACGATCAGCAGCACCAGCGTGATCACCCCGAAGGTGATCACGTGGAGCTTCTCGGACCCCTTGGAGCCGGCCTGGAACTGATCGGAGATCAGCGGCGCCAGACCGGAGACGTAGGCCTTCAGACCCGGCGGCGGCGGGGTGTCGGCGACGATGGCGCGCACCGCCTCCACCGAGTCGTGCGATTGCGGCTCACCGAGGTTGCCGGTCAGGAACAGCTGGGTGTAAGCCGCCTTGCCGTCCGGGCTCTGGGCCCCGGCGGCGGTCAGCGGGTCGCCCCAGAAGTTCTGGATGTGCTCGACGTGCTTGTCGGCGGAGAGTCTGTCGATGAGGGTGTTGTGGTAGGCGCGCGCCTCGGCTCCGAGCGGCTGGTCGCCCTCGAGGACGATCATCGCCGCCCCGTCGGAGTCGAACTCGCCGAACACGTCCCCGATGTGCGCCATCGCCAGCGTCGACTTGGCGTCCTTGGCCGTCAGCGCGACGTTGTGAGCCTCGGCGACCTTCTCCAGTGGCGGCAACGCGGTGTTGGTGAACGCGGCCAGCGCCAGCCACAACAAGGCGATCGGAACCGAGAGTCGGCGAAGCAGTTTCGCCAGCCGGTGCCTGGATCGACCCGTCTGCCGGTGCTCGCTCATCCGGACTTGTCCAGGCAGTAGGTGTAGGCGCTGGTGCCCTCGACGACCTTCTCGACCTTGACCACCCCGTCGATGACGATGCGGCAGCCCAGGTAGCCGCCGTCGCTCTGGGCCATGATGTTGACGACCACCGCCGGGGAGGTGGTGGAGTCCTGGTAGGCCCACGGCAGGGTGGTGCCATCGACGTGCTGCGGCTGGGCGTGGATGTCGGTGTAGCTGATCCGGGCGGTCGCGCCGGGCTCACCGAACACCTCCAGCAGGACGTTCTTGGGGTTGAACGGGGCGATGGGCTCGGCGCCGACGTCGACGGTGGCGGTGCTGCTCTCGCCGCCGGCGGCGTAGTGCAGCCGGTGGACGGTGTACCCGGTGATCGCCACGACTGCGATGGCGACCAGGAACATCCAGCCCCGGCTCAGCAGTCGCACGTCAGACACCGTACGGCACCGTGGGGTGCGCGCGGCGGCTACTGACGGGCCCGTACCAGTTCGAGCACGTCGGCGCCGAACTGTTCGAGCTTGCGGGCGCCGATCCCGGGTATGGCGGTCAGCGCGGCGCCGTCGGTGGGCAGCGACTCGGCGATGGCGATCAGGGTGTTGTCGGTGAACACCACGTAGGCCGGGACCTTGAGCTCGCGGGCGACGCCGAGCCGCCATTCCTTGAGCTGGGCCAGCAGTTCGTCGTCGATGTCGACCGAGCAGGTTTCGCAGCGCCGCAGCATGACGGCCGGGGCGGTGGCCAGCACGGCGTTGCAGACCCGGCAGCGCGGGGTGGCGCCGCGCTGGCGGCGGGACTTGGCCGGGCCGGCCGGTTCGGCGCGGGTCTGCGGCGCGATGCCGCCGAGGAAGCGGGACGGCTTGCGGGACTGGCGGCCGCCGGGGGTGCGGGCCAGCGCCCAGGACAGCTCGAGGTGCTTGCGGGCCCGGGTGACCCCGACGTAGAGCAGGCGGCGTTCCTCTTCGACGGCCTCGCTGTCGGGGCCGTGGG
>NZ_JBBATF010000179.1:0-5477 GCF_040398885.1 Mycobacterium sp. | reverse complement strand
CACCCGCTTCCTGGTCGCCGGCATGATCGGCGTGCTGGTGCTGATGCTCGGCAACCTGGTGCTCGGCATGTTCGGCGTCGGCGGCGGCGAGGGCATGGGCCTTCGTTCCGGTGGCCCGCTGGCGATCATCTTCTCGCTGGTCTGCATCGGCCTGGCGGCGTTCAGCTTCCTGCTGGACTTCGACTCGGCCGATCAGATGATCCGGGCGGGTGCCCCCGAGAAGGCCGCCTGGGGTGTTGCCCTCGGCCTGACCGTCACCCTGGTCTGGCTCTACATCGAGATCCTGCGCCTGCTGTCCTACTTCAGGAGCGAATGACCGCAGTGCACGTCGAGAAAGCCCCGCTTCGGCGGGGCTTTTTCGTGTGCGCCGAGAGTGCGCACAGGTCGACTTTCCTCCACGGATCAGGCCGAAAACCGATCTGGACGCACTCTCGCTGTGGGCGATGTCGCGATAGATCAGGAGAGTCGCTCGACCACCATCGCCATGCCCTGACCGCCGCCGACGCACATGGTCTCGACGCCGAAGGTCTTGTCATGCGTTGCCAGGTTGTTCAGCAGCGTGGCGGTGATCCGGGCCCCGGTCATGCCGAAGGGGTGGCCCAGCGCGATCGCCCCACCGGAGACGTTGATCCTGTCCTCGTCGATGCCCAGTTCCCGGGCCGAGCCGAGCACCTGAACCGCGAACGCCTCATTGATCTCGAACAGGTCGATGTCGGAGACCGACATCCCGGCGTACCCGAGCGCCTTCCGGACCGCCTCGACCGGACCCAGGCCCATGACCTCCGGCGACAGTCCCGACACCCCGGTGGCCACGATCCGCGCCAGCGGAGTCAGCCCCAACTCCCTGGCCTTGATGTCGGAGGTGACGATCACCGCCGCCGCGCCGTCGTTGAGCGGGCAGGCGTTGCCGGCGGTCACCGTCCCGTCGGGCCGAAACACCGGCTGGAGCTGCGAAATCTTCTCATAGGAAGTGCCGGCGCGGGGTCCGTCGTCGGATGAGACGACGGTGCCGTCGGGCAGTGTGACGGGTGCGATCTCGCGCTGGAAGAAACCGTTCTTGATGGCCTCCTCGGCACGGTTCTGGCTGCGGACTCCCCAGCGGTCCTGGTCCTCGCGGCTGATGCCGGTGTAGAGGGCAACGTTCTCCGCGGTCTGGCCCATCGCGATGTAGACGTCGGGAAGCCGGCCGTCCTCGCGGGGGTCATGCCACGAGGCCGCCCCGCCCGCCGCGGCGGCGGTGCGTGCCTCGGCTTCGGCGAACAGCGGGTTGTGGCTGTCGGGCCAACCGTCGGAGGTGCCCTGCGGGAACCGTGACACGGTTTCGACGCCCGCAGAGATGAAGGCGCGGCCTTCGCCGGCCTTGATGGCGTGGAACGCCATCCGGGTGGTCTGCAGGGATGACGAGCAGTACCGATTGACGGTCACCCCGGGCAGGAAGTCGTAGCCCAGTTCGACGGCCACCACGCGGGCGATGTTGAACCCGGCTTCGCCGCCCGGCTGGCCGCAGCCGAGCATGAGGTCGTCGATGTCCCGGGGGTCGAGCGACGGCACCTTGTCCAACGCGGCCCGCACCATCTGGCTGGCCAGATCGTCCGGGCGCATGGTGACCAGTGACCCCTTACCGGCGCGGCCGATGGGGGAGCGGGCGGTGGAGACGATGACGGCTTCGGGCATGGCGCTCTCCTGTTTATCGGTTCGGGTCACCCCGCGTTACCCCGAGAAACCTAGTCCTGCGGCAGGACCACGGCGGCCGGAACCCCGGTGGTCCGGCGGCCCAGCAACCTGGTTAGCCGGGCGAGCCGTGTTGCGGGCCGCGCCGCCTGGGGCCAGGGTCCGGCTTCCGGAGGGGTCTCGCCGAGGGCCTGGCACAGCGCCGGCAGCAGCTGTTTGGCGGCCAGTGCGTAGCCCGCCGCCGACGGGTGGAAGTGGTCCTCGGCGAACAGGCGCTGGGGATCGGTGAGGAAGTGCGGGGCGAGCAGGTCGGCGAACGGGACCGGCACCCCGTCGGCGGCCGCCACCTCCGCGGCCTGCGCGCGGGCCAGCAGCATTCCCAGCGAGCGGGCGGTCCAGCGCAGCGGCTGGGGGATCGCGGTGATCACCCCGAAGTCCGGGCAGGTGCCGACGACCACGGCGGTCCCGCAGGCCCGCAGTCGGCGCACCGCCGCGCCCAGGCGCCGGGCCGAGGGGCCGACGCCGTTGAGCGTGGTGACATCGTTGGCGCCGATCATGATCACCGCCGCGTCCGGCGGCGGCCCTGTGACCAGCATGGCGTCGACCTGACCCGCCAGGCCCCGGGAGCTGGCGCCCACGATGGCCTTCGTCGACAGCCGGACCAGCCGGCCGGACTGCTCGGCCAGCCCGCGGGCGATCAGGACCCCGGGAACCTCGTCGGCCCCGGTGCAGCCGTAGCCGGTGGCGGTGGAATCACCGAACACCATCAAGTGCAGGTCGAACGGCAGACCGCGTTCCCACCGGCGGACCGGTCCGCCGCCCGGGGCGTAGACACCGTCGGCCCGGGGCGGGATGTCGAAGGCTTTCGGGATGATGCTGCGGGCCTGCTCGGCCTGGCCGGTCAGCAGGCTCCGGGCGCCGACCACCGCGCCGCCGGTCGAGGCCAAAACGCCGGCGACGGTCAGCGTCCTGGTGGAGGCGAACCACGTGCCCACGTCCCCAGTTTAGGGCGGCGAAGTCGGGGAACCCACAGCTCAACGGTGATTTGCGGGTCACAGACGGATATCGAATCCGGCAAAACTCGCAATCCCCGATTGTGGTTCGGGTCACAGCTGTCAAACTTTAGGTCCGCGGGCCGGACAGCGGTCCCCGGCGCATCACTACAACGGCGTAGGAGTGTGACGATGGCCGCACCGAAGGTCGTCCCGATTTCGGCCGCCCGTCGGGCCGCCGGACGGTTCCCGCTCAACGACGGTCTGCCGGTCGAGGTCATCGAGGACGGCCCCAGCGTCCCGGCCCGGCTGGTGTCCCTGGGCACCCGGCTCACGATCTGGCCCGCGCTGGCGGTCCTCAGCCACGTCCCCCACCTGCCGTGGCCGTTCGGCATGGTGGATTTCGTCGCCCGCGCGCTGTTGCCCCAGCCCGGCACCGTCCGCGCGACGGTCGGTCTGCCCAACGCCTCCGCCCAACTGGTCCGGGCGCCCGGTGTGCTGCCGGCGGACGGGCGCCGCCGGGTGGTGCTCTATCTCCACGGCGGCGGGTTCATGACGTGCGGGGTGAACTCGCACAGCCGCATCGCGGTCGCGCTGTCGAAGTTCGCCGACTCACCGGTGCTGGTGGTCGACTACCGGCTGATTCCCAAGCACACCATCGGCATGGCCGTCGACGACTGCCACGACGGCTACCGGTGGCTGCGACTGCGCGGATACGAGCCCGACCAGATCGTGCTGGCCGGCGACTCCGCGGGCGGCTTCCTGGCCATGGCGCTCGCCCAGCGACTGCAGGCCGAAGGTGAGACCCCGGCCGCGCTGGTCGCCATCTCGCCCCTGCTGCAGTTGGAGAAGGACCCCAAGTGTGCGCACCCGAACATCCGCACCGACGCGATGTTCCCGCCCAGGGCATTCGAGGCGCTCGTGGCCCTGGTGGCGCGGGCCGCGGCCAGGAATGTGGTCGACGGAGAACCGGAGGACGTCTACGAACCGCTGGACCATGTCGAGCCGGGTCTGCCGCAGACCCTGATCCACGTCTCCGGCTCGGAGGTGCTGCTGCACGACGCCCGACTGGCCGCCGGCCGGCTGGCCGCGGCCGGCGTGCCGACCGAGGTGCGGGTGTGGCCGGGCCAGATCCACGACTTCCAACTCGCCGCGCCGTTGATTCCGGAGGCCACCCGATCGCTGCGGCAGATCGGCGAGTACATCCGGGAAGCCACCGGCTGAGCGGTTCTGACACCATGGAGCCATGCGCATCGCCCGGCACGTCAGCGAGCTGATCGGCAGCACCCCCCTGGTTCAACTCAACTCGGTGGTCCCCGAGGGCGCCGGGCTGGTCGCCGCCAAGATCGAGTACCTGAACCCGGGCGGCAGCGCCAAGGACCGGATCGCGGTGAAGATGATCGACGCCGCCGAAGCCGGCGGTCAGCTCAAGCCGGGCGGCACCATCGTCGAGCCGACGTCGGGCAACACCGGGGTGGGTCTGGCACTGGTCGCCCAGCGCCGCGGCTACAAGTGCGTCTTCGTGTGCCCGGACAAGGTCAGCGAGGACAAGCAGAACGTGCTGCGGGCCTACGGCGCCGAGGTCGTGGTGTGCCCGACCGCCGTGGCGCCGGACCACCCGGACAGCTACTACAGCGTGTCCAACCGGCTGGTCACCGAGATCGAGGGTGCCTGGAAGCCCGACCAGTACTCCAACCCCAACGGTCCGGCCAGCCACTACGAGACCACCGGACCCGAGATCTGGGCGGACACCGACGGCAGGATCACCCACTTCGTGGCCGGGGTCGGCACCGGGGGAACGATCACCGGCGCCGGGCGCTACCTCAAGGAGGTCTCCGGCGGCCGTGTCCGGGTCATCGGCGCCGACCCGGAGGGCTCGGTCTACTCCGGGGGCAAGGGTCGGCCCTATCTGGTGGAGGGCGTGGGCGAGGACTTCTGGCCCGATGCCTACGACCCGGCGGTGGCCGACCGGATCATCGCGGTATCCGACGCCGACTCCTTCGACATGACGCGCAGGCTCGCGCGGGAGGAGGGACTGCTCGTCGGCGGTTCCTGCGGGATGGCCACGGTGGCCGCACTGCAGGTCGCCGAAGAAGCCGGTCCTGACGCGGTGGTGGTGGTGCTGCTCCCCGACGGCGGGCGTGGCTACCTGTCCAAGATCTTCAACGACGCCTGGATGTCCTCCTACGGATTCCTGCGCCGGCCACTGGACGATTCGGTGCCCGAACCCACCGTCGGCGATGTGCTGCGGGGCAAGTCCGGCGCGCTGCCGGACCTGGTGCACACCCATCCCTCAGAGACGGTGCGCGACGCCATCGGAATCCTGCGCGAGTACGGCGTCTCGCAGATGCCGGTGGTGGGCGCCGAACCGCCGGTGATGGCCGGAGAGGTGGCCGGCAGCGTCTCGGAGCGCGAATTGCTCTCGGCGGTGTTCGAGGGACGGGCGAACCTGGCCGACGCGGTCGCCCAGCACATGAGCCCGCCGCTGCCCCTGATCGGGGACGGCGAGCAACTCAGCGCGGCGGCCAAGATGCTTCGTGACGCCGATGCGGTCATGGTGGTCGAAGGTGGCAAACCGGTCGGAGTGATCACCCGCCACGACTTGCTCGGCTACCTTTCCGAGGGGTCGCGACGCCGGTGACACGGTAGGGTTGGGCGGTCTGAACAGATGGAGACCCATGACCACCCCGCCCGTGCCTCCTCCGCCGGGAAGCCATCCGCCGCCGGGGTACTTCCCGTCACCGCCGCAGGGCGGCTATCCGTCACCGCCGCAGGGCGGCTATCCGTCACCGCCGCAGGGCGGCTATCCGTCAC
>NZ_JBBATF010000178.1:0-5478 GCF_040398885.1 Mycobacterium sp. | reverse complement strand
TGACCTCATAACAGTGCGACGAGTTCTCGTAGTTGTTCGACGCTGCGCGGGCTGACGACCATCATGGTCACGCCCGCGGCTTCCCACACCGCGATCTGCTTGCGAACGTAATCTGCATCCCCGACGATGGCGGCGTCGTCCACCAGTTCGTCGGGAATCGCCCCGGCGGCCTCATCCTTGCGGCCGGACCGGAAGAGCCTGGTCACGTCATCGACCACTTGGGCGTAGCCCATCCGGCGGTAGACCTCGGCGTGGAAATTGGTGTCCTCGGAGCCCATGCCGCCCATGTACAGCGCGACGAAGGGCTTCATCATCTCCATGGCGGCGGCCCGATCCTCGGTCACCACGATCTGCGCGGTGGCGCAGATCTCGAAATCCGCCCGGCGGCGCCGGGCACCCGGCCGGGCGAACCCCTCGTCGAGCCACTCGTTGTACATGTCGGCCAGCCGGGGCGAGTAGAAGATTGGGAGCCAGCCGTCGCAGATCTCGGCGGCCAGCGCGATGTTCTTGGGGCCCTCGGCGCCCAGCATGATCGGGATGTCCGCCCGCAACGGGTGCACGATCGGCTTGAGCGCCTTGCCGAGACCGGTGGTGCCCTCGCCGCTCAGCGGCAGGGGGTAGTGCGGTCCGGGACTGGTCACCGGGGCCTGGCGCGCCCACACCTGGCGGATGATGTCGACGTACTCCCGGGTGCGCGCCAGCGGTTTGGGGAAACGCTGGCCGTACCAGCCCTCGACCACCTGGGGGCCCGAGACGCCCAGGCCGAGGATGTGCCGCCCGCCGGAGAGATGGTCGAGTGTCAGCGACGCCATGGCGCAGGCGGTCGGGGTGCGCGCCGACAGTTGCACCACCGAGGTGCCCAGCCGCATCCGGGTCGTCTCCCGGCCCCACCAGGCCAGCGGGGTGAAGGCGTCCGATCCCCACGCTTCGGCGGTGAAGACGGTGTCGAAGCCGGCTTCGTCGGCGGCGGCGACCAGTTCGGCGTGGTTGGCAGGCGGCTGGGCGCCCCAGTAACCGAGTTGCAGGCCTAGCTTCATCCGGCGTGCCCTTCCCGTCCTTGCGAGCGTTCTTAGAACCTGTTCTACTCGGTGCTGTGAGCGTCGACCAGAGCACCTCTGCCTTGATAGATTCCCACGAGCCCCCTCTCACCGCCCCGCTGACACTGTCATTCGACTACAAGCGTTCGGTCGGCCCGATCCTGAGCGCCTTCTTCACCGCGCTGCGCGACCGGCGCATCGTCGGGGTCCGCGGCACCGACGGACGGGTGCACGTACCGGTCGTCGAGTACGACCCGGTCAGCTGCGCGCGGCTCACCGAGATCGTGCCGGTCGGCAGCGTCGGGACCGTGCTGTCGTGGACCTGGCAGTCCGAACCGCTGGAGGGCCAGCCGCTGGACCGGCCGTTCGCGTGGGCCCTGATCAAACTCGACGGCGCCGACACCCCCCTGCTGCACGCCGTGGACGGTGCGGTGCGCACCGGTGACCGGGTGCACGCGCACTGGGTGGACGAACCCGTCGGCGCGATCACCGACATCGCCTGCTTCGCCCCGGGGGAAACCCCGGAACCGGTTGCCGACACAACCGATGACCGCGACCCGATCTCGATCGTGATGGTGCCGGAGTTCCTCAGAGTGCAGCACAGCGCATCGCGGCCGGAGAGCATCTTCCTGCGCGCCCTGCGGAACGGCACACTGCTGGGCGCCCGGTCCGGAGACGACGGCAAGGTGTACTTCCCGCCACGGGAGGCCGACCCCGCCACCGGACGCGAACTCGACCAGTTCGTCGAACTTCCCGACAAGGGCATCGTGACGACCTTCGCGATCATCAACATCCCGTTTCCCGGGCAGCGCATCAAACCCCCGTACGTCGCGGCGTACGTCCTGCTGGACGGCGCCGACATCCCGTTCCTGCACCTGGTCACCGAGATCGACGCCGCCGACGTCCGGATGGGCATGCGCGTGGAGGCGGTGTGGAAGCCCAGGGAGGAACGGGATTTCGGCATCGACAACATCGACTACTTCAGGCCGACCGGCGAGCCCGACGCCGACTACGACAGCTACAAACAACACCTTTAGGAATCCACATGAGAGACGTTGCGGTCGTCGGCTTCGCCCACGCCCCGCACCTGCGCCGCACCGACGGCACCACCAACGGTGTCGAGATGCTGATGCCGCTTTTCCACCAGGTGTACGACGAACTGGGCATCGGCCAGACGGACATCGGGTTCTGGTGCTCGGGGTCCTCGGACTACCTCGCCGGCCGCGCGTTCTCCTTCCTCAACGCGATCGACGCCATCGGCGCCGTCCCGCCGATCAACGAGTCACACGTCGAGATGGACGCGGCGTGGGCGCTTTACGAGGCCTACATCAAGGTGCTCACCGGCGAGGTCGACACCGCACTGGTGTACGGGTTCGGCAAGTCCAGCGCCGGAACGTTGCGCCGGGTCCTCGCACTGCAGACCGACCCGTACACGGTTGCCCCGCTGATGCCGGATGCGGTGTCGATGGCCGGCCTGCAGGCGCGGTTCGGGTTGGACTCCGGCAAGTGGACTCAGGAGCAGATGGCTCAGGTGGCGCTGGATTCCCTTGCGGCCGCGCCACGCTCCGACTCGGTGAAGCCGGCCGACAGTGTCGACGACCTGCTGAGCCGGCCGTTCTTCGCCGACCCGTTGCGCCGCCACGACATCGCGCCCATCACCGACGGCGCGTCGGTGGTCGTGATCGCCGCCGAAGGCCGGGCCCGCGAACTACGCGAAAAGCCCGCTTGGATAACGGGTTTCGAGCATCGTATCGAGACTCCGGTGCTCGGCGCCCGCGATCTGACCACCTCGCCGTCGACGGCGGCCTCGGCCGAGGCGGCCACCGGCGGTGACACCGGCGCGATCGACGTGGCGGAGGTCTACGCGCCGTTCAGCCATCAGCAGTTGATCCTGGCCGAGGCGATCGGGCTGAAGCCGTCCACGAAGGTCAACCCCTCCGGGGGCGCGCTGGCCGCCAACCCGATGTTCTCCACCGGATTGGAGCGCGTCGGGTTCGCCGCCCGGCACATCTTCGACGGTTCGGCGCAACGGGTGCTCGCTCACGCCACGCAGGGCCCCGTGCTGCAACAGAATCTGGTCGCCGTTCTGGAAGGAAGGGACGCCTGATGCCCGGCAAGCAGCTCGCGGCCGTCCTGGGGACCGGGCAGACCAAGTACGTCGCCCAGCGGTCCGACGTGTCGATGAACGGCCTGGTGCGCGAGGCAATCGACAAAGCACTGGCCGACAGCGGGTCGACCCTCGACGACATCGACGCCGTCGTCGTCGGCAAGGCGCCGGACTTCTTCGAGGGCGTCATGATGCCGGAGTTGTTCATGGCCGACGCGCTGGGCGCCACCGGCAAGCCGCTGATCCGGGTGCATACCGCCGGTTCGGTGGGCGGCTCCACCGGTGTGGTGGCGGCCAGCCTGGTGCAATCCGGAAAGTACCACCGGGTGCTGGCGGTGGCCTGGGAGAAGCAGTCGGAGTCGAATGCCATGTGGGCGTTGTCGATTCCGGTCCCGTTCACCAAACCGGTCGGCGCCGGCGCCGGCGGCTATTTCGCCCCGCACATCCGGGCCTACCTGCGTCGCTCCGGAGCGCCGGCCCACATCGGTGCGATGGTGGCTGTCAAGGACCGGCTCAACGGGGCGAAGAACCCACTGGCCCATCTGCACCAGCCGGACATCACCCTGGAGAAGGTGATGGCTTCCCAGATGCTCTGGGATCCGATCCGATTCGACGAGACATGCCCGTCTTCGGACGGTGCTGCGGCTCTCGTGAT
The DNA here is from genome assembly GCF_040398885.1 of Mycobacterium sp. Lineage (GTDB taxonomy): Bacteria > Actinomycetota > Actinomycetes > Mycobacteriales > Mycobacteriaceae > Mycobacterium. The sequence goes on along the minus strand of NZ_JBBATF010000178.1, from coordinate 1,679 downwards.
CGGCGACGAACCCGTCGCCGACCGGCGAGTAGCCGAAGGACACCCGGTGGCATGGGTGCACGCGACCGCGCTACGGACCGAACCGATCGCGTACTCCGGTCGCGATCAGGTCAACCCGCAAGCGGGCCGGGACGCCGCCGCCGCGCTGTGGAAGGCTGCCGGCATCACCAGCCCCATCGACGAGATCGACGTGGCCGAGATCTACGTCCCCTTCTCCTGGTTCGAGCCGATGTGGCTGGAGAACCTCGGCTTCGCGCCCGAGGGTGAAGGGTGGAAGCTCACCGAAGCCGGCGAGACCGCGATCGGCGGCCGGTTACCGATCAACCCCTCCGGCGGGGTGCTGTCGTCCAACCCGATCGGGGCCTCGGGTCTGATCCGGTTCGCCGAGGCGGCGATTCAGGTTATGGGCAAGGCCGGCGCGCATCAGGTGCCGGGAGCACGCAAGGCGTTGGGCCACGCCTATGGCGGGGGCTCGCAGTACTACTCGATGTGGGTGGTCGGTTCGGACAAGCCGGCCAGGTAGCGCTGAGCGAGGTCCCGGTACGTCTGCGGGTTGGTGTCGACCCACGCTTCGGCGGCGGTTCCCTCGATGGGGCCCTTCACCTTTCCCGGTGCGCCGGTGACCAGGACACCGGGCGGAATCTGGGTGCCGCCGGTGACCAGTGAGTGCGCCGCGATCAGACTGCGGGCGCCGATCACCGCACCGTCGAGCACGGTGCAGTGGTTGCCGATCAGCGCTTCGGCGCCGATGTGGGCGCCGTGGACGGTGCACATGTGGGCGATAGTGGCCCCCGGACCGACGTCGACGGGAATGCCCGGTGGCGCGTGCAGCACCGAACCGTCCTGGACATTGGCGCCTTCCCGGATCACCACCGGTGCGTAATCGGCGCGAAGCACCGCGTTGAACCAGACCGACGCCCCTGCCTCGACGGTGACGTCCCCGACCAGAACGGCGGTCGGGGCGATGAAGGCGGTGGGGTCGACCTTGGGGGATCGGCCCTCGAATGTGTACATCGGCATCGTCCAGATATACCGCAGTCCACGGATAGGCTGTGACCGGACGGAGGCGAGTGTGAGAAGAATCCTGTGGCTGGGCGCCGGCACGCTCGGGGTGTGCCTGGCCACGGCGTTCGCCGGTCCTGCGGCTGCCGACGCGGACAACGGCCCCGGTGCCGGCACCGCGGCGCATTCGGCCGGCGCCGCCCGGGCCGGGACTTCGGCCCGGGCCGCCCGCGTCACCGGTCCGAGGCCGACGCGCCCGGCCGCCGTCGGGGCCGCCGCGGTGACCAAGGCGCCCAAGCCGACCAACACCGTCGCCAATCCCCTGCCGCCACGTCAGCAGTGGCTGGCCAATGACGGCTACTGCGGCGAGGAGTCGTTCGTCAGCGCCGGCCTCTACTACGGCCAGTACGTCTCCCAGTACGACGCCCGCGCACTGGCCAGCGGGAACGCACCGCAGAACACCGCGCGGTCCCAACTACTGCTGGGTGTCAACGACGTCGCCGCGGCCAAGGCGATGCACCTGGCCGCGACCACGTACAACACGGCCGCCCAGACCGACACCGCCTCGTTCCTGAAGTGGGTGAAAACCAACGTCACTGCCGGAAATCCGGTGGCAATCGGCGTCTACACCAACGAATTCCGTTTCTACGGCCGGACCAATCCGAACGCCGGTGATC
>NZ_JBBATF010000177.1:0-5569 GCF_040398885.1 Mycobacterium sp. | reverse complement strand
TCTGACAACCGCGTTGTTCCGACCAACACGTGTTCTTCTGACTAACACTGACTAACACGTGCCCGTCTGACTAAACACGGGGCCTGAGCGGACCAGACGCAAGCTTGCGGGCGACGGCGTTCGCTGTCAACCAACAGTTGAGTCTAGAAGGCTCAATTCGGCAGAAGGCATAACCGGCCCGGCTCGGGATTTGTTCCCGGCCCTACCGCCCGGGCATCCCCTTGATCGCCTCCAGGCCGACATAGGCGCCGGCGACCAGCAGTAACACCGCGGTGATCATCCTGCCGTGGACCTTCATGATCCGCTCGTAGCCCGCCTTGATGCGGACCGTCGCGCTCGGGTTGACCAGGTCGATGACGGCCGGCACGAGAGCCGGGGTGACCGCGATGGCGGCGAACATCACGACCCCCAGCGTGCGTTCCCCCGGGTCGGTGATCTGAAAGATCTGGTGGCCGGCCGCGATGGCGATCGGGAAGATCTTGGGGTGCAGTCCGCACATGGCGAAACCGGCCAGCCCGGCACGCGCCACCCGGCGGGGCACCGGCAGGTCCGTCGCGGGATCCAGGCCGGGGAAGCGCCGGGTCAGGGCGGCCCGCAGCGCGCTCGGCTTTTGCGCCGGCTCCGAGACGTCCGGGATGGGCTTCTTGCGAAGGGCGCTGACGGCCCGCCGCGCGCCGATCGTGATCAGCACGGCGGCGATGGCGGCCCGCACGACGAAGCTGGGCCAACCGTCGTGATGGTCGCCGGTGTGGCTGCCGGTGCCGGATGCGTGCGCGATCCACAGTCCGATCCCGGTCGAGAAGGCGATGCCGAGGATGGCGCAACCGGCGTAGGCCAGCGCCGCCAGCCGTGGCACCTTCTTGTCTCCGGCGACGATCAGGCCGACGACCAGCGTCTCCGGGCTGAAGAACAGCGCCAACGCCAGCGTGGCGAGGACGGCGAAGTGTGAGCTCATCGGTGCATCACAATAGTGGCATCACGGCGCGGTGCGGGCGGCTTGAGGGGCGAACTCGCTAGGTTTGCACCAACGGTCGGCAGGAGGACGCGGTGAAAAAGACAAATGGCGTCGTTTCGGTGGCACTCGCGCTCGCCGCGACGGTGACGACTCTGGGGCTGGCCGGTTGCGCCGAACCGGCGGCGCCGGCCGATCCGGTCGCGGCGCCGGTCACCAAGATGGACACCACCGCTCCCGCCGCCCCGGCCGGCGCCCAGCCGAGACTGGCGTCCGACCCGGCACAGATCGCCGCCGATCTGGTGGCCGACGAACAGGCTTTGCACGACCCCGCGACACCCGAGCCGGCCCTGGTGGCCGCAGCCCGCCGCCAGCAGGCGGCCTACCGCGCCATCGGCCGGAACCCGGAATGGGACGCCGTCATCCGCCCGGCGATCCCCGAGTCGATGGCGATGGCCTACGACCGCAACATCAACGCCCGACGCCAGTTGACCGCATTGTCGCCGGTCCGCGACACCCTGCCGGCCTGGCGGATCGTCCCCTCGACGCCCGCCGGAGACCTGATGGCCTTCTACCGCGAGGCCGAGGCGGCCACCGGCGTGGGCTGGAACTACCTGGCCGCGATCAACCTCATCGAAACCAAATTCGGCAGTATCGCCGGGGTCAGCACCGCCGGGGCCCAGGGCCCGATGCAGTTCATGCCCGGGACCTGGGCCATCTACGGCAACGGCGGCGACGTCAACTCACCGCGCGAGTCGATCATGGCGGCGGGTCGCTACCTGGCCGCCAGTGGGTTCGCCGGCAGCCCCGGCCGCGCCATCTACGCCTACAACAATGCCGACGAGTACGTCAACGCGGTCACCGACTACGCGGCGATCATGGCCGCCGATCCGGCCGCATTCGGCGCCTACCACCGCTGGGAGGTCTACTACAACACGACCGCCGGCGACGTCCTGCTTCCGGTCGGATACGCAGAGAACCAACGCATCGCGGTCGCCGACTACCTGGCCGCGCACCCGCAGTAGCCTCAGCCGACCCCGCCGCCCACCAGCAGGCCGAGAACGTAGGTGATCGCAGCCGCGCCGTAACCGATCATCAACTGGCGCAAGGCTCTTCGCATCGGCGGCGCGCCGGACAGCAGCCCGACTATCACGCCGGTGATCAGCAGCGCGACACCGACCAGGATTGCTGCCGCCACCACCGCGGTGCGGCCCCCCACGCCGAAGAGGTAGGGCAGCAACGGGATCAGGGCTCCGGTGGCGAAGAACAGGAAGCTCGACACTGCGGCCCCCAGCCCGGTTCCGATGGCCTGATGCCGTTCCATGCCGTGGCCGGGCGAATGGTGGCTCGAGCCGGTGATGTCCTGCAGCACGTCGGCGGCGTGCGCCCTGGCCTCCTCCGGGCTCATACCCCGCGCCCGGTAGACCAGTTCCAGTTCGTTCTCGTCGACGTCGAGTCGGTTCAGCGCGGAGCCGACGTTGGGGCTCGGCGAGGAAGCCTCCAGCAGTTCGCGCTGGGAGCTGACCGAGACGAACTCGCCCGCCCCCATGGACAACGCGCCGGCCAGCAACCCCGCCAGGCCGGTGACCATGACGGTATGGTCGGACACCCCGCTGGCGGCCACCCCGAGGATCAGCGCGAGGTTGCTGACCAACCCGTCGTTGGCCCCGAACACCGCCGCGCGGAAGGTGCCCGACAGCCGGTCGCGGCCGCGGGCGGCCAGCGCCCGGATCACCTCCTCGTGGATCTGCTCGTCGGCGGCCATGGTGGGGGTGGCGTCGGCGTCGGTGTCGTAGCTGGCCCGGGCCTCGAAGCGCTGCACCAGCGCCAGGACGAACACCGACCCGAAGTGGCGCGCCATGAACGCCAGCGCGCGGGTCCCGAAATCCGCCCGGACCGGCCGGCCCACCTGATCGCCGAGCAGGTTCAGCCAATGCTGTTCGTGGCGTTCCTCGGCGGCGGCGATGGAGGCCAGGATCTCGCGCTCCTCACCGTCGTGCTTCTGTGCCAGATCGCGGTAGACGGACGCTTCGGCGCGCTCGTTGGCCAGGTGCCTGCGCCACCGCCGCAGATCGGCCACGCTGGGTCCGGTGTGGGTGGGACCGGTGATCACCGGATCACACTATCGGCGAACGCCGCGCCGCCCTCTTTCCAGGCGACGACGAAGTTTCCGGCGTCGTCGCGGCTGATGGCCAGACCGGGACAGAACCAGCTGCCGTCGGCTGTGAAGAAATGCGGCGAGCCGATGACCCCGCGCCGTCTGCCCTCTTCCCAGTCGGCCCGCACCGCGGCTTGCGCCTCGTCGTCGTCAAGCCGCCGCAGCCCGTGCCGGGCGCCGATCTCCTCGACCACCTCCGGCCGGCCGATATCGAGGCCCCGCTCGAAGACCGCGTCCCGCAAAGCCATTCCGACCTCCTCGCCGAGCGCCGGGTCACCGGTGCGGTCGGCGGCCGCCGCCAGGGCGAACGCCGGCATGGACGTCCGGGGGAAGGTCGCGGCGGAGAACCCGGTGAACAGGTCTGGACGAACGGATTCCCGCAGGGCCGAGATCTCGGCGGCGATGTGCCGGGCGTCCAGGGGGTGACCGTTGACCAGTTCCAGCGGCCAGGCGCGGATGCGCAGCCGCGGTTCGGTGCGCCCGAGCCGGGTCCGGCGGTCGATGAGGGTGTGCAGCCCGACGTGGGTGAAAGGGCACAGGACGTCGGCGAAAACCTCGACGGTCGTCACGTTTGCAAGGTTAGCCCTAGCAGCCGGGCGGGGCGGCCCGCCGATATCGGGGAAAGCCGGCTCCCGGCCGCGATCAGCTACTAGCGTCGGAAGAAGACCTGGTTCATCCGCGGGTAGACGAGGGGTCCCTCATGACCACGATCAAGCAGATATTCCTGGGCGCGGCGGTGGCCGGCGCACTGGCCGGCGCGGGATCGGCACTCGGGCCCGCCGCCGCCCACGCCGACGACTCCGGCAGTGCCGACAGCGCCGCCGCCTCGGCGTCGCACAGCCGGGGAGAGTCCCAGCCGCGCGGTCGGTCGCGCGGGCCCTCGGGGCCCGCGGCCACGGCCGCCGGCACCGAGAGGGCCGCGTCCGCGGAGGAGTCGCGAAAGCCCGGGAACAACGCGCGCGGCCTGGATGGGCGCCCCGAACCGGCGATCGGCCGCACCAGCGACGACATGGGCGATCCCCCGCCGACCCAGCGCGCGACTGCGCGACAGGACGCACCGGGCGAAGCCACACCGGTGGTGCCGAAGGACGACCCGGTGACCACCCCGCGACGCGACGACGTGGCCGCGGCGGACACCCCCGCCCGACCCACAGCGGCCACCCCCGCCCGACCCGTCGTGGTCGCCGCACCGGTCGCGGCCGCGACGCCCGGCCCCGCCGCAACCTTGCCGGCCCCCGTCTCGTCGGCCGCCGTTGTGCCGACGCTCACTCCGGCCCCGGCCGCACCCGCGCCGACCCCGCTGCGGCTGCCGTTCCTGCCCGACCTTCCCGCCGTGCCGGTCGCCCCGGCCGGCTCGGTCACGGTCAGCGCGACCTCAGGCAAGAACAGCCGTTACCGGGCCGCCAGCGCGCAGAGTCGAGCGGAGTTGCGCTCGGACCCGCCGGTGAATCACGTGCTGCTGATCGGCACCGACGGCACAAACCTGAGCAAGGTCCTGGAGTACGCCTACGACGACCCCGCTAGCGGCTTCCGGATCGCGATGGACGACGGCGTCACTGGCGCAACCAGCCTGGTCGGGCACACCACCATCTCCGGCCCATCGTGGACGACGATCCTGACCGGGGCGTGGGACGACAAGACCGGGGTGATCAACAACCTGTTCAACCCGGAGCCCTACGTGCAGTGGCCGACGGTGATCAACCTCATCGAATACAACAGGCCGGAGGTGGAGACCGCGGTCGTCGCCGACTGGCAGTACATCAACGACATCGCCGACGCCGGCGGCTACCCCGCCGACGTCAACGAGTTCGTCGCGTTCACCAACACCTGGGAGGACACCGACGACGTGGTGGCGGACAAGACCATCGCGCTCATCGAGGCGGCCGACTCCACGGGGTCGACGTTCATCTTCTCCTACCAGGTCGCCGTCGACGAGGAGGGGCATCTGCACGGCGGCGGGTCCACGCAGTACCGCGACGCGCTGATCAACACCAGCGAGAACGTCGCGAACATCCTGGCGGCCGTCGAGCAATGGGAGACTGCCAATCCCGGCGAGGAGTGGACCGTGATCATCACTACCGACCACGGTCATCAACAGTCCAAGGGTTTCGGTCACGGCTTCCAATCACCCAACGAGACAACGTCATTCGTGATCTTCGACGGCGAGGGCGACGACCGGAACGACGGCAGGCAGAACCTGGGCTACACCAACGCCGACATCACCCCGACCATCGTGGATCTGTTCGGCATCGCCCAGCGGTCGGACTTCGACGGTGTGCCAATGCAGTCCAAGACCACCGGAATCGTCGATCCGGTGGATTTGAAGCAGGCACTCGGCGATGCGGTTTCGATGTACGGCTACCCGAATATCGGGACCGACCTCGCCCTCGGAACTCGCACTGTTTTCGCGAGCGTCCCGTACTTCATCGACGGCTTCGTCACTGACATCACCGACATGC
>NZ_JBBATF010000176.1:0-5593 GCF_040398885.1 Mycobacterium sp. | reverse complement strand
CTTCATCGACACGCCGAAGGCGGCGATCTGCGCCGGCGTCGCCGTCCCGGCCATGATCTGGTCCATCGCCCAGGCCGCCTGTCCGGCCGCCAACTCCGTGCCGGTCGTCAGAAGGCCCAGGACCTGCGGCCAGGACGAATTCGAGGCGCCCTCGCGGGGCTGGGGGGCCGGTGTGGTCACCGGTTGATCGTCGCATGTCGTCGGCCCGCGACAAACGCAGGTCAGCGGCTTGCCGAAAACTTGTTGTGACCAATTCCGCCCCTGGCTGTACCTGACCAACTACAAAGCGTCATACTTCTTTCTGTGACGAGCGCTGTAGGCACCTCAGGAACTGCGATAACGTCGCGCGTGCATTCGCTGAACCGGCCCAACATGGTCAGTGTCGGCACCATTGTCTGGCTTTCCAGTGAGCTGATGTTCTTTGCTGGACTGTTCGCGATGTATTTCACCGCACGCGCCCACTCGGGCGGGAGCTGGCCGCCGCCGCCGACCGAGCTGAACCTCGCCCTGGCGGTCCCGGTGACGTTGGTGCTGATCGCGTCGTCGTTCACCTGTCAAATGGGGGTTTTCGCGGCCGAGCGGGGCGATGTGTTCGGGCTGCGCCGCTGGTACGTCGTCACCTTCCTGATGGGGCTCTTCTTCGTCCTGGGCCAGGGCTACGAGTACATCCACCTGGTGCACGAGGGCACCACCATCTCCAGCAGCGCCTACGGAAGCGTCTTCTACCTCACCACCGGCTTCCACGGCCTGCACGTCATCGGTGGGCTGGTCGCGTTCGTGCTGCTGTTGCTGCGCACGACGATGAGCAAGTTCACCCCGGCCCAGGCGACCGCGGCGATCGTAGTGTCCTACTACTGGCACTTCGTCGACATCGTCTGGATCGCCCTGTTCGCGACCATCTACTTCATCCGTTGACGAGAAGGGGTTCGATGAGCGACAAGTCCCGCCGCCGGCTGCGCCGCCGGCTCACCGGTGCCGTTCTGCTGCTCTTCGGCCTGACCCTGGCCGGACTGCTCGCCGCCACGCTGACACCCAAGCCGCAGGTCGCCGTCGCCGACGAATCGCAGTCGGCGCTGCTGCGAACCGGCCAGCAGCTCTACGACACCGCATGTATCACCTGCCACGGCGCGAACCTCCAGGGCGTCAACGGCCGCGGCCCGAGTCTGGTCGGCGTCGGCGAGGCCGCCGTCTACTTCCAGGTGTCGACCGGTCGGATGCCGGCCATGCGCGGCGAGGCCCAGGCCCCGCGCAAGAAGCCGAACTTCGACGAGGCCCAGACAGACGCCCTGGGCGCATACGTCCAGAGCATCGGCGGGGGTCCGCTGGTCCCTCGCGACGCCAACGGCCAGATCGCCGACCACTCGCTGCTGGGCAACGACGTCGCCCGCGGCGGTGATCTGTACCGGCTGAACTGCGCGTCCTGCCACAACTTCACCGGCCGCGGCGGTGCGCTGTCGTCCGGCAAGTACGCCCCGGCGCTGGATCCGGCCACTCCGGCTCAGATCTACACCGCCATGCTGACCGGGCCGCAGAACATGCCGAAGTTCTCCGACCGCCAGTTGGCCCCGGAGGAGAAGAAGGACATCATCGCCTACGTCCGTTCATCCACCCAGACCCAGGATCCCGGCGGATACGGCCTGGGCGGGTTCGGGCCGGCATCGGAGGGCATGGCGATTTTCGCCATCGGAATGGCGGCCGCCATCGCGGTCGCGATGTGGATCGGGGCACGCACATGAACGAGTCGGGGCACCAGCCGCACGGCGAGGATCTCGCCAACCTCTCCAACGAGGAACTGACCGCACTCGGCGCCCGGATGGACGGTGTGACGACGGTCTTCAAAGAGGACCGCTGGCCGGTCGCCGGCACCCGGGCCGAGAAGCGCTCGGAGCGTCTGGTCGCGATCTGGATACTGCTCGGTGGCCTGGCAGGCCTGGCGCTGCTGCTGATCTTCCTGTTCTGGCCGTGGGAGTACAAGCCGCACGGCGCCGAGGGCAACTTCATGTACAGCCTGGCGACCCCGCTGTACGGCGTCACCTTCGGACTGTCGATCATGGCCATCGGCATCGGCGCGGTGCTCTACCAGAAGCGGTTCATCCCCGAGGAGATCTCGATCCAGGAACGCCACGACGGCGCGTCGGCCGAGGTCGAGCGCAAGACCACCGCCGCCACCCTGGTCAACGCCTTCGAGAGCTCGACGATCAAGCGGCGGAGGCTGATCTGGGCCTCACTGGGCATCGGCGCCGGCGCCTTCGGCCTGAGCGCTCTGGTCGCCTTCGTCGGCGGTCTGGTCAAGAACCCGTGGAAACCGGTCGTCCCCACCGCGGACGGCCTCAAGGCCGTGCTGTGGACCTCGGACTGGACCCCACGGCGCAAGGGCGAGACCATTTTCCTCGGCCGGGCCACCGGGCGTCCCGGTGAGTCGCCGTTCGTGAAGATCCGCCCGGGCGACATCGACGCCGGCGGCATGGAGACGGTGTTCCCCTGGCGCGAGGAAGACGGCGACGGCACCACGGTTGAATCCCACGAGCGCCTGACCCACATCGCGATGGGCGTGCGCAACCCGGTCATGCTGATCCGGATCAAACCGGTCGACATGCCCCGGGTGGTCAAGCGCCAGGGGCAGGAGAGCTTCAACTTCGGAGAGCTTTTCGCCTACACCAAGGTCTGCTCGCACCTGGGCTGCCCGTCCTCGCTCTACGAGCAGCAGACCTACCGCATCCTCTGCCCGTGCCACCAGTCGCAGTTCGACGCCCTGCACTTCGCACGGCCGATTTTCGGTCCGGCCGCTCGCGCGCTGGCGCAGCTACCGATTACCATCGATCAAGACGGTTACCTGGTCGCCAACGGCGACTTCATCGAACCAGTCGGACCGGCATTCTGGGAGCGCAGATCATGACCATTCGCCTCGGTGAACGCATCGGTAGGGCCGCCGAAAACGCCGACTCGCGATACCACCCCTCGGCGGCGCTGCGGCGCCAGGTCAACAAGGTGTTCCCCACCCACTGGTCGTTCCTGCTGGGCGAGGTGGCGCTGTACAGCTTCATCATCCTGCTGATCACCGGCGTCTACCTGACGCTGTTCTTCGACCCGTCGATGGCCCACGTCACCTACAACGGTGTGTACCAGCCGTTGCGGGGGATCGAGATGTCCAGGGCCTACGAGACCGCTCTCAACATCAGCTTCGAGGTGCGTGGCGGTCTGTTCGTCCGGCAGCTTCACCACTGGGCCGCGCTGCTGTTCGCCGCGTCGATCATGGTGCACATGGCCCGGGTGTTCTTCACCGGTGCGTTCCGGAGACCGCGCGAGGTCAACTGGATGATCGGCGGCCTGCTGTTCATCCTGGCCATGTTCGAGGGCTTCTTCGGCTACTCGCTGCCGGACGACCTGCTCTCGGGCACCGGCGTCCGGGCGGCACTGTCCTCGATCACCCTGGGGCTGCCGGTGGTCGGCACCTGGTTGCACTGGGCGATCTTCGGCGGGGACTTCCCCGGCAACCTCATCATGCCGCGCCTCTACGCGGTGCACATTCTGCTGTTCCCCGGGATCATGCTGGCGCTCATCGGACTCCACCTCGCGCTGGTGTGGTTCCAGAAGCACACCCAGTTCCCCGGGCCCGGGCGCACCGAGAGCAACGTCGTCGGCGTCCGCGTGCTGCCGGTGTTCGCGGTCAAGGGCGGCGCTTTCTTCGCGATGGTCCTGGGAATCCTGGGCCTGATGGGTGGTCTCCTGCAGATCAACCCGATCTGGGTGCTCGGCCCCTACAAGCCCTCGCAGGTCTCGGCCGGCTCCCAGCCTGACTTCTACATGCTCTGGACCGACGGCCTGATTCGGCTTTTCCCGCCGTGGGAGATCTACATCGGCAACCACACCGTGCCGGCCGCCGTCTGGGTGGCGGTGCTGATGGGCGTGGTGTTCGCCCTGATGATCTTCTACCCCTTCCTGGAGAAGATCTTCACCGGGGACGACGCCCACCACAACCTGCTGCAGCGTCCGCGGGACGTGCCGGTACGTACCGGCATCGGAGCGATGGCGATCGCGTTCTACCTGGTGCTGACATTGAGCGCCACGAACGACATCATCGCCTACAACTTCCACATCTCGCTGAATGCGACCACGTGGATCGGCCGCATCGGCATGCTGGTGCTTCCCCCGCTGGCGTTCTTCGTCGCCTACCGGTGGGCCGTCGGCCTGCAGCGCAGCGACCGGGACGTTCTGGAGCACGGCATCGAGACGGGCATCATCAAGCGACTGCCGCACGGTGCCTACATCGAGCTGCACCAGCCGCTCGGACCGGTCGACGACCACGGGCATCCGCTGCCGCTGGAATACCAGGGGGCGCCGCTGCCCAAGCGGATGAACAAGCTGGGCTCCGGCGGCAAGCCGGGTCGTGGCAGCTTCCTGACCGCCGATCCGGCAACCGAGGACGCCGCACTGAACGAAGCGGCCCACGGTTCGGAGGTGCGGGCCCTGACGGCGCTGAAGGAGTACCAGGACGGCGAGCCCGGCGGGAACGGCAACGGCAACGGCTACCGCGGGTAGACGCTTCAGGCCGTCCGTACGAGAAGAGCCCCAGCCGAACGGCTGGGGCTCTTCTCGTACGCCGACGACGGGCCGCTCCCCCGGCGGTCGGCGTCCCGGAGGTTGGGCCGGAGCCCTACTCCCCCGCCTCGACCACTTCCCGAAGCTGCCCCTGATAGAACGCCAGCACGGCCACCATCGAAATCGCCAGCGCGCCGGCAAGGCCGAACGCCACCCAGGCGGCCGACTCTCCGGCATCGGCCAGCAGATAGCTCCCGACCGCGACCGCCGTGTAGGCCAGGCCCATCGCACCGAGAAGAGCCGTCGTCCCCCGCAGCCATACCCGGTCCAAGCGGGCGTGGTAGGCGCGGCGCGCGGCCGAGGAGCCGGCCTGTGCTTCCCGGCTCGCGTCGGGGTCGACCCCGAAAACGCGGAGCTTCTCGGTGGGGGGCTCGGTCCGCCGGACTCCGGCCGCGTTCTCGGCTGAGTCCTCGCGCGTGCCGTCCCGGGCATCATCGGCGCCCCGCCGGGCGCGCAACAGCAGCGGAATCGCAGCCAGGATGACCAGGGCCGACACGGCGATGATGCTGTACAGCAGCCAGGACGACTGCCGGTCGCCACCGCCGGCGTGCCCGCTGCCGAGCCGCACCATTGCCACCGTCGCGAATACGGCGGCGGCCAGCATAACCAGCCAGATGGCCCCGCAGATGCCGACCATCAGGCGGTCGACCTTCTCCGGAGACCGTCCGGGGTGTTCCTGCACCGTCGATTCGGGAGCCATCAGCAGCTCGTCTGCGCGGCGTTGTTCTGGTTCGATGACAGCACCGTCCCGTCGCTAGTCGTTATGGAGCAATTCAGCCTACTGACCAGGAACAGGCTGGAGGCCTGCACCGAGCCGACGTCGGACTGGGAGATCGGCGTCACCGTCAGCGACCACGGGATGTAGACGTTGCGTTGGGTGCGGCGCCGGCCTGAAGCGTCGACGTACGTCACTGTGATGATGTCGCCGGGTGCCTTCGTGCCGGTCACGCTGTAGGTCACCTGACGGGGGGCTGCCGGCGTACTCGGCGGCGGC
>NZ_JBBATF010000175.1:0-5629 GCF_040398885.1 Mycobacterium sp. | reverse complement strand
AGTTCGCGGCCCTCCTCGCCGGACTCGAACTCCAACTTGCCGCGCAGCACGTCGATCACGGTTCCCAGATCGACCACCCGGGCCACCGGTTCGTCCTCCCCGAGCACCGCGCCGCGGTGCCGCGCCGAGGCGGCAACCGTCTCGGCCGCGGCGATGGCGAAGCGGGCCGACACCCCGGACCGCTGATCCACCGAATGCGACTCGCGCAGCAGCCGGGTGAAGCGGGCGACGATCTGCAGCAGATAGGCCGGCACCTGCGCGGTCAGATGCGCCTCCTGGCCGATGACGCCGACCTCGGCGTCCAGTTCGCGCGGGTAGTGGGTGCGGACCTCGGCGCCGAAGCGGTCCTTCAGGGGGGTGATGATCCGGCCGCGATTGGTGTAGTCCTCGGGGTTGGCGCTGGCCACCACCAGCACGTCCAGCGGCAGCCGCAGGGTGTAGCCGCGGACCTGGATGTCGCGCTCCTCCATCACGTTGAGCATGGCCACCTGGATGCGCTCGGCGAGGTCGGGCAGTTCGTTGACCGCGACGATGCCGCGGTGCGACCGCGGGATCAGGCCGTAGGCGATGGTCTCCGGGTCACCCAGCGTCCGCCCCTCGGCGACCTTTATCGGGTCGATGTCGCCGACCAGGTCGGCCACGCTGGTGTCGGGGGTGGCCAGTTTCTCGGTGTAGCGCTCGCTGCGGTGCCGCCAGGTGACCGGCAGGTCGTCGCCGAGTTCGGCGGCCCGGCGGATCGACTGCGGAGTGATCGGGGAGTAGGGATGCTCGCCGAGTTCGGAGCCCTCGATCACCGGAGTCCACTCATCGAGCAGGTTGGCCAGCGACCGCAGCAGGCGGGTCTTGCCCTGGCCGCGCTCGCCGAGCAGGACGAAGTCGTGGCCGGCGATCAGTGCGCGTTCCAACTGCGGCAGCACGGTGTCGGAGAACCCGAAGATCCCGGGCCAGACGTCCTCGCCGGCGCCCAACGCGGTCAGCAGGTTCTCCCTGATCTCCTGCTTGACGCTGCGCTCGCGGTGGCCGGAGGCGCGCAGCTCGCCGAGGGTGGTGGGTAGCTCAGAAGCGGACGTCACGCCCTCCACGCTACGACTGCTGTCGAGTGGCTGTCCGTGTCAATCGGGTTCCAGGCAGGATCCGACAGGAACTCGTCACGCATGACCTGCGCGCCGAACGTGAACTCACTGCGAAATTCCGGTCCGATTTTCGCGGTGAATTCACACTCGGCGAAGCGGCACTAGTGCGCGAAGTGCCGCGCGCCGGTGAGGTACAGCGTGATCCCGGCCTCGTGGGCCGCCGCGGTCACCTCGTCGTCGCGCACCGACCCGCCGGGATGCACGACGGCCTTCACCCCGGCGGCCGTCAGCACCTGCAGGCCGTCGGGGAAGGGGAAGAACGCATCCGAGGCTGCCACCGCGCCGCGGACCCGGTCACCACCGCGCTCGACCGCCAGCCGTGCGGCGTCGACGCGGTTGACCTGTCCCATTCCGACACCGATCGTGGCGCCCTCGGCCGCCACGACGATGGCGTTGGACTTCACCGCGCGGCAGGTACGCCAGGCGAAAAGGAGGTCGGCCAGCGTCTCGTCGTCCGCCGGCTGCCCGGCCGCCAGCGTCCAGCCCGCCGGGTCGTCCCCGGCGGCGTTGATTTCGTCGCGCTCCTGCATCAGCAGCCCGCCGGCGATCTGCCGGATCTCGACGCCGCCGATGGCCGGTTCGGCGGCCACCAGCACCCGGATGTTCTTCTTGCGCGCCAGGATCTCCACCGCGCCTTCCTCGTAGGCGGGCGCCACGATGACCTCGGTGAAGATCTCCGAAACCTGTTCGGCCATCTCGCGGGTCACCTCGGTGTTGGCCGCGATCACCCCGCCGAACGCGCTGAGCGGATCGCAGGCGTGCGCCTTGCGATGGGCGTCGGCCGCCGATGTCGAGGAGATCGCGATCCCGCAGGGATTGGCGTGCTTGATGATCGCCACACAGATCTGCTGATGATCGAAGGCCGCACGCCAGGCGGCGTCGGCATCGGTGAAGTTGTTGTAGCTCATCTCTTTCCCGTGCAACTGCTCGGCTTGCGCCAGACCGGGCCAGCCGACGTCGTCGCTGTAGAGGGCGGCCCGCTGATGCGGGTTCTCGCCGTAGCGCAGCACCGAGGTGCGCCGCCAGTTCCGGCCGAGCCAGGCCGGCAGGTTGGCCGGCGCTCCGCTCTGTTCCGGCGCCAGGACCGAACCCATCCAGCCCGCGACCGCGATGTCGTACTCGGCGGTGTGCCGAAATGCCAATGCCGCCAGCTTCTTTCGCTCCCCCAGGGTGAAGCCGCCGGCCCGCGCCGCCGCCAGGACACCGTCGTAACCGAGTGGCTCGACCACGACGGCCACGCTGGCGTGGTTCTTGGCCGCGGCCCGCACCATCGACGGGCCGCCGATGTCGATCTGCTCGACGCACTCGTCGGCTTCGGCACCGGAGTCGACGGTCTCGCTGAACGGATAGAGGTTGACCACCACCAGGTCGAACGGTTCTATCTTGAGCTTCTGCAGCGCCGCGATGTGCTCGGCGTTGCGGGTGTCGGCGAGCAGACCCGCATGGACATGCGGGTGCAGTGTCTTGACCCGGCCACCGAGAATCTCCGGGAAACCGGTGACGAACTCCACCGGCGTCACGGGGATGCCTTTATCGGCAATGGTTTTCGCGGTCGACCCGGTCGAGACGATATCGACTCCGAGTTCGTGCAAGCCCTGAGCCAGCGGAATCAGCCCGCTCTTGTCGTACACGCTGATCAACGCGCGCCGGATGGGCTTCTTACCGATCAATGTCTGCGCCGTCATGCCTGCACCATTCCCAGGGTCGCCTTTCTGCCGCTCCAGGTCACGCCGCGCTGCGCCAGCGCGGCCAGCATGTCGACCAACAGTCGCCGCTCGATGACCTTGATCCGTTCGTGCAATGTCTCCTCGGTGTCGCCGTCGCGCACCTCGACGGCCTCCTGGGCCAGGATCGGCCCGGTGTCCATTCCGGCGTCGACCAGGTGCACGGTGCACCCCGTCACCCTCACCCCGTAGTCCAGCGCGTCGGGCACGGCGTGGGCGCCGGGGAAGGATGGCAGCAGCGCCGGATGGGTGTTGACCACCCGGCCCTCGAACCGGCCGAGGAAAGCCGGCCCCAGTATCTTCATGAACCCGGCCGAGACGATCAGGTCCGGGTCATGGCAGGCGGTCTCAGCGGTTATCGCGGCGTCCCAGGCCGACCGGTCCGGATAGTCGCCCAGCCGCACGGTGAAGGCGGGGATACCGGCGTCGGCGGCGATCTCGGCGGCCCGGCAGGCCCGGTCCACTCCGACCGCGACCACGCGGGCCGGGTAGTCCCCGACGGCGGCGGCAAGCAGCGACTGCAGCAGCGACCCGGTCCCGGAGGCCAGCACCACCAGTCGCGCCGGTGCGCTGGGCGGCACACGGATCTGCTGTGGCGCTGACACGGAGACGAGCCTATCGGCGCGGGCGGCCGTCAGCCCGACCGGGCATCGGGGCCGACCGTGCCGCCGGCCTCGACATCGGCCTCGATATCGGCGTCGACGAACATCAGGTCCTCGATGTCTTCGACGTCGGGCGCGGGGGTCACCGGCGGCGGCGCAGGCCCCGGCGCGGGCTCCGGTTCCGGTTCCGGCGTCTGTTCTTCGCCGAGACCGGGGTCGGGGCGGGGTTCTTCCCGGTTCTCCGGCGGGTTCTCCGGCGGGGATGCGGTCTCGGCGCGCGGGGTGGGCGCCGGCACGGCGGGACCGCGGCTGACCCCTCCGGCCATCACCACGGTCAGTCCGCCGACGAGCAGGAACCAGAAGGCCACCGCCGGGCCGAAGGTGGCCTGGTCGACTCCGACGTTGCCGAAGTTGCCCAGTGGTCCGCCCGCGGCGAAGGCCAGCAGCGCCAGGGTCACCGCGGCCAGCAGGGTCGCCACCGCGAGTTTGGCCAGCGCCAGCGGGAGCGGCAGCGGCCGCAGCGCACACTGCTGCCCGATCGCCACCGCCGCGGCCGCGCCGATGATCAGCAGCGCCACCCAGACCGGGCCGAGCGGCGGGGTCGGCGCCGCGGCCAGGATCGGCAGCGCCGGTATGTCACCGCCGAACACCGTGAACGCGCTGAACGTCGCGAAGCCGATGTGCGCACTGGAGCCGACCGCCACCGCGGCCGCGCCGAGCACCACGTTGGGCAGGTAGAGCAGCGACAGCAGGGTGAGGCTCAGTTGGCCAAGGAACGAGGAGGTGATGCCGTATAACTCGTGCATCGTTCCCCAGTGCACGACCAGGGACGCGGCCACCACGGCGCAGGACAGCGCCAGCAGTGCCGCGACGCCGATCATCGCCGGCCGCACCGCGTCCACAACCCACCCCGGCAGTCCCAGACGGGCGAGCGCCCGGGACCTGATGCGCGGCCAGACCCCGATCGCTGCGCCGAGGCCGTGCACGGCGGCGACTCCGGCGAACGCCCGCAGCGCGTTCGGGGTCTGCAGATCGGTGAGCACCGAGGCGGCGTCGTGGACGACCGCGAGTGCCACCGCCGCGACCAGCAGCGGCCCGCCCAGCGCGGAGGCGACGATCCACCGCAGGACGAACCGGGAACACCGCTCCGGGGTGGCCTGGGCGGTGGTGCGCGCGGTCGCCCACACCATCAGCGCCACCGGAGCCAGTGGCAGGGCGCCGATCTGCTGTCCGGCGATCGAGATCGGCACGTCGTGGACCGCCAGCCACAGGCTCGCGACGGCGCCGAGGGTGCCGGTCAGATCACTGTTGGCCGCGACAAGCTGCACCAGCGTGATCGCCGCGATGACGACGACGGCAACCAGCGAGGGGCCGAAGGCGACGCGCACCAAATCACGGGGCTGCGGGCCGCCGGGCGCCACCGGTGCCCTGCTCTGGGTCCTTGTCACTCGTCGAAAGCGGTGAAAAAAGCCAACCGGGCGACGGTCAGGGCCCGCTGGTGCCGGCAGCGGGACCCGAGGACTCCGCGGACGGGTTCGGCCCCGGCGCCGACTGCACCGACGATCCCGGCGGTGACGGGGTGTAGGCGGGGAACCCGGTGGGCGGGGTGTCGGGAGCGCTGGTGTCCGGGACGTTGTAGCCGCCGGCCGGGTAGCCACCCGGGTAGGGGGCCGGATATCCGGGGTGCTGCGGCGGGCCCTGGACGCCGGGCTGGAGACCGGGCTGGCCGTAGTAGCCGGGCGGCGGGCCGTACGGGCCGTACGGGCCGTACCGCGGCCGCGGGGCCGGGGCGGTGAGCACTCCGTTCTCGAACAGCAGGGCTGTGATCGCGGCGCCGGCCTGCAGCAGGGTGAACAGCAACCCCAGCCACAGCGCCCATCCGACCGAGATACCGGAGGGGCGGTTAACCACCTGGCCGATGACAAGCAGCAGCCCCAGGACCGCGGCCACCGCGACGACCGCGGTGTACGACCGGGCCGCCCTGGGCAGCAGTCCGACGGCCGCCAGCAGAGCGGCGACCAGCGCCGCCACCGTCCAGTAGCTCAGTCCGCTGGCGGTGAGCTCGGCGCCGCCGAAGGGTCCCATCTCGGCGTTGATGCTCAGCTGCGGACCGAAGCTGGCCAGGTAGGCGGCCAGGCCGAGGAAAACCACGCCGGCGGTGAGGTAGGAC
>NZ_JBBATF010000174.1:0-5813 GCF_040398885.1 Mycobacterium sp. | reverse complement strand
GGGCATCGTCGGCGGAGCCGACACGCTGGTGCTGCGCGGCGGTCTGGACCGGGAGTCGCTGCACCTGTCGGTCGTGCAGATCGGCGGTGCCGCCGAGCGGGTCGCTTGGATTGCCGCACAATTGAATTCGCTCGAGGGCTCCGGCATCATCTACACCCTCACCGTCGCCGGAGCACGGGATCTGGCCACCCTGCTCAGGGATCTGGGCCATGACGTCGCGGCCTACACCGGCGCGACGGATCCGGGCGAACGCGAGCAACTCGAAGCCGACCTACTGGCGAACCGGGTGAAGGCCTTGGTCGCGACCTCGGCCCTGGGCATGGGATTCGACAAGCCGGACCTCGGCTTCGTGATCCACCTCGGTGCGCCGCCGTCGCCGATCGCCTACTACCAACAGGTCGGCCGCGCAGGACGGTCCACGGCAAGCGCCGAGGCGATCCTGCTGCCCAGCCCGCAGGACCGGGATATCTGGAGCTACTTCGCGTCGGTCGCCTTTCCGTCGGAAGCGATGGTGCGCAGGGTGATCGAAGCCCTGCGACCGGACCGGGCGCAGTCCACCGCCGCCCTGGAGCCGCTCGTCGACCTCGGCCGGTCCCGGCTGGAGATGGTGCTCAAGGTTCTCGACGTCGACGGCGCGGTCCGGCGGGCGAAAGGCGGGTGGATCGCCACCGCTGAACCCTGGGTCTACGACGAGGAGCGTTACCGCGACCTCGATGAGGCCCGACGCCGCGAGCAGCAGACGATGCTGGACTACCAGGACACCGACGAGTGCCGGATGGCTTTCCTGCGCAGGCAGTTGGACGACCCCGAACTGGGCGACGACGACGCGTGCGGCCGCTGCGACAACTGCTCGGGCCATCGCCACGACCCGCATGTCGAGTCGCCGGCGGTCGAGACCGCCCGGCAGCGCCTGCGGCGCCCGGGGGTGGAACTCAGCCCGCGCCGGCAATGGCCCACCGGAATGGCCAAACTGGGCATCGACCTCAGTGGTCGGATCACCGACGGACCGGCCACCGGGCGGGTCATCGGGCGCCTCACCGACCTGGGCTGGGGAACGCGGCTCCGCCGACTGCTCGACGCCCCGGACGAACCGGTCCCGCCGGACGTGCTCGACGCCGCGGTGGCCGTCCTCGCGGCCTGGCCGTGGGAGGCCAGGCCGGTCGCCGTGATGGGCCTGGACTCGAGCACCCACCCCGTCCTGATCGGTTCGGTGGCCGGCGCACTGGCCGAAGCGGGCCGGCTGATCGACCTGGGCACATTGCGCTACCGGCCCGGCCGCCGTCCGGTGACCGCGGCCAACTCGGCCTACCGGGTGTCCGCACTCGACGATGCGTGGGAGGTTCCGGACCTCGGCGGAGTGCGCGGCCCGGTGCTGCTGATCGACGACCTGACCGACACCGGATGGACCCTCACGATGGCGGCCAGGACGCTCCGGCAGGCCGGCGCCGAGGAAGTGCTGCCGTTCGCGCTGGCCAGCGTCAACTGAGGCCGTGCGCCTGGTTGACTCGGTACTAGAACACGTTCTAGATTCAGCTCAGTCAATGGTCGGGAGGCCCATCCACGATGTACGCACAGCCCCTGACCGACGCCATCGCCGAGGCTGAGCGACTGGTCCGCGAAGCGCCCTTCATCGAGACCGAATCCGATCTGATGGAAGGCCTGCAGTACCTGGCCGGCGGGATCGCCGCGTGCACCCACATCGCCTTCGACTACGACCGCGACCACCCGTTTCTGCAATCCGGCACCGGACCGTTCACCAAGATGGGCCTGGACAACCCGGACACCCTCTACTTCGGCACTCGGGTGCAGGCCGGCAAAGAGTACGTCGTAACCGGAACCCGTGGCACCACAACCGATCTCAGCTTCCAACTGCTCGGTGGCGAGTACACGGACGCCAATGTGCCCGACAGCGAGACCGCCTTCGACGACCGTCGGCTCGACATCGCCGCCGACGGCAGCTTCGAATGGCGGTTCACCCCGAAGGTCAACGCCCAGTTGGTGATCCGCGAGGTCTACAACGACTGGTCCGCGCGGCGCGGAACGGTGGCGATCGCCCGTACCGACACGGCAGGCACCGCGCCGCCGCCGCTTACCGCCGAACTCATCGAGAAACGTTGGGCCACGGCCGGTAAACAACTGGTCCAGCGGGTCAAGACCTGGCTGCAGTTCCCGCAGTGGTTCTACACGAACATCCCGGTCAACACCATGGTCGCCCCACGACTGACCCCGGGTGGCCTGGCGACCCAGTACTCGTCGGCCGGGCACTTCGATCTCACCCCGGAGCAGGCCCTGCTGATCACCCTGCCGGTCACCGACGCGCCCTACCTGGGTTTCCAATTGGGCAGCATGTGGTACGTGTCCCTGGACTACATCAACCACCAGACCTCGCTCAACGGAACCCAGGCCCAAGCCGATCCCGACGGCAGGATCCGCATCGTGGTCGCCGGACGGAACCCGGGCGTGACCAACTGGATCGAGACCACCAGCCACCGGCGAGGTTTCCTGCAGTTCCGTTGGCAACGGGTGTCTCGTGAACTGGCCGAGGCCGACGGCCCGACCGTGGAACTGCTCGACGTCGCCGAGGTCCCCGGGAAGCTGCCGTACTACGAGAGCAACCGGATTTCCGACGCCGACTGGCGAGAGCGGATCGCACTGCGCCAGAGGCAGATTCAGAACAGGATGGTGGGATAGCCGAATGACCGGATTGCTGGAGAACAAGGTCGTGGTGATCAGCGGGGTCGGTCCGGCGCTGGGCAGCACACTGGCCCTTCGGTGCGCCGAGGCCGGCGCCGACCTGGTCCTGGCCGCCCGCACCGCCGAACGCCTCTCCGAGGTCGCCGACCGGGTCGCCGCACTGGGCCGCCGGGCGGTCGCCGTGACGACCGACATCACCGATGACGCTCAGGTCGACAACCTCGTCGGTCGGAGCCTCGACGCGTACGGTCGGATCGATGCTCTGATCAACAACGCGTTCCGGATTCCGTCGATGAAACCGCTGGCAGACACCACGTTCCAGCACATCCGCGACGCCATCGAACTGACCGTGCTCGGCGCCCTGCGGATGATCCAGGGCTTCACCCCTGCCTTGGCCGAGGCCAGAGGTTCGGTGGTCAACGTCAACTCCATGGTCATCCGGCATTCCCAGCCCAAGTACGGCGCCTACAAGGTGGCCAAGTCCGCACTGCTGGCGATGTCCCAGTCACTGGCCACCGAACTCGGCGACAAGGGGATCCGGGTGAACTCCGTTGCGCCGGGATACATCTGGGGCGACACTCTCAAGAGCTATTTCAACCATCAGGCCGGCAAGTACGGCACCACCGTCGAGCAGATCTACGCCGCCACCGCCGCGCAGTCCGACCTGAAGAGGCTGCCGACCGAGGACGAGGTGGCATCGGCCATCCTGTTCATGGCCAGCGACCTGTCCAGTGCCATCACCGGATCGACCCTGGATGTGAACTGCGGGGAGTACAAGTCTTGATGGCACGCACCGATGTGGGCACCGTCGAGGACCTGAAGGCGTCAGCGGTCAAGGCAGTCGGCCTGGACGACTTCGGCGCCGACGACGACAACTACGTCGAGGCTCTGGCCGTGCTGTTGGAGTCCTATCGCCGCGACGCCGACTTCACCGAACTGGGCAGCAAGATGTCGCGGTTCTTCCTGCGTAACGCCCTGGTGGCCCGACTGCTCAGCGAGGCGTCGTGGAAGCAGTACCCGCAGCACGCCGGCGTCGCCGTCACCGCGCCGATTTTCGTCACCGGTCTGCCGCGCACCGGGACCACTGCCCTGCACCGTCTGCTGTGCGGCGACCCCCGACACCAGGGCCTGGAACTGTGGCTGGCGGAGTTCCCCCAACCGCGTCCACCGCGGGAGACGTGGGCGCAGAACCCGGTATTCGTCGAGATGCAGTCACGGTTCGCCAAGGCGCATCAGGAGAACCCCGACTACACCGGGTTGCATTACATGACCGCCGACGAGGTCGAGGAGTGCTGGCAACTGCTCCGCCAATCGGTGCACTCGGTGTCCTACGAGACACTCGCGCACGTACCCACCTACTCCCGATGGCTGGCCCGACAGGACTGGACCAGGCCCTATCAGCGGCATCGCCGCAACCTGCAACTCATCGGCCTCAACGAGCCCGAGAAGCGCTGGGTGCTCAAGAATCCCAGCCACCTGTTCGCCCTCGACGCGCTGTTGAACACCTACCCCGACGCGCTGGTGATCCAATGCCACCGGCCGGCCGAGACCATCATGGCCTCGATGTGCTCGCTGTCCCAGCACACCACCGCGGGATGGTCGAACACCTTCACCGGGGCGACCCTGGGCGCTGACTCCCTGGAGACCTGGTCACGCGGGTTGGAAGGGTTCAACGCGGTGCGGGCCACCCGCAACTCCGCGCAGTTCTGCGACGTCGATTATTTCGAGCTCATCGCCGACCCGCTCGGCACCGTTGAGAACATCTACTCCCACTTCGGCATCGAGATGACCGAGTCGGTGCGTGACGCCATCCGGCGGACAGACGACGAGAGCAGGCGGGGGCCGCGGGCCCCCAGGCACAGCTACTCGCTGGCTGACTACGGATTGACCGAGGACCAGGTCAGGCAACGCTTCCGCGGGCTGTGACGGGCAGCCCGAGATGGGCTGGCGGGAGCCCGAGATCGACGAAATGGCGATTTCTTCTCGCACTTCTCCGCCCAAATGTTGGTTTGGGCGGGGTGGGGAGAGGGCTCAGCCGTCCCCGGGCGCCGGGGCGCTGGAGTACTCCTCCAAGCACCCTTCCGCCACGGCGTGTTCGATGCTGTCGGAGAGCCGGGGACAGGACGGGACCCGGGAACTGCTGCCGCCGCCGGCCCGGATCTCGGCGAAGTAGGCACACCGCCCGGAGGCCTCGGCGTTCCACTGCACCGCGGTGTACGGGGCGCCCAACTTCTTCACCCGCACCGATGCGTGGCAGAACCGGCAGTCGACGTCGGCCAGGCCGGCGGTCAGATACCGCTCGCGGTCGCGGCGGGTCGCCTCATGCAGGGCCGCCGCACGCTCGGGGTCGCCGGCGAAATCCGTTGTCTTCGACCACGTTGCGACGTCGTCCTCGTCGCCGGGCCGGTGCTCGTCGTCGTGAAATCCGTTCAGCAGCAGCATCGACTGCGCCAACTCGTCGACATCGGGCGTCCGTTCGGAGGTCATGAGGCCGGCTGCCCCGCCTCGCTCTCGGCCCGGCGGCGCAGGTTCTCCTGAACCTCCACCTGCCACTTCTCGTTGGCCTTGGTGGTGTCGACCTCGAGTTCGAAACGATCGGTCATGTCGGGGGTGATGTCGGCGACGTCGACGTAGAACTGCTGATACCACCGGCGCATCTGGTAGACCGCCCCGTCCTCCTCGACGAGCAACGGGTTGTCGATGCGGGTCTTGTGCTTCCAGATCTCGACGTCCTGCAGGAAGCCCTTGCTGACTCCGGCGGTGAAGGCCTTCGAAAGTCGTTCCGACATGGCGTCGTCCATGCCTCGCGGCTTCCCCACGATGACACCCCACATCAGCATGAACGAGTCCTGGGTCACCGGGTAGTGGCAGTTGACCAGGAGGGACTCCGCCTTGAAATCGCCGTATGTGTTGTGCAACCAGTTGATCATGAACGACGGCCCGAAGTAGCTGGCTTCGGAGTCCAGGTGCGACTCCCCGTAGGCGGTGCCCATGCCGCCGACATCCGGGCGTCCGACGTTGTGCAGGTACTGGGTGGCGACGTGACCCTCGAAGACGTTCTTGAAGTAGGTCGGCAGACCGAAATGTATGTAATAGAAATGCGCCATGTCGGTGACGTT
>NZ_JBBATF010000173.1:0-5821 GCF_040398885.1 Mycobacterium sp. | reverse complement strand
TCGCTGACGAACGCGTCGCGCACCCAGGAGGTGAAGTCGTTCCACAACCCGGTCAGCAGAGCCACCCCGACGGCGATGAGCAGGATGCCGCCGAACACCTGGATGGCGCGGGTGCGCCGGCGGAGCCACCCGAACGCCGTCACCGCCCACCCGGAGCCGAACGCCAGCAGCACGAAGGGGATTCCCAACCCCAGGCAGTAGGCGACCACCAGTGCCACTCCCCGCGCGACGCTGGCGCCGTCGGTGGCCGAAGCGACGGCGATGACGCCGGTGAGCGTGGGCCCCAGGCAGGGCGTCCAGCCCAGGCCGAAGACCGCACCGAGCAGGGGCGCTCCGGCCAAGCCCGCCCACTGCCCGGGGGTGAAACGGGCCTGCCGTTGCAGCGCCGGGATGAAGCCGATGAAAGCCAGGCCCATGATGATCGTGACGATCCCGCCGATGCGTTGCAACACAACCTGATTGGCGATCAAGGTGGTCGTCATGCCCAGCACCGCGACGGTGCCGAGGACGAACACCACGGTGAAACCCGCAACGAACAGCAGCGCCGAACCGGCGACCCGCCACCGCCGGCGGCCACCCGGGGCCGGGGCGTCATCCGATGCCCCCGCGACGGCGGCAAGGTAGGACAGATAGCCCGGCACCAGCGGAACCACGCACGGCGAGGCGAAGGACACCAGCCCGGCCAGCACACAGAGTCCCAGCGCCAACAGCAGCGGCCCGGCCGCCGCGGTCTCGGCCAGACCGGTCACGGCTTGCTCTGTGTCGGTTTACCTGGGCCTGGTTCGGCGGCCAGTCGTCGCACCACCGGCAGCAGGTCCTCGGCGAGCAGTTCGCGGAGGAACACCGCCGCCACCCGGTGCTCGCGGTCCAGCACCACCGTCGAGGGGATCACCGTGGCGGGGTACTTGCCGCCGAAGGCGATCAGGGTGCGCATGGCGGGGTCGTAGATCGAGGGGTAGGTGACGTTGCGGTCGGTGACGAAATCCCGCGGGGCGTCGATGTCGTTGTCGCGCACGTCGATCCCCAAAACCGCCACCCCGTCGTCGCGGGTGGCGTCGTAGACCTTCTGCAACTGGGCGACCTCGGCGCGGCACGGTCCGCACCATTGCCCCCAGACGTTGAGCACCACGACCCTGCCGGCGAAGTCTTCGAGCGAGATGGTGCGCGCGGTGTCCATCAGATCGGGCCCGGACAGCGGGCCCGGGGCGCCTCGGGACGACGGCGGGTCGTAGGTGATGTCGGTCCTGCCGCCGGGTGCGACGAACTCGAATGTCCCGCCCTGAGCGACGGCGTCGTCGCCGGTGGAGCAGCCGGCCAACAGGATGGCAGCCAAGCTGACCGTCATCCGGGTGGGGACGCGCAGGCGTTTCACCGTCCGGCGAGCTCCGCGTAGCCCCAGCCGACGTAGTCGTCGCCGTCGAAGTAGAACGACGTCACCGACGCCAGGTTGCACATTCTCTTGGTCGGAAAGTGGTGCAGCGTATCGGAATTCATCGCCCGGCGCAGCGTCTCGACGGGAAGCTGATGACTTACGCACACCGCCTCGTGGCCGGTGGCCCTGATCCTGGCCCGCTCGACGGCGGCGCGCATCCGCACCGCGATCTCCGCGTAGGGCTCGCCCCAGGTCGGAGTCCGGGGGTTTCGTAGATGCCACCAGTTGCGCGGGTCGCGCAGGGCGCCGTCCCCGGGCGAGACCTTCTCGCCCTGAAAGACGTTGTGCGACTCGATCAGCGATTCATCGACGTCGACGATCAGACCGTGCCGGGCCGCGATCGGCGCGGCGGTCTCCTGGGCCCGCTCCAACGGCGAGGCGACCACGTAGACGACATCACGCAGGGCCAGCCAGTCGGCGACGGCCTGCGCCTGCGCCTGCCCGCGCTCGGAGAGGTGGTAGTCGGGCAGCCGCCCGTACAGGACGCCCTCGGGGTTGTGCACCTCGCCGTGGCGCATGACGTTGACTACGGTCCGGGCGCTCATGACGGCGTAGCCTCCGCTGCGGCCCGGGCGGCGGCGGGCAGGGCAGCCGCGATCCGCTCGAAGGCGTCGTCATCCAGAGCCGCTGAGACGAACCAGGTTTCGAACGCGCTGGGCGGGGCGTACACCCCGCCGTCGAGCAGTCCGTGGAAGAACGGCGGGAACCGGAACGTCTGGCTGGCGCGGGCAGTGGCGAAGTCGGTGACGGGTTCCCCGGTGAAGAAGACCGACAGGAAATTCCCGGCCCGCGCCACCCGGTGAGCCACACCGGCGTCCGACAGCGCCTCGGACAGCAGCCCGGCCAACCGGTCGGCGTTGGCGTCCAGGGCTTCGTACACCGCATCGTCGGCGTGCCGGAGCGTGGCCAGTCCCGCCGCCACCGCCACCGGATTCCCGGACAGGGTGCCGGCCTGATAGACCGGCCCCAGCGGGGCCAGCCGTTCCATCACATCGGTGCGCCCGCCGAACGCCGCGGCCGGCAGACCTCCGCTCATCACCTTGCCGAAGGTGAACAGGTCCGCGTCGACCGGATCGATTCCGTACCAACCGGATCGGCTGATCCGGAATCCGGTCATGACCTCATCGACGATGAGCAGTGCTTCGTGCTCGGCGGTGATCCGGCGCAGCGCCGCGTTGAAACCCGCCAGTGGCGCGACAGCGCCCATGTTGCCCGGGCAGGCTTCGGTGATCACCGCGGCGATGCTGTCACCGAATCTCGAGAACGACTCCTCCACGGCGGCGACATCGTTGTAGGGGAGGACGATCGTGTCGGCGGCCGTCGCGCCGGTGACCCCGGGCGAAGAGGGCAGTCCGAGCGTGGCCACCCCGGACCCGGCGTCGGCCAGCAGTGCGTCGACGTGGCCGTGGTAGCACCCGGAGAACTTGACGATCTTGGGCCGGCCGGTGAACCCGCGAGCCAAACGCACGGCGCTCATGGTGGCCTCGGTGCCGGAGTTGACCAGCCGCACCCGCTGCACGGGAGGGACGCGGGCGGCGATCTCGCCGGCCAGGTCGGTCTCGCCGGGGGTGGGCGCCCCGAATGACAGCCCGTCGGCCGCCGCGCGCTGCACCGCCTCCACCACCGCCGGGTGGGCGTGGCCGAGGATCATCGGCCCCCATGAGCAGACCAGGTCGACGTAGCGGTTGCCGTCGGCGTCGTGCAGCCAGCAGCCGTTGGCGGAGGTGATGAAGCGCGGCGTGCCGCCGACGGCGCTGAAGGCCCGCACCGGCGAGTTCACCCCGCCGGGAATCACCGCGCAGGCCTCGTCGAACAGCTTCGCCGAGACGGTCACCTGCTCCCTCATGCCCACCAGTGTCCCAGCAGTTATCGCGCCCATGGCCGCGAGGGTGCGAGTGTGACGAAGGTCCCTGTGGGAACGGCTCCCGGGCAGGTGTCAGCGGAAGCGCTTGAGTCGCAGGCTGTTGGTCACCACCAGCACCGAGGAGACCGCCATCGCGGCGCCGGCGATCATCGGATTGAGCAACCCGAGTGCCGCCAGCGGGATGGCGGCGATGTTGTACCCGAAGGCCCAGAACAGGTTCTGCTTGATGATCCGCAGTGTCCGCGCGGACAGCCGTAGCGCCGTGGGGACCGTACGCAGATCACCGCGCACCAGGGTGATGTCGCCGGCCTCGATCGCGGCGTCGGTGCCGGTGCCCATCGCCATGCCGATGTCGGCGGTGGCCAGCGCGACGGAGTCGTTGACTCCGTCGCCCACCATGGCCACCCGGCGGCCGGCATCCTGCAGCCGGGAGATCACGCCGGCCTTCTCGGACGGCAGCACCCCGGCGATCACGTCGGCGGGGGCGATCCCGACCTCCGCGGCGACCCGCCCGGCTACCGCCTCGTTGTCACCGGTGAGCAGGATCGGGGTGATCCCCAGCGCCTTGAGCTCGGCGATCGCCGATGCGCTGGTGGGCTTGACCGAGTCGGCCAGTCGGATGACCCCGCGTTCGCGGCCCTCCCAGCTCACCGCGACGCTGGTGCGGCCGTCGCTGTCGGCGGCACGCTCCACCCGGACCGCGACCCCGTCGACCACGCCGCGCACCCCGGTGCCCGGCTCGTTGGCGAAGCCCGAGACCGCCGGGACGACCAGGCCCCGCTGCCGGGCCGCGGCGACGATCGCGGCGGCGACCGGGTGTTCGGATGCCGATTCCACCGCGGCCGCCCGGGACAGCACGACTCCGGCGTCCTCCCCGGGGCCGGCCTCGACACCCTCGACGCTCATCACGCCGGTGGTGACGGTCCCGGTCTTGTCCAGTACGACGGTGTCGATGCCGTGGGCGGTCTCGAGCACCTGCGGCTCTTTGATGAGGACGCCGAGTTGGGCGCCCCGGCCGGTTCCGACCAGGATCGCGGTCGGGGTGGCCAGGCCGAGCGCGCACGGGCAGGCGATGATGAGCACCGCCACGGCGGCGGTGAACGCGGCAGCCGCCGAATGCCCGGTCAACAGCCAGCCGGCCGCTGTAACCGCGGCGATCACCAGCACCGCCGGGACGAACACCGCCGAGACGCGGTCGGCGAGTCGCTGGATCGAGGCCTTCCCGCTCTGCGCGTCGGCGACCATGGCAGCCATCCGGGCCAGTTGAGTGTCCCCACCGACTTTTTTGGCGCGCACCAGGATTCGCCCGTAGGTGTTGACCGCGCCGCCGAGCACCTCGTCGCCGGGGCGGACCTCGACGGGGACCGATTCGCCGGTCATCGCCGAGGCGTCCAGCGCCGAGGCGCCGTCGACCACGACCCCGTCGGTGGCGACCCGTTCGCCGGGTCGCACCACGATGACGTCCCCGACCGCCAGCGTGTCGACTCCGACCCGCACCTCCGCGCCGTCGCGCACCACGGTGGCGTCCTTGGCGCCCAGCGACAACAGCGCCCGGAGTGCCGAACCCGCGGAACGCTTGGCCTTGGCCTCCGCGTAGCGACCGGCGAGCAGGAACACCGTGACCGCGGCGGCCACCTCGAAATAGACGTGCCCCTGACCGTGACGGCCATGCCCGACCCCGGTAGCCAGGACCACCAGCGACCACAGATAGGCCGACAGGGTGCCCAGTGACACCAGGGTGTCCATCGTCGAACTGCGGTGCCGCGCGCTGTTGAGCGCGGCCTTGTGGAAGGGGTATCCACCCCAGAACACGATCGGCGTGGTCAACGCCAGCGCCACCCACTGCCAGCCGGGGAACTGCCAGGGCATCACCATCGAGAGGGCCACGACCGGGACGGCGAGCACCGCGGATCCGATCAGTCGGGACCGCAACTGTCCGGCGGGTACGTCGTGGCTCATGTGGTCGTCGTGGTCGTCGTGGCCGGCATCGCGTTGGTCGTGGTGGTGGTTGATGACCTCGGCCCGATAGCCACTGGATTCCACCGCGCGCACCAGGTCGTCCCGGGTGATGAGCGGGCCGTGCTCGACATGGGCCTGCTCGACGGCGAAGTTCACCGATGCCCGCACCCCGTCGAGCCGATTGAGGCTGCGCTCCACTCGGGCCGCGCACGAGGCGCAGCTCATTCCGGAGAGCCTCAGGTCGGTGGTGGTCGTTGGACTGGTCATGCCGCCAACTATACCCCCAGGGGGTATCAGCGTGCCACCAGGTACCCCAACGCCCCGCAAAAGCCGGCCTTGACCGCCAGCAGCGCCCGGAACGGCAGCCCGGCCACCCCGAGACCGCCCAGCAGGGCGCCGGTGGCGGCGCAAGGCTCGTCGCAACGCGACGACGCGCACGCAGCCACCCGGATCCGTGGGACGTAGGTTCCGTATTCTTCGTCGGGGAGGATGGCGAGTACGCGCCCGGCCTTGCGCCGCCGAGCACGCCGCTACCCTCGACGATCCCGAGCGGCCCCCACCGGCCG
>NZ_JBBATF010000172.1:0-5822 GCF_040398885.1 Mycobacterium sp. | reverse complement strand
GGTTGCGCACGTGCGGATCTCCGCCGTGACCGGTGTCGGCGTCGGCGATGATGAACGGCCGGTAGTCGACCGCCGGCGTGGCGGCCCGCTGCTCCTCGGTCATCTGCGACCGGAGGTAGGCCTGGTTGCGGTCTGCGGTCAGCAGGGCGCGCACCAGGCCGGCCGCCTCGTCCGGCACCTGGCTCAGCGGGTAGCTCGCCAGGTCCGGTCCCGGGTCCTCGTCGGTGGAGCCCTTGGCCGACGTGGCCCAGCCGCCGAGGTAGATGCCCTCGATCCCGCAGCGCTTCATGGCCACGGCCTGGCCGGGGGTGTAGGGGCCGAAGGTGGTGATGGACTTGCGCCGGCCGAACAGTTCGCGCAGCCGGGCGTGGAACGCCGCGGAGGTCTCCCGTGCGACGGTGTAATCCACCGGGATCGTGCCGCGCTGCTCGACCACCTGGCGGGCGGTGTAGAGGCGGGTGATGCCGGCGAACCGCGGGCTGTCGAAATACCGCTGGGTGTCGTCCACCTGCTGCGCAAACCGGGTGGGTGTGTCCGCTTCGACATTCGACATGGCTGCTCCTGATCGGGTTTCGCCGGCTGCCGTTCTCAACGGTCGGCGCGGCTTCTCATCTAACCGCCTACCGATCCGATTATCCCGGCCGGGTGCGCCGCCGCGCCAGGGCGCTCAGGTGGCGGGTGGCGGCCCGGGCAGCGGCCCGTGGCCCGCCAGGTCGATCACCGGGGCGTGCTGTACCGCCTCGGCCGCCGGAGCGGGCGGGGCCGGTTCGGGGGCCGGTTCGGGGGCCGGGGGAGACTGGTCCATCTCCCGCGCTTCGACGGGCAGGTACATGTGCTGGGTGAACTGCGGCTGATATGCGCCACCCCCGCCGATGAGCACACCGTTACCGCCTTCGCCACTGGACACCGGCGTGCCGTCGGGCAGTGTCACCGCGGCGTGGCCGGCGTTCCACCCGATGACCACCGAGTCGGGCGCGCTGCCGTAGTGGAAGCCGCGGGCCAGCAGAGCGGATTCCATGTTGCCGGTGTTGAATCTGCTGCCGAATGCCGGCCGTCCGGAGGCCACATTGGCGACCCAGGACGCCAGCCCGGAGCAATCCGTGCCTGCGGGGGTATCGCCGCCGGAAATGTAGGGCGTGCCCGAGACTTGCGAAATAAGCGACATCAGCGCTGCGAGAGCAAACATATGAAAACGCTAACAACAGTTTTTTCCAGTCACCAATCGTATGTGGCCGCCCTCACTAGAGGCCCGATTAACCAGCATAAGTCCTGCGAAAACCATTTCACGGCGATCAAATTTCACGAGCGTGACCGTTTCGAGACAGCAAACCTCAAGTTTAACAGTGAAGTTAACGGTCGCGTGGCGCGACCGTTATGTCTGCCCGCTGTTTCCGAGACCCGCGCGGCGGTCACCGAGTCGGTTTTGCCGACGTGTCGACGCTCACATCGGGCAGGATGGCCGCATGCGCCGGTGTGTGATGGCCCCCTTCAGCCCCGCAGGCTGACGTGCGGGTCCTGGTTCAGCGTGTCACCGCCGCGTCGGTGACGGTCGACGGCCGTGTCGTCGGGGCCATCACGCCCCGGCGCCAGGGCCTGGTCGCCCTCGTCGGCGTTACGCATGGCGACGACTCCGCGGTGGCCAGGCGGATGGCCGAAAAACTCTGGCAACTAAGGATTCTCGACGAGCAACGGTCAGCATCCGATGTCGGCGCGCCGATACTGGTGGTGAGCCAGTTCACGTTGTACGCCGACACGGCGAAGGGGCGCAGGCCGTCGTGGAACGCCGCCGCGCCGGCCGCCGTCGCCGAGCCTCTGGTGGATGCCTTCGCCGCCGCACTGCGGGCGCTGGGCGCGGAGGTGTCAACCGGCGCGTTCGGTGCGCACATGCAGGTCGAGTTGACCAACGACGGACCGGTCACGGTGATGCTGGAGATGTGACCGCGCCCGCCGGCGCCGACCTCAAATCCAGTCCCAGATGATCCAGTACGCCACCAGCGGGGCCCCCGACCGTAGCCAGACGCGCGGGCCCAACGGGTATGGCCCCATGTCAGGCGTCCAGGTCGGAACGTCCGGGTCGCCATCCCAGAGGTCGTCCTCGTCATCGGGACCGGCCAGGGCCGGGACACCGGGGCCGACCGGGGCCGGGACACCGGGGCCGACCAGGGCCGGGACACCGGGGCCGGGCGGGTTCGGGTCCAGATTGCCGGAGTCGGCACCGGCGACACCGCCGCCGCCGAGAATCCCGAGGGCGAGTGTGCCGGCGACCGCCGTCCCGGCGGCCCTCCTGAAGGTTTTCGTCATATCGTCTGTCTCCCCTCGGTGATCGGCTACCCGGCTCGCGGCGGGCTGAAACGCCGATGTCGGGCCGTGGTGGAGGACAGCGTGATTTGTTACCGTGCCGATCGCCGGCCCGTCGCCGGCGACGTGAGAAGGTGAAGCGCTATGCATACGCACAACTTCGTCACCTACGAGGAGTTCGGCCGCCGGTTCTTCGAGCTGGCGGTCACCGAGGATCGTGTCGCCTCGGCGATCGGGGGCATCGCCGGCGGGGAGATCACGATGGGCCCGATGGCGCAGGGTCCGGGCGGGCTGGCGAAGGTCACCGCCAGGGTCCAGATCCAGGAGCCCCACGTGCGACGCAGCCTGGGAGACACCATCACCTTCGCGGTGCGCATCCCACTGCTCATCGAGCTGACCGTCGATCTGCGCCTTGACAAGCAGAGCTTCATGGTCGACGGCGACATCGCACTGCGGGCCACCGCGCGGGCTGCCGAGCCCCTGCTGATAGTCATCGAGATCGCCAAGCCGCGCCCCTCGGATATCGCGGTCCACGTGACGGCGAAGTCGCTTCGCGGGGAGATCATGCGCATCATCGGCGGGGTCGACGGCGAGATCCGCCGGTTCGTCGCCGCCTACGTGGCAGAAGAGGTCGACAGCCCGGCCGCCCAGCAGGCCAAGGTCATCGACGTCGCCACCCAGGTGTCTGCGGCCTGGGACGCCTGAACGCCCGGGGCTACAGGTCCAGCGTCAAACACTCGCCGGACGCGGCGCGTGAGACGCAGAGCAGCATCAACCCGCTGTCGCGTTCAGGTGTGGTCAGCAGCCTGTCGCGGTGCTGGACGGCCCCGCCGAGCACGCGTGCCCGGCAGGTGCCGCAGAATCCCTGCCGGCATGAGTAGGGCGGGTTGATGCCGGCGCGTTGCAGTGCCGCCAACAGCGTCTCGTCGGCACCAACCCGGATCTCGGCCCGAGAGGATCGCGCCATGGCGGTGAAGGGCTCGCCGTCGACGACCGGAGCCGCTGCGAATCTCTCGAAATGCAGTTCGACGTCGTCGCGTCCGATCAGCCGAGTCCGCACCACCGTCAGCATGTCGGCCGGCCCGCACGCATATACCGTTGTGCCGGAACGGCATTCGCCGAGCAGGTCCCCGGCGGTCGGTATGCCGTCGACGTCGTCGGTTCGGACCGTGACGCGCGTCCCGAACCGCCGCACCTCCTCGATGAAGGGAATGCTGTCGGCGCTGCGGCCCACGTAGATCATCGACCAGTCCACGCCGAATCGCTCCGCCATGCCCAGCATCGGAAGGATCGGCGTGATGCCTATGCCGCCCGCGATGAACCTCAGCCGCCTGGTGGGCGAACCGTAGCCGGGCACGCTGAGCGGAAAGGCGTTGCGGGGCCCACCCGTGGTGACCGTCGAGCCCACCGGCAACCCGTCGTGCACTTCGACCGACCCGCCGCCGCCATCGGGGATGCGGCGCACCGCGATCCGGTATCTGGAGCGCACCGCCGGTTCGCCGCACAGCGAGTACTGCCGGACGCGGCCGCTGGGCAGGCGGATATCGAGGTGGGCGCCCGGATGCCAGGCCGGCAGCGGTGACCGGTCCGCCGCCGCCAGGGTGAGGGCGACCACGTTCTCGTCACGGGCCACGACCTCGCGGTCGACGACGGCGAGGGTCAGTGTGCGGTCGCGGTGGGCGGGCCGGGTGGGCCGGCGCCTGCCGGTGGCCGCCCAGAACCCGGTGATCGCCGCGTCGGCCAGACCCAGAAACGGCGCCGGCGCCGACCGCAGG
Source organism: Mycobacterium sp. (assembly GCF_040398885.1). Taxonomy (GTDB): domain Bacteria; phylum Actinomycetota; class Actinomycetes; order Mycobacteriales; family Mycobacteriaceae; genus Mycobacterium. The sequence continues at coordinate 1,749 of NZ_JBBATF010000172.1, read as the reverse complement.
CGTCGCAGCACCATCTACACGTGGGCCGCGCGCGCGGCGGGGGAGGTGGCCAGGTAGGCGACCGCCTGCGCGGTGGAGCCTACGTCCGCCGGCGAGTGGTTCCGGCGGAAGTAGGCCAGCGTGTTGCTGCCGAACAGGGTTCGGTAGGCCGGCAACAGGTTCAGCTTCGAGTCCCCGATCCTGGTGCGCTGCATCTGAAGCCAGCTGAGGTCGATCGCGGGGTCGGTGCGGCACAGGTACCACAGACTGCGCTCGAAGAACGAGGCCATCAGCGCCATCGCCAGCACCATGGCCCGGATTCTGGCGGGGTAGCTGTCGTGGAAGTAGGTGGCGACGTCGTGGGCGACGCAGCGGTGCTCGACCTCCTCGCTGCCATGCCAGCGGAACAGATCCATCATCGTCGGGTCGGCGCCGTAGTCGTCCCAGGCGCAGTTGAGCGCGAAGTCGCCCAGCAGGGCCGTGTAGTGCTCGATCCCGGCGATCAGCCACAGTCGGTCGCAGAGCTGGTTGTAGCGGCGCTGCGGGTCCGGGGAGGCACTGGGGGTCAGGACCTTGCCGATGATGTAGTCGACCTGGGTGAGGATCGGCTGCGGGTTGACGCCGTGGGCCTCCATGAACTGATGCAGTATCCGTTCGTGGGTGTCGGCGTGGACCGCCTCCTGGCCGATGAAGCCGCGCATGTCCTCGGCCAGCCGCTCGTCCTCGACGAACGGAAGGGCTTCGTTGTAGGTGGTCACGAACCACCGTTCGGCGGCCGGCAGGACCACGTTGAGCAGGCTCACCATGTGCGAGGCCACCGGATGTCCGGGGATCCAGTGCAGCGGAGACCCCGATGCGTCGAACTCGACGTTCCGGGCCTGGATCTGGACCGGACCCGGGTCGACTTCCCGGCGGAAACGGCGCGGCCGCAGCATGGCCCGAGTCTAACCGGGGGCCGGGGATGCCGGGGAGGAAGAATCAGCCCACCGGTTTGGGTATCACCGTCACCACGCCGGGCGCTCCCGGGGTGGGCCGGGCCGTCTCGGTGGCCGGCGCGCCGGAGGTACCCGCCGCGCCGGAGGCACCCGCCGCGGCCGTAGGGGCCGGCGCCTGGGGTTGGGCCGCGGCGGTGCAGTCGAGGTTCAACTGCATCTTGTGGGAGGCGCTGAGCACCTTCTGGCTGCTGACGATGCACTGGGCCTGCGCCACGTCGCTGCCCACCGCCCCGCCGAAGCTCGCCTTCACACCCTGGGCGCGCAGGATCGCCACCGCTTTGGCGTACGGTTCGCCGACCACGTTGAGGGTGGTGTTGGTGTCGCCGGGCGCGGCCTGCGCCGAACCTGCCCCCGGGCCAATGCCCGAGCACGGGATCAACACCAGCGCCGCCGCTGCGGCGGTCGCCGCCCCGCTGGCCGCGAGCATGAGTTTTCGCACGTCGCAACCTCCTGTACTGGTCGTCAACAATAGCTCAACGGTGTATCGCCGCCGGGCGCGGCGGTGTTTCGGGCGCGGAACATCAGAAGACCCGCCGGTGCCGCTCCTGCTCCAGCACCGCGTCGAGGTCGGCGAGGCGGTTCATCGACGTCACGGCCCGGGCGGTCCGCATATTGGCCGCCAGCAGGTCGGCGTGGCGGTGGGTGAAGGCCCAGTAGCCCGCGGTGAACGGGCAGGCGTCCTCGCCCACGCGCTTCTTCGGGTCGAACGGGCATCGGCGACAGTGGTCGCTCATCTTGCTGATGTAGGCACCGCCGGAGGTGTAGGGCTTGGTGG
>NZ_JBBATF010000171.1:0-6010 GCF_040398885.1 Mycobacterium sp. | reverse complement strand
CGCCGATCGGCTCGCCGCGGCGGGCTTCGGCGGGGCCGCCGCCGACGCCAGGCGGCAGGCGCAGGACCCCGACGGCGCGCTGCCGTAGCCGGCTGCGGCAGCCGGCCCCGGTTGCCCGGGCCTCAGCCTCCCCCGCCGAGGTAGCGGCGCAGGGTGGCGGTCACCGCGCGGATCTGGCCGACCTCCACCCGTTCGTCCCGGCGGTGCGCGAGGTTGGGATCGCCGGGGCCGTAGTTGACCGCGGGGATACCCATGGCGGCGAACCGCGCCACGTCGGTCCAGCCGAACTTGGCGCGCACCATCCCGCCGGCGGCGTCCACCAGTGCCGCGGCCGCGGCGTGGTGCAGTCCGGGCAGCGCCCCGGCGGCCACGTCGGCCTGCTCGACCTCGACCGGCAGGCCGTCGAAAACCCCGCGAACGTGATCGAGCGCTGCCTCGGGGCCGCGGTCGGGCGCGAAGCGGAAGTTGACCGTCACCGACGCCGCGTCGGGGATCACGTTGCCGGCCACTCCGCCGTCGATCCCCACTGCGGACAGCCCCTCCCGGTAGGCGCACCCGTCGATGTCGACCACCCGGCCCTGGTATGCCGCGAGCCGCTTGAGCACCGGCGCCAGTCGGTGAATAGCGTTGTCGCCCAGCCACGATCGAGCGGAATGCGCACGGACGCCGGACGTGGAGACGACAGCTCGTAGCGTGCCCTGGCAGCCTGCTTCAATGTACCCACCGGAGGGCTCGCCCAGGATCGCGACGTCGCCGCGCAGCCAGTCCGGCAGTTCCCGCTCGATACGTCCGAGGCCGTTCGCACTCGACTCGATCTCCTCGCAGTCGTAGAGGATCAGCGTGACGTCGTGAACCGGATCCTCGACGGTGGCGGCCAGGTGCAGGAAGACCGCGTCGCCGGATTTCATGTCGGAGGCCCCGCATCCGTGGATGTGGTCGGCGTCGCGGCGGGCCGGAAGGTTGCCGGCAACCGGGACGGTGTCGAGGTGCCCGGCCAGGATCACTCGCGACGCGCGGCCCAGGTCCGTGCGGGCCAGCACCGCGTCGCCGTTGCGGACCACCTGGTAGCTGGTCTGCTCGCGCAGCGCGTGCTCGACCTCGTCGGCGATCCGGCGCTCGTCGCGCGAGACACTGGGAATGTCGATCAGCGCGGCGGTGAGCACCTCGGGGTCGGCACGCAGATCCAGCACAACTGACCAGGCTAGCCGGTCGCCCCCCTTGCGCGAGCAGACGGAAAAGTCCCCGTACACCCGGCGTGTCGGCGCACTTTGCGTCTGCTCGGCGCGGAAGTACGGTGGGATACCGTGACTTCTGCTGCGGGATTCGGGCTGGCGACCATCGCCGGGGACGGCACGGTGCTGGACGCCTGGTTCCCGGATCCGGAACTGGGCGCCTACAGCCCGGCGGGCACCACCCGGCTGACCCCGGAGGACGCCCCGGAGAACCTCGCCGCGCTGGCCGGGCCGGACCCCGACCGCGACGTGCAGATCGTGCCGATCCGCACGGTCACCGTGCTGGCCGACAAACCGGCCGACACCTGCGACGCATATCTGCGGCTCCATCTCATCTCCCACCGCCTGGTCGAGCCGCACGGCTGCAACCTCGACGGAGTCTTCGGCGCGTTGACCAACGTGGTGTGGACCAACTACGGACCGTGCCGCATCGAGGGATTCGAGGAGGTCCGGTTGCGGCTGCGCCGGCGCGGGCCGGTCACGGTGTACGGCGTCGACAAGTTCCCGCGGATGGTCGACTACGTGGTGCCGACGGGGGTGCGCATCGCCGACGCCGACCGGGTTCGCCTGGGCGCGCACCTCGCCCCGGGCACCACCGTCATGCACGAGGGGTTCGTGAACTTCAACGCCGGCACCCTGGGCGCCTCGATGGTGGAGGGCCGGATCTCGGCGGGCGTGGTGGTCGGCGACGGTTCCGACGTCGGCGGCGGCGCCTCGATCATGGGGACGCTGTCCGGCGGCGGCACGGAGGTCATCTCGGTCGGCAAGCGCTGTCTGCTGGGGGCCAATTCCGGCCTGGGCATCTCGCTGGGCGACGACTGCGTGGTCGAGGCGGGCCTGTACCTGACCGCCGGCACCAAGGTGACGACGGCGGACGGCGCCACGGTCAAGGCTCGCGAGCTCTCCGGGACGAACAACCTTCTGTTCCGGCGGAATTCGGTGACCGGTGCGGTTGAGGTGGTGTCCCGCGACGGGACGGGAATCACGCTCAATACCGCGTTGCACGCGAATTAGCGGTGGCGTCGCACGCGAATCAGGTTGGCGTCGCACGCAAATCAGGGGTGGCGTGCCGCGAACCGCAGGCTCACCGCATGAGTTCCTTCTTGAGCACCTTGCCCATGGCGTTGCGCGGCAGCGAGTCCACGACCCGCACTTCCCGCGGGCGCTTGTGCGCCGAAAGCTGCTGCGCCACATACTCGATGAGTTGCTCAGAGCGCGCGTCACCGACCACGTAGGCGACGATCCGCTGGCCCAGGTCCGCGTCGGGCAGCCCGACCACGGCCACTTCAGCCACTCCCGGATGCCCGAGCAGCACGGTCTCGATCTCCCCGGCGCCGATCCGGTAGCCGCCTGACTTGATCAGGTCCACCGACTCGCGGCCGACGATGCGGTGCATGCCATCAGGCCCGATCACCGCGGCGTCTCCGGTTCGGTACCAGCCGTCGGCGGTGAAACACGCCGCGGTGGCATCCGGCCGGTCGAGGTAGCCCTCGAAGATCGTGGGCGTCGAAACCAGAAGACTGCCAATGGTTTCCCCGTCGTTCGGCACCGCCGAACCGTCCTCGGCGGCCAGGCGGGTCCGCATTCCGTCCAACGGCAGCCCAACCGAGCCGGCACGTCGCTCACCGTCGGCCCGGGTGCTGACCGTGATCAGCGTCTCGGTGCAGCCGTACCGTTCCACCGGGGCATGCCCGGTCAGTTCGGTCAGCCGGTCGAACACCGGGACCGGCAGCGCGGCACTTCCCGATACCAGCAGTCGCGCCCCCGACAGGGCGCGGGCCGATGCCGGGTCGGCGACCATCCTGGACCAGACCGTGGGCACACCGAAATAGAGGCTGCCCCCTGCCGCCGCGTAGGCCTGCGGGGTCGGCTTGCCGGTGTGAACGAACCGGTTGCCCACCCGCAGCGAGCCGAGCAGTCCGAGCACCAGGCCGTGCACGTGAAACAGGGGCAGACCGTGCACCAGGGTGTCTTCCGGGGTCCACTGCCAGGCCCGGGCGAGGGCGTCGAGGTCGGCCGCGATCGCCGCACGGCTGAGCACCGCCCCCTTGGGAGGCCCGGTGGTGCCGGAGGTGTAGATCACCATCGCCGTGCTCTGCGCCGGCGGTTCGGGGTAGCGGTGCCAGGAGCGCGCGTGAATCCGCACCGGCACGTGCGGCAAGCCGGCCAACTCGGCCGGCGCTTGGCCGAGCCAGGCCTGGGCGCCGGAGTCGGCGAGGATGTGGGCCTGCTCAGCGACGCCGACGTCGGCGGGCACCGGAACCAGCGGCACCCCGGCGATCAGACAGCCGGTCACCGCAAGCACCGTGGCGGCGGTCGGGGTCGCCAGGACCGCGACGCGTCCGGCCCCGCCGACCCGTTCGGCGACCGAGGTCGCGGCACCGACCAGATCGCCGCGCGACAGCGTGACGCCGTCGATGCGGACCGCGTCGCCGATATCGTCGCCGGCCGCCACCGCGGCGGGGTTCAGCGAGGCCAGCAGCACCCCGCGAGGCTACCCCGACACATGTTGCAGATGCGACAGGTGAGGTTGGACGGCGGTTACCCTCGGCCTATGACCGGTCGAAGGCCGTGGTGCGCCCGGACCACCGTTGCGCTGGCGGTATTGGCGCTGCAGGCCGGTTACCCGCCCGTCGCCGGGGCCGCACCCAAGTCGTGGGACGGGCCGTACCAGATGACGACCTACGCCTCCCAGAAGGCAGGTACCAGCGCCGCCACCCGCCAGCGGGAGGGCGACTTCGGGGGAAGGTTCACGCTGGCCACCCATTGCTCGGTGCGCAGTTGCGTGACCACCGTGACCGACGGTCCCAAACCCGGCAACCCGACCATCCCCTGGCCTCCCCGCTACACCTGGAACGGGTCGGCGTGGACGACCAGTTACGAATGGATGTGGGACTGCCTCCTGGACGGCGGCGGCCAGAAGTCCTGGGCTCGTGCCACCTCGTGGGCCTTCTACGAGCCCCAGTCGAACGGCGCCCTGAAGGGCACCTGGCACACCGATATCGCCGAGGGGCCGTGCCGCGGCAGTGTCGTGATGCCGGTCGCCGCCAGGCCGGCCTGACCCATCCGAACGGTCGTTGATCCCGGTGCCGTACCCGGAGGGCACTCGACACCATCGCCGGCACGACCGCCCCTCGTCGCCGCCTACACGCTTTCACCGAGAATGGCTGCCGCAGAACGATATCCGGACCGGATCGCCCCGTCCATGTAGCCGTTCCAGATGTCGGAGGTTTCAGCTCCCGCCCAATGGATGCGGCCGACAGGGGCGGCCAACGCCTTTCCGTACTGGGTCCAGAGCCCGGCGCCAAGTCGCCCGCCGTAACAGCCGCGGGTGAACTCCTCGGCGTTCCAATCCTGTTCGAGGAAATCGAGCGGTTCGGCCGCCTGTTCGCCGAAATACTTGGTGAGGCTGCCAAGCACCTTCTGGCGACGTTCGGCAGGTGTCATCTCGGCCGCCTTGCGTGCGTGGGCGCCCTCCAGGAAGCCGACGAGCACCCCGCACGATCCATCGGGCGGTGAGTTGTCGGCGACGATGTTGAACTCGTCATCGAGGCTCATGACGAATCCGCACAACCCGGTTTCGCGCCAGAAGGGCTTCGGATAGGCGACGTTGAATTTCATGACTGAACCCGCGGGGAACTGCTGAAACAGCGCATCGCGCGCCGATGGCATGGCCGGCTGGTAGCGCAGGCGTCCGGCGAGGGTCGGGGGCAGTGCGACGATGGCGTGGCCGGCCGAGATCCGACCACCAGCGAAATTCACGACGACGCCGGAGTCGTTGTGCTCGATGCCGGTGACGACCGTGTTGAGCCGGACGGCGTTTCCGAGTTCGGCAGCCATGCGCTCGGACAACTGGTGGGTGCCGCCGACGACTCGGGTTTCCTGGGCGCCGCCGGTCGTGGACACGAGAGTATCGAGGTTGTCACCGGACTTGCAGTAGAACAGGAAGTGCAGCAGCGACATCTCGGGCGCTTCGGCGGAGAATATGGCGGGCACGATCAAGCGGAAGAGCCGTAACGCCAGCTTGTCGGAGGTCTGGCCGACCAGCCACTGATCCAGGGTCTGCCGATCCAGGTCCTCGGCGCCTTCGGTGGCCCAGGGGGCGCTGGTGTCGATCGTGTCGGTGAGCGCGGCGATCTGGACCCAGACCCGTTGTAGTTCGACAACGGTGCCGGAGGGCAACCCGAACGTGTCGTCGCGGCCGTTGCCTGCGTACCGGTGGACCTTCCCGTCGTAGACCATGAGCGCGTCGCCCTCGTCGTAGGCCGGGAAGGTTTCCAGGCCCAGTTCTCTGGTGAGCGCCAGCGCCTCGACCTGGGTGGGGCCGAACCACTGCCCACCCATCTCGATGGGCACGCCGTTGCTGAATACGCCACCGAGATTGCGCCCGGCGACACGATTGCGCGCCTCGAGCACCGCGACGGTCCGTCCGGCCCGGGTGAGGGTGCGGGCGGCGCTGAGGCCTGACAGTCCCGCTCCTACGATTACGACATCGACGTTCTCCACAATGCGCGCCCCTCGATCGTGGGCCGATGGCCCGTTCAAAGTCATGCAAGTAACCGATTGCCGACGCTAGACCGCCGGCCGGACTGAAGTCATACGATTGACTGGAAATTGCCGGACCAGAGAATTTCCCACCGGTTTTGGTAACACTGTGATAGCTGTTACCGAAGTACGATCTGTCAGCCACTCGGCACAGGGTTAGGGGCCACCATGAGGATTTTCGGTCGTGTTCTGATGGCGCTCGTCGCGGCGCTGGCGGCGATCTTCGCCGTGCC
>NZ_JBBATF010000170.1:0-6242 GCF_040398885.1 Mycobacterium sp. | reverse complement strand
TAGAGCAAGGGCCTTCTAATCCCTAGGTCGCAGGTTCGATTCCTGCCGGGGGCGCAAAAGAGGGCTAGCCTGATCGCTCTGCTGAATGTCCGAAGCGGGAGGACGCATGAAATTCCAGACTGAGCACTTAGCCACGCTGGCGAAGTATGCGGGCATCAGCTTCGTCGCGGGAGCGGTCAACCATGGGTTCTTCTCCGAGAAGCGATCGTTCGTAACCGCCGGTGTCGGAGTGATCTGCTTCCTGATCGGCGCGGCCATGGAGATGAAGGCGGCACCGGACGGCGGTAAGCGGTGGGGGGATTTACTCGGTTTCGGCATCGTCGCCTCGATAGGGCTTGGGTTCTTCACCGGTGGTCTGCAGCACTTTCCCGATTCCCCGGGGCGCAGCCTTTGGGTGGTGCCGCTGGGCTTCTTCCTGAGTCTCGGTGCCGTCTATCTCAGTGAGGGCAGAGGTCGTATCGCTCCCAAGCCGCTGGCCGCCTACACCCTCGCGGCTGGAGCCACCGTGCTCGTCGGCTCTGCCGTGGCCGCGTCCTATTGGGGACAGTCGGGAGGCGACGGGCACGACCACGACCATGGGGCCGTAACAGCCTCGGCACCCACGGCGGCAGCACCATCGGAACCCGGGGCCGCCCGTAACGTCGTCGTGGAGGTCGATGACGCGCGACGGATCACCCCGGCCAACTGGCAGGCCCGGCAGGGCGAAACCGTGCGCCTGATCGTGGTCAACACCGGGCAGATCAAACACGAGCTCGTGGTGGGGCCGACCCAGGAGCTAGCCGCTCATGCGGAGTCGATGAAGTCGTCCGGTGGCCACGGTCACGACAATGGTGTCATGGTCGGGCCCGGCCAGACAGCCACTCTGTTCTACACGTTCAACCAGCCCGGGCAATGGGGCATCGCTTGTCTTGAGCCTGGCCATTACGACAACGGCATGGAGGGCACGGTGGAGGTCAGCCCCAGCACTTGAGTAAGGGCTCGCAGAAGGGTGCTTGCCGGGTTCGATTCCTGCCGGGGGCGCTTTTTGTTAGCGTGGGCTTGCGGTATTTCGGTTAAGGGGGGCACGAAGTGCATTCGGAATCTCAGTGGCGATATCGCGCCTATCGGCAGGGGCTGCGGCTGGTGAAGTACAAGGTGAACTCAATGGGCTACCAGCAGTACGGGCCGTATGCGCTGGTGGACCAGACGACGAACCGGCCGGTCGCCGCCGGCTTGGACGCCGAGGCCGTCGAACGGGCGTTATGCGCCGGCGAGGCCGCAAGCGCCTGATCGACCGGGCATCGGCCGGGCACACGCGAGGGCGTGGCAACCACGCCGACGGCCCGGGCGCGGCGACAATGGGCGGGTGCGTAGGCCCCAGCCGCGACGGCCGAGGCCGCAGTTCCGGCCGGACGTCGAGGGCCTGCGCGCGGTGGCGGTCCTGGCGGTGGTCGCCTACCACGCCGGGGCGGTCCGCGGCGGCTTCGTCGGCGTCGACGTCTTCTTCGTCATCTCGGGCTTCCTGATAACCGGGCTGCTGTGGTCGGAACTGTCCGGCACCGGCCGCCTGAACCTGGCCGCGTTCTACGCCGCGCGGGCACGCCGACTGCTGCCGGCGGCGGCCGTGGTGCTGGTCGCCACCGCGGCGGCAAGCGCCGCGCTGTTGCCGCCCCTGCAGGCCCGTTCGGTGCTCGACGACGGCCTGGCCAGCGCCCTCTATGCGGGAAACCTCCGATTCGCCATGACCGGGACGGACTACCTGGGCCACACTGAGCCCTCGCCGTTTCAGCACTACTGGTCCCTCGGCGTGGAGGAGCAGTTCTATCTGCTCATGCCGGCGCTGATGATCGGGATGGGCGTCGTATTCAAGAGAACCGTCCTGCGGCGGCGGGCGGGATATCTCGCCGGCCTCGCCGCGGTGGTCGCAGTCTCGCTGACGTTGTCGGCGCACTGGACCCAAACGTCGCCGCCGTGGGCGTTCTTCTCCCTTCCCACCCGCGCCTGGGAGCTGGCCACCGGCGGGCTGATCGCGCTGTCGATCCCGATCTGGCGACGTCTGCCGCCGGGTTTCGCGGCACTGGCCGGTTTCGGCGGGCTGGCGGTGATCGGCGCGGCGGCCGTGCACCTCGACGACCGGACGCCCTATCCGGGGACCGTGGCGCTGGCGCCGGTGTTGGGCGCCGCTGCGGTGATCGCGGCGGGGTGCGCCCGGCCGACGTGGGGAGCCGGACGGCTGCTGTCGCTGCCCGCGATGCGGGCGGTGGGCCGGCTCTCCTACTCGTGGTACCTGTGGCACTGGCCGGTGCTGGTGTTCGCGCCGATGCTGGCCGGGCACCCGCTCGGGTGGGCCGGCCGGGCCGCGGCGGTCTTCGTCTCGTTGGTCCTGGCGGCGCTGACGCTGCGGTACGTCGAGCGCCCGATCCGGTACGCGCGGAGGTTGCGCGGCTCGGCGGGTCGCAGCCTCGCCGTGGGCAGCGCCATCACCGCCGCGGCGGTGAGTGCCGCCCTGCTGTTGCCGATGCTGGTTCCCAGCCCGGTGGGACGGGGCGCACCGGCGGCCGCGGCCGTCGTGCAGGCCGCGGAGAAGGCGGTCCCGGTCGGCGGCGGCCCGATTCCGGACCCCTTCGGGGCGATCCGAGCGGCGGTCGCCGCGGCGCCGGGCAATCCGGCCGTCCCGGCCGACTTGTCTCCCCCGCTCACCGAGGCGGCCGCGGATAAGCCGTCGGTGTTCTTCGACGGCTGCGTACGCGCCTGGCTCGAGGTCGGGGTGCCGGATTGCGTCTCCGGCGACCCCGACGCCGCCACCACAGTGGCCCTGATCGGCGACTCGCATGCCGCGATGTGGCATCCCGCGTTGAACCTTGCTGCCCAACAGCGCCATTGGCGTCTGGTGACGATCGCCAAGGTCACCTGCCCGCTGCAGAGCCTGCCGATCACCAGCCCCTATCTCGGCCGGCGGTACACCGAGTGCGAGCAGTGGCGGCAGGAGGCACTGGCCCGGTTGGCCGCCGAGCAACCGCGACTGGTGGTGTTGAGCATGTCCCGCCGCTACACCGCGGACTTCGGGTTCACCGGTTACGACCCGGCGTGGATCGAGAGTCTGGCGGCACTGGTCGCCGACCTGCGTTCGACGGGAGCGCGGGTGCTGGTTCTCGGCCCGGTCCCGGACCCGCGCACCGACGTGCCGGTGTGCCTGTCGGGCAGCCTGGACGACGCGATGGCGTGCGCCCCGCGACGCGCGGATGGCCTGAACCCGGACGGGATCGCCGCCGAAGGGCAGGCGACCGGCGACGGCGGCGGCCAATACGCGGACGTCTCGGACTGGTTCTGCACCCCCGCGGTGTGCCCGGTGGTGATCGGCGGCGATCTGGTGTTCCGCGACGACAACCACCTGACGTTCTCCTACGCGCAGGCGCTGGCGCCGGCGCTGGGCGTCGTCGCCGAGCAGGCGATGGCTCCGCGGAGTTGACCCGCTGTTAGCCTCGGGATCCGTGGCGGATCTGGTGCTCTACGAGGTGGTCGACCGGGTCGCGGTGGTCACGGTCAACGACCCGGACCGGCGTAACGCGGTCACCGAGGCGATCTCGGGGCACCTCAGGGACGCCGTCGAACGGGCCGAGGCGGATTCCGGCGTGCATGCCGTGGTGGTCACCGGGGCGGGCAGGGCGTTCTGCGCGGGAGCGGACCTCTCGGCGCTGGGCGCCGCGGCCCGCGAGGGGCTGGAGCGCATCTACGCGGGCTTCATGGCCGTGGGCCGCTGCTCGCTTCCCACCATCGCGGCGGTCAACGGCGCGGCGGTCGGCGCCGGGATGAACCTTGCCCTGGCGGCCGACGTCCGCATCGCCGGCCCGCACGCGATGTTCGATCCGCGCTTCCAGAAGTTGGGAATCCATCCCGGTGGCGGCGCGACGTGGATGCTGCAACGGTCGGTGGGCCCGCAGGTGGCTCGAGCCGCCCTGTTGTTCGGCATGCGGTTCGACGCCGAGACCGCGGTGCGCCACGGACTGGCCCTGACGGTCGCCGGTGACCCGGTTGCCGCTGCACTTGAACTAGCCGCCGGACCCGCCGCGGCCCCCCGCGAGGTGGTGCTGGCCACCAAGGCGTCCATGCGCGCCACCGCGATTCCCGGCTTCACAGATACCGACCACCATGAGGCCGCCAAGAACATCGAGTTGGGCCCACAGGCCACCTCGATCGAGTCCCCGGAGTTCAAGGCGCGCCTGGCCGAGGCCCGGAAGCGCTAGGACGCGAGCCGGTTGTTAAGCCAAACCTCGATATCGCTGAACGGTTTTCGCGGGGTTCCCGGCGCCGGTGGCGCGGTCGAGTGGTGGTGCGCCCCGGTCGGGGTGGTGTATTCGGCTGTGTGCCTGCCGTTTTCGTCGGTGCCGGCGCTGACCGTCCAGCCGTCGGACTCCTTGGTGTAGTTGCAGCGTTCGCAACTCCCCATTCCGTTGGCGCCGCTGGTCGTCCCGCCGCGCCGGTGCGGTCTGGCGTGGTCGCGATGGCGAACCGGGGCGTCGCAGTAGGGAGTTCGGCAGCGCTGGTCACGCAGTCCGATGAATTCGGCCAGCCCCTTCGGGAACAGCCGCGATCGGGATTCCATGGCCACCAGTGCGCCGCTGGCGGGCTTGGCGTAGAGCCTGCGCAGCTTGGCCAGCGAAGCCGGATCCTCCAGAGCGGCGGCGATGAGGTTCTGCGCCACCGACGAGGGCACCGATCCGTAGCCGGCAACCACGGCGGCGGAACTCTCAACGCCCAGCAGCGCCTGATCGGAGATCACCAGATTGACCGTCACCGGAACGGCCTGCGCGGCGGACCGACCGGTGACGCGTTCGAAGAGGGTGTCGGCCATGACCTGCCCGCGCGAGCGCCCGTCACAGCAGACGTCGGCCTCCCGCTTGAGGGCGGCGTACACCGAGACCCCCTGGGCCACCGGCAGCAGTGCGGTCAGATAGGTCATGGTGTCCGGGGCCGGCCGGATGGTGACGGTGCGCTCGTCATGCGCCCTGGCCGCCCGGTCCACCACGGCGTGCGGATCCAGTCGGTAGGCGATCGCCTTGGCTGCCGCCGCCAGCGCGGCATCCCCCACGCCGTCCAGTCCCTTGAGGTCCGAGCACAACTCGTCGTCGAGCCGGCGCCGGTCCTCCACGTCGAGGCAGGCCGATTCGCGAACCACGATGGTGGCCCGCCACTCCGACAGGGCGCCGGCCTCGAGTGCCGCCAGGGTGTGCGGCATCTCGTTGACCAGGGCCTTGGCGAAGCCCAGATGCCGGCCACCCCGCGCCGGCGAGTCCCGCCGGGCCAACGCGACCTCCGCGGCCACGCCTCGCCCTCGGCGTGCGGCGGGAACTCCCGCCGCCGCCTCGGCGGTGCGCCGCGCCGCGTCGAGTGCCGCGGCGAGCCTGGCCTGACGTGCCGCCGCGGCGGCCTTCAGACGCTCGAGTGCGGCGATCCCCTCCACCAGATCGACCTCGGAACCGCCCGGATCCCACCTACTCATATCGAACATGCTTTCGATGATAGGCGGACCCGCCGACAGAATCAGCGCAGGCCGATCTCCCGGGCGATGAGCATCAACTGCACCTCGGTGGTGCCCTCCCCGATCTCGAGGATCTTGCTGTCCCGGTAGTGCCGGGCCACCGGGTACTCGTTCATGAACCCGTATCCGCCGTGGATCTGGGTGGCGTCGCGGGCGTTGTCCATGGCGGCCTCGCTGGCGAGGAGTTTGGCGATGGCGGCCTGCTTCTTGAACGGCTTGCCGGCGAGCATCAGCGCCGCGGCGTCGTAGTAGGCGGTGCGGGCGGCGTGCGCGCGGGCCTCCATCCGGGCGATCTTGAACTCGACGGCCTGATAGCGGCCGATGGCCTGACCGAACGCGGTCCGCTCGCCGGCGTACTTGACGCACTCGTCGACGCAACCCTGGGCGGCCCCGGTGGCCAGCGCGGCGATCGCGATGCGGCCCTCGTCGAGGATCTGCAGGAAATTGGCGTAGCCGCGACCCCGCTCGCCGAGCAGGTTCTCCTCGGGCACCCGGACGTCGGTGAAGGACAGCGGGTGGGTGTCGGAGGCGTTCCAGCCGACCTTGTCGTAGGCGGGTTCGGCCACGAACCCGTCGGTCGGAACCGGGATCATGATGGCCGAGATCTCGCGGCGGTCACCGGTCCCGCCGGTGACCGCGGTGACGGTCACCAGTCTGGTGATGTCGGTGCCGGAGTTGGTGATGAACTGCTTGGAGCCGTTGATGACCCAGTGCCCGTCGTCCA
>NZ_JBBATF010000169.1:0-6304 GCF_040398885.1 Mycobacterium sp. | reverse complement strand
TCATCTACCACACCGGATTCCGCTCCGCGACCACCGAAGCCGGCCTGGGCTGAGAAGCGCCGGGGCCGAACCGGTCGGCTGTCTGGGACGGCCGGCCGGTTCGGCAACCAATCCTCCGGGCCGGATCATCCAGGCCGGTTTCGGCGGAGTCCGCATCCTGAACCTAGATCCGGTCACGGATGAACGCTAGTGCCCGAGCCAGGATCGCAGTGACAGCTTGCGGCGAGAGTTGCAGGCGCTCGGCAATCTCCGACTGGCTTTGCGCATTCGACAATCGCATTACTACGACCGATCGCTCCTCGGTGGACAACATGTCCAGGATGGAACTCAGGTCGGCGACGTTAATCGACTTAGCCAGTTCATATTCGGAACGCGCGATTCTCTCGGCCAGTTCGGGATCGTCGAGGTCCTCTCGGTTGCCTGTTCTGTGCAAGGACCCGTCCACACGCGCTCCGATCCTCAGGACCTCGTCGATCAACTCCTCGCGATCGATCCCGAGATCGGCGGCCAGTTCGGTCGCGTTCGGGCACCTGCCGATGCGTGTCGTCAGATCCGCGATTGCCGACGATACGTCGGTGCACCGTTCGGCCTGCTTGGTCCCACTCATCAATACGGCCCCCCTGGCTGGTTTTCACTCCGGCGTCGCTTCACCATCCGATAACGCCGGATGGGTGTGTGTAAATGGATCACTGGAGCGAGGTGGGCCTAAACCCATGGAGCGAGTGCCGAACGCCCGCGGCGAAACTAGCCCAGGATCAGCCCCGACGTCGGGACACCGGTGCCCGCGGTCACCAGCACATGCTCGACCCCGTCGACCTGGTTCACCGACGTGCCGCGCAACTGCCGGACCCCCTCGGCGATCCCGTTCATCCCGTGGATGTAGGCCTCGCCGAGTTGCCCGCCGTGGGTGTTGACGGGCAGCCGTCCACCGATCTCGATGGCGCCGCCGGCGACGAAGTCCTTGGCTTCGCCCTTGCCGCAGAAACCCAACTCCTCCAATTGGATCAACGCGAAAGGGGTGAAGTGGTCGTAGAGCACGGCGGTCTGGATGTCCGCCGGCGTCAGGCCCGACTGCTCCCACAGTTGCCGCCCGACGAGGCCCATCTCAGGCAGTCCGAGTTCCGGGCGGTAGTAGCTGACCATCGAGTACTGATCGGGGCTCGATCCCTGCGAAGCGGCTTCGATGACCGCGGGCCGGTGCCTGAGGTCGCGGGCCCGTTCGGCGGAGACCACGACGATCGCCACACCGCCGTCGGTCTCCTGGCAGCAGTCCAGCAGTCGCAGGGGCTCGGCGATCCACCGTGACTTCTGATGGTCCTCGAGGGTGATCGGTTTTCCGTAGAAGTACGCCTTCGGATTGTTCGCGGCGTGCCTGCGGTCCGCCACCGAGACCGCACCGAAATCGCGGCTGGTCGCGCCCGACAGGTGCATGTAGCGCCGGGCGATCATGGCGACCTGCGCGGCCGGGGTGGACAACCCGTGCGGATACGAGTACGAGTTGTCGACGCTGGTCGAGTCCGCACCCTGGATCAGCCGAAGCTGCACCTGGCCGAAACGCATGCCGGAGCGCTCGTTGAAAGCACGATATGCCACAACACAATCCGCGACCCCGGTCGCGACAGCCATCGCGGCCTGCTGGATTGTGGCGCAGGCCGCACCGCCGCCGTGGTGGATCTTGGAGAAGAACTTCAACTCACCGATTCCGGTGGCCCTCGCGACGGCGACCTCGGTGTTGGAGTCCATGGTGAACGTCACCATGCCGTCGACGTCGGCGGGGGTCAGGCCCGCGTCGTCCAGGGCGTCCAGGACCGCCTCGGCGGCCAGGCGCAACTCGCTGCGGCCGGAGTCCTTGGAGAAGTCGGTGGCCCCGATCCCGGCGATGGCCGCCTTGCCGGACAGCGTGCCGGGCATCAGGCACCTCCCCTCGTGAGCGTCGCGGTGGCGACGACGTGGTCGCCCAGGCTGTTTCTTCCAACAACTTTCACGGTGATGAGACCGTTCTCGACGGCGGTGACCTCACCGGAGAGAGTCACGGTGTCATAGGCGTACCACGGCACCCCGAGCCGCAACCCGATGGACTTGATGACCGCCGTCGGCCCGGCCCAGTCGGTGAGGTAGCGCTGCACCAGTCCGGTGTCGGTGAGGATGTTGACGAAGATGTCCTTGGACCCCTTGGCCTGCGCCTGGTCCCGGTCGTGGTGGACATCTTGATAGTCGCGGGTGGCGATCGCGGTGGACACGATGAACGTCGGATCACCGTACAACGACAACTCCGGCAGTTTGGTGCCGACAATCGGCACGTTCACGACGCAGGCTCCCATGCGTGAAGGGTCCACGCCGGTCCACCCTCGCCGGCCGGGAAGTCGATATAGGTTGCGCGAACCGGCATTCCGACCTCGACTCCTGCCGGGTCGACGCCGCGTAGTTCGCCGAGCATCCGAACGCCCTCGTCGAGTTCGACCAGGGCGATGACGAAAGGCGTTGTCCGGCCGGGAATCTGGGGAGCATGGTGAACCACGTAGCTGAAGACCGTCCCGTTACCACTGGCGACCACGTATTCGATCGCGGTCTCCTTGTCCTGCCAAACCGCGGGAACCGGAGGGTGTTGCAGTGAGCCGTCGGGGCGCTTCTGGATTCGCAACTCGTGCGCGTCGACACCGTCCCAGAAGAACCGGGTGTCGCGCGACGCCGCGGGCCGAATCATCATGTCCGGATCGAGGTCTTGCGGCACAGACGATGCGGACGAGTGGGCGGCTGGCTTGAACTTCATTATGCGCCAAAACATGTCGGCGACCGGTTCGTCCCCGGCCGACCAGGTGATCTTCTGGGTGATGAAGAAGCCCTCCCCCAGCGCAGTCTGTTTCGGGCCGACGACGTCGGTCAGTTCCGCCGCGACGCTGACTTCCTCGCCCGGGCGCAGGTAGCGGTGGTAGGTCTGCTCGCAGTTGGTCGCGACGACGCCGACGTAGCCATTGTCATCGAACAATCTCATGATCCTGCTGAGCGGGTCGTCGTCGGCCCGCACCCCGCCCAGCCCGGCCATGGTCCACACCTGGATCATGGCCGGCGGCGCGACGACACCCGGGTGGCCGGCGGCCTTGGCTGCGGCAACGTCGGTGTAGATCGGGTTCCTGTCGCCGATCGCGTCCAGCCAGTGGTCGACCATCGGCTGGTTCACCGGGTGACGACCCTTGCGGGGCTTACTCTTTCCCTCGGCTTTGATCCGTTCGGCGGCTTGTCGGATGTCCTCGACCGGGCTCACCGCGGAACCCTCGGCACCCCGAGCCCGGCCGCCGCCACCTGTTCGCGCATAACCTCGTTGACGCCGCCGCCGAAGGTGATCACCAGGCTGCGTTTGGTCTGCGAATCGAGCCACTGCAGCAGTTCGGAGGTCTCATCCTCGGCCGGGTTGCCGTACTTGCCGACGATCTCCTCGGCAAGCCGGCCGATGCGCTGAATGCGTTCGGTGGAGAACACCTTGGTGGCGGCGGCATCGGCGATGTCGACGGTCTCCCCCGCCGCGGCGACCTGCCAGTTCAGCAGTTCGTTGATCCGCCAGATCGCGCGGATCTCGGCGAGCGCCCGGTGGACGTCGTCGCGATCGATGGGGGTCACCCCGTCACCGCCGGGCTTGGACGCCCAGGCGTGCACGCGGTCGTAGATACAGGCGATCTTGCCGGCCGGCCCGAGCATCACCCGCTCGTGATTGAGCTGGGTGGTGATCAGCCGCCAGCCGGCGTTCTCCTCGCCGACCAGCATTCCGACCGGCACCCGCACATCGTTGTAGTAGGTGGCGTTGGTGTGGTGCGCGCCATCGGCGAGGATGATCGGCGTCCATGAGTATCCGGGATCGTCGGTGTCGACGATCAGGATCGAAATGCCCTTGTGCTTGGCCGCTTCCGGATCGGTGCGGCATGCCAGCCAGACGTAGTCGGCGTCATGGCCGCCGGTGGTCCAGATCTTCTGCCCGTTGACGATGTATTCGTCGCCGTGGCGAACGGCCGAGGTGCGCAACGCGGCCAGATCGGTGCCGGCCTCGGGCTCGGAGTAGCCGATCGCGAAGTGCACCTCCCCGGCCAGGATCGCGGGCAGGAACTTCTTCTTCTGCGCCTCGCTGCCGTAGACCATCAGGGTGGGTCCGACCGTCTGCAATGTGACAGCCGGCAGCGGGACGTCCGCGCGCGCCGCCTCGTTGACGAAGATCTGCTGTTCGATGGGTCCGTAGCCGAGGCCGCCGTACTCCTTAGGCCAGCCGACCCCGAGTTTGCCGTCGGACCCCATCCTCTTGATGACCGCACGGTAGGCCTTGCCGTGCCGGTCGACCTCCATCTCCTCGGCCTCGTCGGAGGAGATCAGCGTGGCGAAGTACTGGCGCATCTCGGCCTGCAGGTGCCGCTGCTCGGGCGTGAGTTCTATATACATTGCGCTCCGCTTCAGTTTTAGTGGCGATCCGCCACGAGGTCCAGCCGATGTGCCGGTCCGCCCAGCAGACGGGTGAGATCTTTGACCGACGAGTAGTAGCGGTGCATGGGATAGGTGACGTCCATGCCCATGCCGCCGTGCAGGTGATGACAGGTCTGCATGGCCGGCGGCAACTGAGAGGTCAGCCAGTAGGCCATGACGTCGAGATCCTCGTCGGCGTCCCGGCCTTCGGAGAGCCGCCACACCACCGATGTGACGGCCAAACCCGCTGTGCGGGAGGCGATGTAGACCTCGGCGAGTTGCGCTGCCACCGCCTGGAAGGTGGCCAGTGGCCGACCGAACTGGTGCCGGCTGGACACGTAGTCCGCGGTGAGCCGCACCGCGCCGGCGGCCAGGCCGGCCGCGTACGCCCCGACGCCGGCCAGTGCCAATTGGTTCAGCCGGTGCACGCTCGCGGCCTCGAGGAACCCGTCGGCGGCGGCGTCCCGGAATTCGACCGCGAACTCCTCGCCACCGGCCGAGGTGTGCGTCTTCGTGACGCGCACCCCGTCGTCGTCGGGCGACACCACGACGACGCCGCTGTCGGTGCTGACCAGCATCCAAGTCGCCTGTCCCGCATAGGGAACGGCGACCTTGGTCCCGGTCAGCCGCCCGTCCTTGAAAGTGGCCGCCGGGTGTTCGGGCAGCGCGGCGCCGGGCTCGTTGAGTGCGGCGGTGAGGATCGCCCCCTTGGGGACTCCCGCGAGGTAGCGGTCCTGCTGCTCATCGGTGGCCAGATCCAGCAGTGGGGCCAGGCCCAGCCCGAGCGTGGCGAGCGCGGGGGACACCGTCGCGTGCCGACCGATCTCGGTGAGGGCCGTGGCGATCTCGGGAAGTCCGACACCGTCGCCGCCGAGGCGTTCGGGCACACCCAGTGCCGTTACCCCGCCGGCGACCAGCGCCTCCCAGCTGTTGTCATGGCCGAGTACGGTTTTGACGACATCGGCGACGGCCTGCTGCTCCGGCTCCGGAGTGAAGTCCACCGGGGTTCCCTTCGTTATGAAGACGGCGAACCGGTGTAGTCCACCCGCCAGTGTTTGATGCCGTTGAGCCATCCCGAACGAAGCCGGTCCGGGGTGCCGATCGCGGAAAGGTCGGGCATGTTGTCGGCAATCGCGTTGAACATCAGGTCGATGGTCATGCGGGCAAGGTTGGCGCCGATGCAGTAGTGCACGCCGGTGCCGCCGAAACCGACGTGCGGATTCGGGTCGCGCAGGATATCGAACTTGTGAGGTGCGTCGAACACCTCCTCGTCGAAGTTCGCCGAGCGGTAGAACATCACCACCCGCTGGCCCGCTTTGATTTTCACCCCGCCCAACTCGGTGTCCTGGACGGCGGTCCGCTGGAACGCCGTCACGGGTGTCGCCCACCGGACGATCTCGTCGGCCGCCGTGGCCGGCCGTTCACGTCTGTACAACTCCCACTGCGCGGGGTTGTCGAGGAAGGCGATCATCCCGTGGGTGATCGAGTTGCGGGTGGTCTCGCTACCCGCGACGGCCAGCATCAGCACGAAGAAGCCGAACTCGTCGTCGGACAGTTTCTCGCCGTCGATATCGGCGTTGATCAGGGCGGTGACGATGTCGTCCCCGGGATCCTTCGCCTTGACCGCAGCCATCTGCATGGCGTAGCCGAGCAGTTCCACCGAGGAGGCCCGGCTGTCGATCTCGGCGAACTCCGGATCCTCGTTGCCGGTCATCTCGTTGGTCCAACGGAAGAGCTTCGCGCGTTCCTCCTGCGGCACACCGAGAAGCCCGGCGATCACCTGCAGCGGCAGCTCCGAGGCCACCTGTTCCACGAAGTCCCCGGAACCTCCCGCCGAAGCGGTCTTGACGATGTTCGTCGC
>NZ_JBBATF010000168.1:0-6456 GCF_040398885.1 Mycobacterium sp. | reverse complement strand
GCCTTGGCCGGCAGGTCGTCGAACTCCCGCGCCCCGGAGATGTCCTCCCACCAGCCGGGCAGTTCCTCATAGACCGGCACCGCGCGGGCGATGTCGCTCTGGGTCATCGGCATGTCGTCGGTGCGCTTGCCGTCTATCGCGTATCCGACGCACACCGGAACGGTCTGCAGCGAGGAGAGCACGTCGAGCTTTGTGAGGAAGTAGTCGGTGATGCCGTTGACGCGGGTGGCGTAGCGGGCGATGACGGCGTCGAACCAGCCGCAGCGACGCGCCCGGCCGGTGGTCACCCCGACCTCGCCGCCGGTCTTGGACAGGTAGGCGCCGTTCTCGTCGAAAAGTTCGGTGGGGAACGGCCCCGAGCCGACCCGGGTGGTGTAAGCCTTCAGGATTCCGAGCACGGTGGTGATGCGGGTGGGTCCGATGCCGGAGCCGACCGCCGCGCCGCCGGCGGTGGGGTTGGACGAGGTGACGTAGGGGTAGGTGCCGTGGTCGACGTCGAGCAGGGTGCCCTGGGAGCCCTCCAGCAGTACGGTCTCGCCGGCCTCCAGCGCGGTGTTGAGCAGCAGCCGGGTATCGGCGATCCGGTGCGCGAACCCCTCGGTCTGGGCCAGCAGCGCGTCGGTGATCTCGCGCGGGTCCAGCGCCTTGCGGTTGTAGATCTTGACCAGAACCTGGTTCTTGAAGTCCAGCGCCGCGGAGACCTTGGCGGCCAGCAGATCGGGGTCGCGGACGTCGGCCACCCGGATTCCGATCCGGGCGATCTTGTCCTGGTAGCACGGGCCGATGCCGCGGCCGGTGGTGCCGATCCTCTTACTGCCCAGATAGCGCTCGGTCACTTTGTCGATGGCCACGTGGTAGGGCATCAGCAGGTGCGCATCGGCGGAGATCAACAGACCGGAGGTGTCCACCCCGCGCTCCTCGAGGCCGCGCAGCTCGGTCAGCAGGACGCCGGGGTCGACGACGACGCCGTTGCCGATCACGTTGGTGACGCCGGGGGTCAGGATGCCCGACGGGATCAGGTGCAGCGCGAAGTTCTCCCCGGTCGGCAGGACCACGGTGTGCCCGGCGTTGTTCCCGCCCTGGTAGCGCACCACCCACTGCACACGGCCACCGAGAAGATCGGTGGCCTTACCCTTGCCCTCGTCGCCCCACTGGGCGCCGATGAGCACTATTGCCGGCATGGCTGATCCCGCTCCGCTCCTGGCTTAATGTGTCCAGCCGGTGGTCCACCCTATCGGAGCGCCGGTCCCGGGATCGAATAACCCACAGCGAAAGGAGGACAGCCGATGACCGGCGACATCGCCGTGCTGTCCTTCGGGGGCCGCCGCGTGCCCCGGGCGTTGGCCGCTCTGCCGTCGGCGCGGATCGACGACCCGGCCGGCGTCGACGCCGCGGTTCGCGGCGTCAGGCGCGTCATCGTGCTGGGCGGCGATGCCGAGCTGGCCGCGGTCCTCACCCGACTGATGCGCGCTGACCTGCTGGATGTCGAGGTGGCCGCGGTGCGGGGCTTCGGTGCCGCGCGGCGGGCGCTGCGCGGGTCGGCACGGCGCGTTCCGCTGATTCGCGACGACACCGGCACCGCCCTGGTGGGTTCGGCGCTGTGGCTGCCGCCCGAACGGTCCGCGACCATTCACGGCGAGGGCGTCGTCGACGACATCGTTCTCTTCGACGGCGATGTCGCCGGGGTGCGGATCGAACCGACGTCGACGCTGCCCGGCCTGCGGGCCGCTGTGCTGGATGGCAGGAGGCGGCGGTGGGTGAGCGGCCGGGCCGCCCAACTCGGAACGACCGGCGCGCGGGTGATCCGGGACGGCGTGGAGGGGTGGCCGGCGAGGGGCACGGACGGCCGGCGGCCGGTCAGGCGGTCGACCTTCTACCGCCACACCACCGGGTGGCTTAGGGTCGGCTGAGCCGAAACCGGACTACCCGGCGGCGCCGGCGGAGGCGTGCCATCATCGCCGGATGTGGTGGTTCTACACCGTCATCCTCGGCATGTCCTTCGGGCAGGTGCTGCAGGAACTGGCGATCGGAGTACGGGAGTGGGCTAGATCGACCCCCCCGTCGCTACGCTCCTGCCCACCGGAATCGACCCCCCCGTCGCTACGCTCCTGCCCACCGGAATCCGATCGGCGCCCGTTCCTGCCCGCCATGCTGTGGCAGCTTTTCCTGCTGACGCTCGTCGTCCAGGTCTGGCTCGCGGTGACGTACTACCGCGACACCGTCGAAGAGGTCTCGATCCCGGAGTTGCTGGCATTCCTGGCCGTTCCCGCCGGCATCCTGGTGATGTCGTTCCTGCTGCCGGAGGCCCGGTGGGATTCGGACCTGTCCCGGTCCGCGACGTTCGGGCGGGTGCGCCCGATTTTCTTCGGGGTGCTCATCGCGATGGTGGCGGTGAACCTGTTGCACGACTTCATCATCGGTGAGCAGGGCTTCGACCTGGACCTGCTGTTCCAATGCCTGATCATCTCCGGGGCGGTCGTCGGCCTGATGGTGCGCAGCACCGTGGCCGACACCGTGCTGGCGGTGGTCATGGTCCTGGTCGTCCTGAGCTATATCGGGCTCGGCTACTCCACTGTCGAGGTCGGTTCGGAGGCGGCCGGCCGCCTTGTGACGGCCGACGGCACACCCGGGCAGCTCCCGGAGACCAGGTAGGTTCGTGCGGTGAGCATCGGCCCGTTGCACCAATCGGTGCGCCCCAGCCCGGCTTTCCTCGCGCTGGTGGCCCTGACCGCGGCCGGCGGCGCGCTGGCCTGGGCCGCCGCCCAGTCCCCCACCCCGATGGGCCGGGTCGGGGTGTTCCTGTTCGTGATCGCCGGGTGGCTGGTATCGCTGTGCCTGCACGAGTTCGGCCACGCCTACACCGCGTGGCGCTTCGGCGATCAGGACGCCGCGGCCCGCGGCTACCTGACGCTGGACCCGCTGAAGTACTCGCACCCACTGCTGTCCCTGGGCCTGCCACTGCTGTTCATCGCGCTGGGCGGGATCGGGCTCCCCGGTGGGGCGGTCTACCTGCGGACCGCCATGATGACGCCGCGCCAGCGCACCATCGTCAACCTCGCCGGTCCGTTCGCCAACCTGGTCTGCGCGGTGCTGCTGCTGGCCGTCACCGCGGTCCTGTACAACCCGCAACACAGCGTTTTCTGGGCCGGGGTGGCGTTCCTGGGGTTCCTGCAGATCACCGCACTGGTACTGAACCTGCTGCCGATTCCGGGCCTGGACGGCTACGCCGCGCTGGAACCGCATCTGAGCCCGTCCACCCAGCGCTCACTGGAACCGGCCAAGCAGTTCGGTTTCATGATCCTTCTGGTGGTCCTGATCGCCCCCGGCTTGAACCAGTGGTTCTTCTCCGCGGTTCTCTGGCTCTTCGACCTCTCCGGAGTGGACCGGGGGCTGGTCGGCGCCGGCAGTGCGCTGACCCGATTCTGGTCTTCCTGGCTGTAACCCGGCACGACGAAAGTCGCCGCGGCGGATCCCGCGCGCACGGACGATATATTCCAATTCATGGGAGCCGGACACAGCCACGGCGGCGCGGATCGGCGGGTGAGCCGGATGCTCGCCGCCTTCGGGATCCTCGCGGTGTTCTTCCTGGTCGAGCTGGTCACCGCCCTGGCGATCAATTCACTGGCCCTGCTGGCCGACGCGGGTCACATGCTCACGGACCTGGTGGCACTGTTCATGGGCCTGACGGCGGTCATGCTGGCCCGCCGGGGATCGAAGTCGGCGGCCCGCACCTACGGCTGGCACCGCGCCGAGGTGTTCACCGCGGTGGCGAATGCCGTCCTCCTGCTCGGCATCGCGGCGTTCATCCTCTACGAGGCATGGGAGCGGTTCGGGCGGGCGCCGGAGATTCCCGGCTGGCCGATGATCCTGGTGGCCCTGGCCGGCCTGATCGCCAATGTGGTTGTGGTTCTTCTGCTTCGGTCGCAGTCCGAGGGCAGCCTGGCGGTCCGGGGTGCCTACATGGAAGTGGTGGCCGACGCCGTCAGCAGTGTCGGGGTTCTGATCGCCGGAATCGTCACCGTCACGACGCGCTGGCCCTTCGCCGACACCGTGGTGGCCGTGCTGGTCGCGCTGTGGGTGCTGCCGCGGGCCATCGCTCTGGCCCGCGCGGCGCTGCGCATCCTGTCGGAATCCTCGCCGAAGCACATCGACGTCGATGAGCTTCGATCGGCGCTCGCGGCGGTCGAAGGGGTCACCGAGGTGCACGACCTGCACGTGTGGACCCTGGTACCGGGCCGGGACATGGCCACCGCACACCTGTCCACCGACGGGCGGTCGGGCCGCGTCCTGGCGGACGCCCGGGCGGTACTGGCGGAGCGGGGTCTGGGCCACGCCACCGTCCAGGTGGAGCCGCCGGGGTCGGCGCCGGACTGCCCGGAGCAGAGCGACCTCTGAGCGCGCTTCAGGACAAGCCCAGTTCGGCCCGCGCGGCCGGATCGCAGTCGTCCAGGAGATCGCGGCAACGCTCGAACTCGGGGGTCTCCCCGATGGCGTCGGCCGCCCGGGCCAGCGCGGCCACACAGCGCAGGAAGCCACGGTTGGGTTCGTGAGCGTAGGGCACCGGCCCGAACCCCTTCCAGCCGTTGCGCCGCAGTCGGTCCAGGCCGCGGTGGTAGCCGGTGCGCGCGTAGGCGTAGGCGGTGATCGCCCTGTCGGCGGCCAACGCCTCCTCGGCCAGTTCGGCCCAGGCCACCGACGCGGCGGGATGGGCGGCCGCCACGGCGGCGGGGGTCTCGCCGGCGTCCAGTGCGGCTTGAGCCTCGCCGTCAGCGGGAAGCAGCACCGGCGGAGGGCCCAGGAGATCACCGAAGGAAGTCATGGGGGCCATTGTGCAGGCGGACGGCGGTCACGGCCAACACCGCGCCGGAGCTGCCGGCGGGCCGGAGGCGGACCGACCCGCTAGGGTCGTGGGATATCGGCATCAGGAGGGATTGCAGCAGGTCATGTCCAACCCGTCAGGGACCGGCTCCGGCAGAAGCCATCAGGAGCGCCGCCGCCGCGCCGAGGCGCGGGCGGAATCACCGGAGGTGGAGCACGATCCGGTGACCGAGGTGATCGAAATTCCAGCCGCGTCTGTTCAACCCGCGGCGATGGATGACGAAAGGCGTTACACCGCACCGGGTTTCGATGCCGGGTCGACACAGATCATCGATCGGATTCCGGATGACGGGACAGATCCGGCGGCTGCGACCACACAGGCCTTCGACTCCGGTCCGCGGCCGCGCGCGGCGACCCGGCAAACCGATTCGCCGAGTTCGACGCAACGCCCGAGTTGGCTGATCCCGATCCTGTTACTGCTGGCGGCACTGGCATCGGCGGCGATCGTCGGCCTGGTGCTGGTCAAACGCGCCCAGGCCGCCCAGGCCGCCCGGGAGAACGCGGTGCGCACCACCATCGAGACGTTCGATTCGGCGGTTCGCACCGGTGACCTCCCGACTCTGCGGGACGTGACATGCGGACAGACCCAGCAGACCTACGCCCGCTACGACGACAAGGCGTGGGCCGACACCTACGCACGGGTCTCGGCGGCCAAGCAGTATCCGGTGGTCGCCAGCATCGACGAGGTCGTGGTCAACGGCGAGCACGCCGAGGCCAACGTCACCTCCTACATGGCGTTCGACCCGGCCACCAAGTCCATCCGCAGCTTCGACCTGCAGTTGCGTGACAACCGTTGGAAAATCTGCCAGTCGTCGTGAGGCCGGCCCCCGCGGCGCGGGCCGCGGGCCCGATCAGCCGGCGGACACGCTGCGGCCGGAGCTGCGCAGGTCGTTGCACGCCTCGACCACCCGGGCCGCCATCCCGGCCTCGGCCAACTTCATGTAGGACCGGGGGTCGTAGACCTTCTTGTTGCCCACCTCCCCGTCGACCTTGAGCACGCCGTCGTAGTTGGCGAACATGTGACCGGCGACGGGGCGGGTGAAGGCGTACTGGGTGTCGGTGTCGACGTTCATCTTCACCACCCCGTAGCGCAGCGAGTCCTCGATCTCCGACTTCAGCGACCCGGATCCACCGTGGAAGACGAAATCGAACGGCGCTGCACCCTCGGCCAGGCCCAACTTGTTCGCGGCCACCCGCTGACCCTCGGCCAGGATCTCCGGCTTGAGCTTGACGTTTCCCGGCTTGTACACGCCGTGCACGTTGCCGAAGGTCGCCGCCAGGAGATAACGGCCCATCTCCCCGGCGCCGAGGGCGTCGACCGTCTTCTCGAAGTCTTCGGACGAGGTGTAGAGCTTCTCGTTGATCTCGGCCTCGACCCCGTCCTCCTCACCGCCCACCACCCCTATCTCCACCTCGAGGATGATCCTGGCCGCGGCGGCGTGCTTGAGCAGTTCCCGGGCGATCGCGAGGTTCTCGTCGATCGGCACCGCAGAGCCGTCCCACATGTGGGACTGGAACAGCGGGTCACGCCCGGAGCGCACCCGTTCGGCGGAGATGGCCAGCAGCGGACGCACATAG
>NZ_JBBATF010000167.1:0-6533 GCF_040398885.1 Mycobacterium sp. | reverse complement strand
CCAAGACCATCGAATAGTGGAGGACCACGTGGCGAGCGTGAACATCCGGCCCCTCGAGGACAAGATCCTCGTTCAGGCCAACGAGGCCGAGACGACCACCGCGTCGGGTCTTGTCATCCCGGACACCGCCAAGGAGAAGCCGCAGGAAGGCACCGTCGTCGCCGTCGGCCCCGGCCGTTGGGACGAGGACGGCGAGAAGCGGATTCCGCTGGACGTCGCCGAGGGCGACACCGTCATCTACAGCAAGTACGGCGGCACCGAGATCAAGTACAACGGCGAGGAGTACCTGATCCTGTCGGCCCGTGACGTGCTGGCGGTCGTCGGCAAGTAGGCATCAAAGTGAGCCGCCCCGGAAACCCGTCGCACGCCGGCGGTTTCCGGGGCGGACCACTTTTCCCGTATCGGTGAGTAGGAACAGGACCACATGAGCAAGCAGATCGAGTTCAACGAAACCGCGCGACGGGCCATGGAGGCCGGTGCCGACAAACTGGCCGACGCCGTGCGTGTCACGCTGGGACCCCGCGGTCGGCACGTGGTGCTGGCCAAGTCCTGGGGCGGCCCGACCGTCACCAACGACGGCGTCACCATCGCCCGCGAGATCGAACTGGAAGACCCGTTCGAGAACCTCGGTGCCCAGCTGGTGAAGTCGGTGGCCACCAAGACCAATGACGTCGCCGGCGACGGCACCACCACCGCCACCGTGCTGGCCCAGGCGATGATCAAGCACGGGCTGCGCAACGTCGCGGCCGGCGCCAACCCCATCGCGCTCGGCTCGGGCATCGGCATGGCCGCCGACGCCGTCTCCCAGGCGCTGCTGGAGGCGGCCACCCCGGTGGCCGGCAAGACCGGCATCGCCCAGATCGCCACCGTGTCATCCCGCGACGAGGAGATCGGCGAGCTGGTCGGCGAGGCGATGACCAAGGTCGGCACCGACGGCGTCGTCAGCGTCGAGGAATCCAAGACCATGGAGACCAGCCTCGAGATCACCGAAGGCGTCGGCTTCGACAAGGGCTTCATCTCGGCGTACTTCATCAACGACTTCGACGCCCAGGAAGCCGTTCTCGAGGACGCGCTGGTGCTGCTGCACCGCGACAAGATCAGCTCGCTTCCGGACCTGCTGCCGCTGCTGGAGAAGGTGGCCCAGGCCGGCAAGCCGCTGCTGATCGTCGCCGAGGACGTCGAGGGCGAACCGTTGTCGACCTTGGTGGTCAACGCGATTCGCAAGACGCTCAAGGCCGTTGCGGTCAAGGCGCCGTTCTTCGGTGACCGCCGCAAGGCTTTCCTGGAGGACCTGGCCGTCGTCACCGGCGGGCAGCTGGTCAACCCCGACGTGGGCCTGCTGCTGCGCGAGGTCGGCCTCGACGTGCTGGGGACCGCCCGGCGGGTCGTGGTCAGCAAGGACCAGACGGTCATCGTCGACGGCGGCGGAACCCACGAGGCCATCGCCAACCGGGTCAACCAACTCAAGGGCGAGATCGAGAACACCGACTCCGACTGGGACCGCGAGAAACTGCAGGAGCGGCTGGCCAAGCTGGCCGGCGGCGTCGCGGTCGTGAAGGTCGGGGCGGCCACCGAGACGGCGTTGCAGGAGCGCAAGCACCGCGTCGATGACGCGGTCGCAGCGGCCAAGGCCGCCGTCGAGGAGGGTATCGTCCCCGGCGGCGGCAGCGCCCTGGTGCAGGCTCGTGCCGCACTGGAACCGTTGCGCGACAAGCTATCCGGCGACGAGGCCCTCGGGCTACAGGTTTTCTCGGACGCATTGTCGGCGCCGCTGTTCTGGATCGCGGCCAACGCCGGACTCGACGGAGCCGTGGTGGTCAACAAGGTGTCCGAACTGCCCGCCGGGCACGGCTTCAACGCCGCGACGCTGAGCTACGGCGATCTGGTTGCCGACGGTGTCATCGACCCGGTGAAGGTCACCCGTTCGGCGGTGCTCAACGCGGCATCGGTGGCCCGGATGGTTCTGACCACCGAGACCGCCATCGTGGACAAGCCGGCCGCCGCCGACGAGCACGCCGGTCACGGGCACCACGGGCACGCCCACTGATCTCCAACGGATAGAGGGAGGGCGCACCATTGCGGTGCGCCCTTCTCTTATCGGCTACTCGCCTGTGCTGTTGGTCCGTCCTTGGCTGGCCATGACCGCCTTAATCCATAGGATGATGTCAGGACACATAGCGTCGGCTGCCGCCTGAAGAATGATCTTTGACTCAGCACTGAGGACCAGCCTCGCTCAGGTGCTTCGATGATGGTGTACACCAATGCCCCGAGCATGACCACCGACAGCACCAGGCCGCCGCGGTCGAGTCGTGAACTCGAGTCAGGGGAGTCGGCGGGGATGACGAGGGGTGCGGCGACGGCGGCGAGCAATGCAATGGGCACCAGGGCCAGGAACAGGCTGCCCCACCAGTAGACCTCCAGCAGTGCCCCGCCGAGGATCGGGCCGATCGCGACGCCGAGGCCGGTGACCGCCCCCCACAGTCCGATGGCCGCGGCGCGCTGTTTGGCGTCGCGGAAGGTATCGGTGATGATCGCCAGAGTGGTCGGATAGATCAGGGCGGCTGCGACGCCCATCACCAGTCGCCACACATGGCGGGTTCCTGATCGGGCCTACGACCTACCCTTGTGCAGTGACACAACTACCCGACTGGGTTCGACGACTCGATCTGGCGCCGCACCCGGAGGGCGGGTGGTTTCGGGAGACCTGGCGCAGTGACCTGACGGTCGGCGAATCGGTTCTGCCCCCCGGCTACACCGGGCCCCGAAGCGCCGGAACGGCAATCCTGTTCGCGCTGATGGGTGATGAGCAATCGGCCTGGCACACCGTTCGCAGCGCCGAACTGTGGATGTATCACCGCGGCAGCCCGTTGCTCCTCGAGTTCGGCCCCGACATCGGCGACGCGACTACCCATCTGCTCGGACCGGATACGAGCGCAGGCGAGTGCCCGCAGTTGGTGGTCCCGCCGGGTTACTGGCAGCGCGCCCGTCCGCGGGATTCCGAACCAACGCTGGTGAGTTGCGTCGTCGTACCGGGATTCGACTTCGCCGATTTCACGATGGCCGTTGACTGATGGATGCAGGAAGCGGTTCCGTCGGCATCCGACGTAGGGCCGCAAATACTCGCAGTCGATAGCTTGCTGGGGGAAGATGCGTGCACAAGCTCATTTTCTTCGCCTAGTCAGGAGTGCTGCCGTGGCTGTCTCGCATCGGACTAGGCGGCCTCCGGAAGCCTTCACACGTCGTGTGGGCAGGGTGGGGGCCCTGGCGTTCGCGCTCTGGGTGGGCTCGGCAGTCATGAATCTGCCCGTTGCCGCGGCAGATTCGGGTGGCTCCGACGGCGCCCCTTCGGATACCGGGCCGTCGGCCTCCTCA
This sequence comes from Mycobacterium sp., assembly GCF_040398885.1. Taxonomy (GTDB): domain Bacteria; phylum Actinomycetota; class Actinomycetes; order Mycobacteriales; family Mycobacteriaceae; genus Mycobacterium. The sequence continues at coordinate 3,161 of NZ_JBBATF010000167.1, read as the reverse complement.
TCACGAAATTCGTCGGTCGAGTCAACGGCGCGCTCCAGTCGCGGCGATGTCACCCGCCCGCCGGCCGGTTCTGCTGACACCTCCGACCCTCGGGCCCGGTCGTCCGCCGCGGCCGCCCCGACATTGCGTGCCGGATCGCTCCACGCTCTCGACCGCAATCGGTTGGACCGGCTGGGGATCCGCGATCGCGGTGATGCCCCCGTCGCAGCCCCACCGAGTTTGACTGCGCTTGCCGCAACGCGCCGGGAGCTTGGTGGTCCGGCAGCAAAATCAACCACTTCCCGTCCTACCGCAGGCGTCGTCCGGGTCTTCATCGGCAACGGCACCCCGGAGAGTCCGGACGCCGGACTGCTCATCGGTAACGGCTACTCCTGGACCGCCCAGACCTGCCCGACCGGACCCTGCACCGGTGGGCGCGGTGGAGTGATCGGCAGCGGCGGAAGCGGATTCAACGGCGGCGACGGCGGGAACGCGCGTTGGTTCGGTAACGGCGGTGGGGGGGGAGACGGCGCCGATCCGGGTGTCTCGGGCGGAAACGGTGGGCGCGGGGGGAAGATCTTCGGTTCCGGGGGCGTCGGCGGCGCCGGCGCCTCGGGTCCCACCATCGGGGGCGCCGGCGGGAACGGCGGTGACACCGGCCTTTTCGGGCTGTGGCACATCTTCTTCAAGCCCGGATCCGGCGGAAGCGGCGGATCCGGCGGCATCACCGGCGGCGCCGGCGGCGACGGCGGCAACGTCGGCCTGCTCTCGATCTGGGGCACCGGAGCGGCCGGGGGGACCGGCGGGACGGGTGGTACCGGCGGCAATGGTGGTACCGGCGGGCGAGGTGGCCTGCTGGTCGGCAACGGCGGGCCAGGCGGGGCCGGGGGCGACGGCGGACCCGGTATCGACGGCAACGCCTACGGAATTGCAGGCGGTATTGGTGCAAACGGCGGCGACGGCGGCGAGGGCGGAAACGGCAGTCGGATCGCCGGGTTCGGTGGTGTCGGCGGCACCGGCGGCCGCGGCGGAACAGGCGGACAGGGCGGCATCGCCGCCGCCGGGGGCAACGGCGGCGCCGGTGGCCGCGGCGGTGCCGGCGGCAACGGACGACTGCTGCTGCTGTTCGGTAACCAGGCGCCCGGCGGGGACGGCGGCGACGGCGGCACCGGCGGCACCGGCGGCGGCGTCAACCCGGGACCGGGAGGTGCCGGCGATCCCGGCGACACGGGCGCCACCGACGGCGACGGCGGGGCGGGCGGCAGCGGTGGAGTCGGCGGAACCGCCGGTGGCACAGTGGTTTTGACCCCGCTGGCGGAACCGTTGATGCAGTTCGTCAGCGCCAGTCGCACCGACCTGTCCGGCACGGCGGCCAGCCTGCAGACGCCGATCAACTACAACGCCGACATCTTCGCCGAGACGCCGTCGATCATCACCGCCAACTACGGGTTCGACGGCTATATGGGCGTGCCCGGTATGACCGGCACCAGCGAGGCCGACCGGGAGATCGCCGCCTCCTACAACGTCGCCTGGGAGACCGTCGACCCGGCACTCGGCGCAGCCCAAAGGGCCTATACCTCAGGGGTTTCCACCGACAGCATCCAGAGCGTCTACGGCGTCGATCTGCTGCTCGCCGACACCATCCCGGTCGTCTTCAGCCACCCGGTGCTGCCCACCACCCTCAACCCGGCGGACTTCCTGGTCGCGCTCAGTGACGGCACCGAGGTGACGCCGCTGGCGGCCGCGTTCCTGCCCAACCTCGAGTTCAACGAACGCCAGACCATCGTCATCGCCGGATATTGGGGCAACCGGCTACAGCCCGGCGACCCGGGCGCGCTGTACCCGGTGTCGGTGACCATCGTCGAGGACGGCACTCCGCTGCAACTGCTCACCGCGGCGGGGCCGGTCTCCGCCATCGGGCTCAGCGTGGTCAGCGCGAACCCCTATGTCACCGGCAACGGGCCGCGACTGGTGGCGGCCAAGCTCAACTACTTCAGCAACCTCGGCGAGGGCGGGCCGATCGGCGTCAGCCTGGCCTCCCAGAACAACAGCGGCTCTGACCTTTACGGCGGCCAGGCGCAGTACCGGCTACGGCTCTACACCAGCGCCGGATTCTCCCCGGACGGCATCGCCAGCCTGCTGCCCAGCGAGTTCTCCCGCTACTTCATCGTGGAAGCCAGAGCCGACGATGGATCGATCGTCTCGATCACCGAGGCCGGCACACCGGTCAGCATCGGAAGCTTCGGCACGATCACCGTGATCGGACTGGCCGATCTGGCCCAGGCCGGCACCACCGAGAACGCCGCCTATGTCGAGGACCACGACAACTACTACGACGTGATCCTCAGCGGGGACAAGGCGGCCATCGAACGGCTGAGCAGTGTGCGGATGCCGTCCGCCGGTGGCTACTCGCCGGTGTACAACCCCGGCGGCCCGGGCAACGATCCCGACGCGCCCGGTGCCGCGCCCGGTCCGTTCACGGTGCCCAGCACCGACCACGGCATCGCGATCACCAATGACCTGGCCGGCAACCGGGTGCTGACGTTCGTGGAAGTCGACGGGGCGGTGCAGCGCGATCCGGTCACCGGGCAGCCGATCGGCACACTTGTGGGAGTGGCTATCGAAGAAACGCTGACCGGGCAGCGGATCAACGCCTACCGGGATCCGCAGGGTCGGCTGTTCTACGCGAGTTTCACACCCCAATCGCCGTGACCGGGCCGTTGTACCCGCCCGGGACGCCATTCGCCGATGCGGTGGATCGGGTCCGCCGCGGCGAGACGGACGTGGCGGCGCAGGCCACGACCGCCCTCCTGGATATGCTCACCGACGCCGAACTGCTCTGGCTGCTCGACGGCGACAAGACGATCCGGGAGACCTTCCGGCGCATCAGCGTTTCCGTTCGCCGTGCCCGTCGTGACGGCGGGCCGGATCGACCGGGTGGGGATTCCCGGGGTCCGCTTCACCGACGGCCCGCGGGGGGTGACGGTCGGCCAGGCGAGCAGTTTCCCGGTCGCGATCGCCCGCGCCGCGACCTGGGACGTCGACATCGAACGCCGCGTCGCCGCCGCCATCGGCGCCGAGGCCAGCCCCGGCAAAGTTAAGGTGGTCTCCGTGGCGAGGATGTTCGGCGGCAGCGGGGGTCGGTTGCTGGCGGTCGCGGCTTCGGTCGCGGTGGCCGGCGC
>NZ_JBBATF010000166.1:0-6542 GCF_040398885.1 Mycobacterium sp. | reverse complement strand
TGCGCTCCGGCCAACGACTGCGCTCCGGCCAACGACTGCCGCCGCGTCACCCATCGTCAGCAGTCCGCTCCCCCCGACGCCGGAAAAGGCTGCAGCGCAATCGGTTTCGGTTCTTCCCTCGCCGGCGTCAGCGCCGGCATCCGGCGCCCTTTCCGCAGCCGCGACTCCGCCCGTGCTGGGCACCGCAAACCCGCTGACCGACCTCTTCGGATCCGCGCCGACGGTGCCGGCCGAGTCGCCGGTCTCCTGGGTCGTGCTCGCCGCGGCCCGAAGGACCAGGCCCGCCGCCGCCACGACCGTCGACCCGTTCACCGCACTGTTCGACAACACCCCGCCCCGGGTGACCGCGACACCGACCGGCCAGTCCGGCACCGGAGTGATCACCGGCCTTCTCGACGTCACCGACCCGGACAGCGCACCGGTCGGCGTCGCCGTCACCCGGCCCCCGGCGCACGGCACCGTCTCGGTCGGCGGCGGGCGCTACACCTACACCGCCGATCCCCTGCAGGCCCACACCGGCTACACCGACACTTTCGCGGTCACCGCCGGCGATGCCGACAGCGGATTCCACATCCACGGCATCGGCGGCCTGATCAACCTGATGACCTTCGGCCTGCTCGGCGACAGCGGCCACACCACCACCAGTACCGTCACCGTGAACGTCGCGCCGTTCAACAACGCGCCGACCGCCACCGTCTCCGTGGGTGCGCCCGATCCGGTCACCGGCGTCGTCACCGGCCGGGTGATCGGCACCGACCCCAACGGCGACAGGCTGAGCTACCACGGTTCCACGCTCACCGCTAAGGGCGCGGTAATCGTCTCCGGCACAGGCGAATTAAGCTATACCCCGACCGATGCGGCCCTGACCGACGCCGCCGCGCCCGACGCCACCCAGGCCGACCGGCAGGACAGCTTCACCGTCACGGTGGACGACTCCCACGGCGGGAGCACCGCGGTGCCGGTGCTGGTGGCGATTGCCGGGCACCCCGCCCCGGCCGAACTTTCCACCTTCTGCGGCTGCACCCTGATGCCGGCCGACACCGTGTTCCACGCCGACGTCCGCAACCTGCCCGTCCTCCCGCAGTCGCAGGCCTGGGTGGGACTGCTCGGCGGGAACCTGCGGGCCGCCTGGGGCGGCGAGGTGTGGATGAACAACACGGCCGGCATGCCGGTGAACACCGTCGGCGCCACCCGGCCCACCGAGACGGTCATCTTCAACCGCGGGCTGTCCACCTCCGGCCCGAGCATCGACGACCGGCCCTACGCCATCCCGGACCGCCCGCTGGTCGAGGGCATGCCCAACGTCCCGGCCTGGGACCGCCACCTGCTGGTGTTCCGGGAGGGGACCTGCACGTCCCAGGAGCTCTACAACGTCGCCAACGGCGTGGAACTGCCCGCCAACAGCCCGCTGGACGCGCTCGGCAACGCCACCTACGCCGGCCTGTACGGCTCGGCGTGGATCGCCGAGGCCGGGGTGCAGGTCGACATGAACTCTCCGCTGTATCCGGCCAGGGGCTGGGCGAACGCCTCCCGACTGCCGTACCTTCCGCTGATTCTGCGGCCCGACGACCTGGCCCGCGGCAGCATCGACCACATGCTGGGCATCGCGATCGCCAAGGACCGGGGCACCGGCTACACCTGGCCCGCCCGGGCCGGTGACGGGACCGGCGCCAACCCGGACGGCGTTCCGATGGGCACGGTGCTTCGACTGCGGCCGGACTTCGACGTCTCCGGCTACGACCCGGCCACCCAGGTGGTCCTGCGGGCGCTGCAGGAGCACGGCGCGGTGGTGTTCGACTCGATCGGCGCCGGGCAGGACGGGGCGACGCTGCTGGCGATGAGCAACGGCTGGAGCGGAACCGATTACCTGACCGCCCAGCATGAGCTGCGCACCGTGCCGCTGAGCGCGTTCGAGGCGGTCGACGTGCTGAGCCTGGCCGCCGACCCGTCGGCCGGCTGGGCGATCCGGATCTAGCCGACCGGCGGCCGTCGGGCCGCTACAGCCAGTCGCGTCGCTTGAATCCGGCGTACAGCGCGATCGAGGTGAGGACGCTGACCAGGGCGCTGGCCCACACCCCCCAGTTGTTCCCATACCCCGGATAGGGGATGTTCTGGCCGTACCAGCCGGTGACCAGGGTGGGCACCGCGATGATGGCCGCCCAGCCGGTGAGCTTCTTCATGATGGTGTTCAGCCGGGCGTCCTGCAGGGACAGGTTGGTCTCGAAGACGGTGGTGACCATGTCGCGCAGGGATTCCGTCCACTCCGCGGCTCTGATGACGTGGTCGTAGAGGTCGGAGTACCAGCCGTCGAGGCCCGCGGCGTCGGTTCCCGGCGCGCCCCGACGCATGATGGTGTTGACCACCTCCCGCATCGGCAGCACGATGCGGCGCAACTCGACGAGTTCCTTGCGCAGCCGGTAGGTGTCTCGCTGCAACCGGCGGGTCTGGGAGCGCTCGTCGAATAACCCGTCCTCCAGCGACTCGATGGCGTCGTCGAGTTGCTGGATCGTGTCGAACTGGCCGTCGACGACGACGTCGAGGATGCCGTGCAGCAGCGCCGGACTGCCCTCGCGCAGCAGATCGGCGTTGTCGTCCCAGCGGCGCACCACCTCGTCGATATCGAAAACCGCGTTCGCCGAATCGGTTTCGTGCCGCACGGTCACCACGACTGCGGGCAGCACGAAGATCGACACCCGTTCGGTCAGCAGCCGCGACTCGATCGAACCCGGCACCTGTGGTCCCAGCGCGGTGGCGTACACCGTGATGAAGGTGTGGGTGGCGTAGCGGGTGGCCTTGGTCCGCTCGGCGTGCTCGACGACGTCCTCGACGGCCCGGGGATCGAAGCGCAACTCACCGGCCAGTTCCGACAGCGTGGCGTGATCGGGGTTGAGCAGGTCGACCCAGACCAGGGACCCGTGCCGCCCCAGATGCCCGGAGACGCCCTCGAGGGGGAAGTTCTCCGCCAGCAACCGGCCGTCGGACCACAGCCGGGTGCGGACCGCCCGACTGTCTGCGGCAGCGTCCGTGCCCGCCTCCTAGCTCGTGGTGTGGACGATCAACACGTCGGTCCTGGATTTCCGCGCGACGTTGGCCGGCACCGAGCCCAACAGCCGGCCGGCGATCGTGTTGAGACCCACATTGCCGACCACCAGCAGATCGGCGCCGACCTCGTTGGCCACCTCGACGAGCACATCGACGGGGGCGCCCTCGACGGCGCGCTCCTCGACGTTGGTGGCGCCGGCCGCGCGGGCCCGATCGGCGGCGTCCCGGAGGATGTCGTAGATGGGGGCGTTGCCCACCATCTTGTAGCCCTCGTCCTTGAGCGTGTCAGCCGCCCGGGTGTCCTCGGACGAGGACAGGTAGGCGGTGGTCACGATGACCCTCCCGTCCGGACCGGATGCCAAACTGCCGGCCTTCTCGACCGCGCGAAGCGAGGACTCCGATCCGTCAGTGCCGACGACCACGGTGTTGTAACCGCCCATTCGTACCCTCCAGTGCCTGAATCCCGGCGCCGACCGAGTTCCAGCGCCAACCGCAAACAGTAACGCCTCCGCGGGTCGCAGAAGAGCGATTCACCGTCGTACGTGACCTCGGCGACATCCCTCCGATCGAGCTTCACCCAGGTCAGGAAGGCGGTGCGGTGGCTCAGTAGGCGTTACCGATCTCAGGCTGCGACGGGACCTCGAGGCTGTTCTCCCGCACGATCACCGGGTCGCCGATGTTGACCGTGTCGAAGTACCACTCCGCGTCCTCGGGGCTGAGGCTGACGCAGCCGTGACTGACGTTCTCATGCCCGAGTGAGTTGACGGCCCAGGGCGCGGAATGCACGAAGAGCCCCCGGGCGGTGAACCGGACGGCGTGATCCACGGTGAGGTGATACCCGTCGGGACTGTTGACCGGGATGCCGACCGTGCTCGAATCCATCACCACGTCGCGCTCCTTGGCGAGCACGGTGTAGATGCCGACCGGGGTGGGATATCGCGGCCTGCCCATGGTGGCCGGGAAGACCCCCGCCTCGCCCCAGCGGGGCCGGTGGTGGGGCGCCGGTAGCGATGTGGGCGGCCCGGCATGGGCGCCGTCGATGGTCACCGTGAAGGTGTGGTCGGCGATGCTGGCCACCCCGATGACGGCCGGACCGGTGGCGAATTGCGTCGGCCGGCCGGCCACCGACAGTGCCACCGTGCTGTGCGCCGGCCAGAAACCGTCGGGCGACCACTGAACGACGTCGTTGCCGAGCCACTGGAACCTCCCCGTCATCGCGGGGTCGGATTCGAGGTCGAGGGCGCGCTCGGCGGCCGCCCGGTTGGCGACGGGGCCGCTGAAGGTGACCACCACCGGGTGCGCCACACCGACCACATCGCCGGGTTCGGGTTCCACCGACACGACGGTGGCCCCCGGGGATTGGCCGGCGGCGGCGAGACTCACACCGGTCGGCCCCGCCAACACACCCGCAGCGATCCCGATCATCGCAACCAAGGCCCGCATCGCCCTGCTCCCGTCAGATGCCGAGTGCCGGGCTCAGCCGGCGGCCGGCGGGCCTGGGACGATCGGCACGCCCGGATTGGGCGCGCCGGCCGGCGGTGGACCGGTGGGCGCCCCCTTGCCCCCTACCCCCGCCATGTCGAGGATCGGGGCGCCGACCGGAAGCGGAACCCCGCCCACCGCGGCGCCGACCGGAAGCGGACCGGCGAGCGCGCCGGCGCCGACCGGGGGAACCACGACCGGAACCGGCGGCACCCCGGCGGGCACCGGGGGAACCACGACCGGAACCGGCGGCACCCCGACCGGAACCGGCGGAACGACCGCCGGAACCGGCGGCACCACGACAGGAACCGGCGCGCCGAGCGCTGCCGCGCCCGCGGGGACGACCACAGGCAGCGGCCCGGGCAGTGCCAACGGCACACCGGCCATATCGGCCACCGGGGCACCGGCGCACGGCACTGCCGCACCGCCCGCCGGGACAGCGGCGACCGCGCCGGCGGCATCCTGGACGCAGGCGTAGCCGCCGGTCTTCAGCGGGGTCGCGGCCACATCCGGGGCGACAGCCATTGCGGCCCCGAACAACCCGGCGACGGCGAGGAACTTGGTGGTTGACCGAGTGATGGTGCTTGACATCGTTTCTTCCCATTCCGTGTTGAGGTCTGAGGTGAAACTACAGACCTGTAAGACGGCGGACGGGGTGGCGAACCGGGGGTTATCGAACCGTGGCCAACCGGAAGCGCCACGGTTATACCGCGCAGGTGGGAAGCCTTTTTGCACCGGCCGACCGGACCGGTCGGGGCGTCGTCCGCCGGTTCACCTCAGGCCTGCGGCGTCCATGCCGCGCAGTTCCTTTTTCAGATCCGCGATCTCGTCGCGAAGGCGGGCGGCCAACTCGAACTGGAGATCGCGTGCCGCGGAAATCATCTGCGCGGTGAGTTCCCCGATCAGGGCTGCCAGCTCGGCCCGCGGCATGCCGGACGTGTCGCGCCCCTCCGCGATGCCACCGCTGACGGTTCGGCCGGCCTCGCCCCGGGCCCGCCGGCCGCGCGAGGCGTTGCGGCCCGACCCGCCTACCGGGACGTCGGCTTCCGTGGCTTCGGTATCCGAGGCCTCCCGATACACCTGGTCGAGGATGTCGGCGATTTTCTTGCGCAGCGGCTGCGGGTCGATGCCCCGCTCGGTGTTGTAGGCGATCTGCTTCTCACGACGCCGTTCGGTCTCGTCGATGGCCTCGCGCATCGAATCGGTGAGCTTGTCGGCGTACATGTGCACTTCGCCGGACACGTTGCGGGCCGCCCGTCCTATGGTCTGGATGAGGCTCCGGGCGGAACGCAGGAAGCCCTCCTTGTCAGCGTCCAGGATCGAGACCAGGGAAACCTCGGGCAGGTCGAGACCCTCCCGCAGGAGGTTGATGCCGATCAGCACGTCGTAGTCGCCCAGGCGAAGCTGGCGCAGCAACTCGACCCGGCGCAGGGTGTCCACTTCGGAGTGCAGGTAGCGCACGCGGATGCCCATTTCGAGGAGGTAGTCGGTGAGATCCTCGGCCATCTTCTTGGTCAGGGTGGTGACCAGCACCCGCTCGTCCCGTTCGGCGCGGGCGCGGATCTCCCCGATCAGGTCGTCGATCTGCCCCTTCGTCGGCTTGACGATCACCCGGGGGTCGACCAGCCCGGTGGGACGGATCACCTGCTCGACGACCTCTCCCCCGGTCTGCGCCAGCTCATAGGGACCCGGGGTGGCCGACAGGTACACCGTCTGGCCCACCCGGTGGCTGAACTCCTCCCAGGTCAGCGGTCTGTTGTCGACGGCGGAAGGCAGCCGGAAGCCGAACTCCACCAGATTGCGTTTGCGTGACATGTCGCCTTCGAACATGCCGCCGATCTGCGGGACGGTGACGTGGGACTCGTCGATGACGAGCAGGAAGTCCTCGGGGAAGTAGTCCAGCAGGGTGGCCGGCGCGGACCCGGCCGGGCGGCCGTCGATGTGTCGCGAGTAGTTCTCGATGCCGGAGCAGAAGCCCACCTGGCGCATCATCTCGATGTCGTAATTGGTCCGCATCC
>NZ_JBBATF010000165.1:0-6548 GCF_040398885.1 Mycobacterium sp. | reverse complement strand
GGCTGCCCAAGCACCTCGACGAGAAGGTGGCCAAGATCCACGTCGAGGCCCTCGGCGGGACGCTGACCAAGCTCACCAAGGACCAGGCCGAGTACATCGGCGTCGACGTCGAGGGCCCGTACAAGCCGGAGCATTACCGCTACTGAGCCGCTGACACGGTGATAGCTTGCGGCCGTGGCTAACGCGGCGCGGTGGGGTGCCCTGCTGGCTGCCGCGATGGTCGCCGGGTGGGGGGCCGGGGCGGCATCCGCCGACGACCCGAATCACCCGGTGGACCCGTATTACAACGAGGACGAGTACGCCGCGTTCTACACCCCGCCCGACCCGCTTCCTCCCGGCGTGCCGGGTGACGTGATCCGCACCGAGCCGTCCCGGTTGGTCCTCGCGCCGTCCGGACAGCCGGGCGCCGTCATGGCCACCGGAACCCGAGTCATGTACCGCAGCACCGATTCCCGCGGCAACCCGATGGCGGTGTCGGGCACCTACTTCGAGCCCTACAACCGCTGGCCCGGCGCGGGGCCGCGACCGCTGCTCGTCTACGGTCCGGGCACCCAGGGCCTCGGTGACCAGTGCGCGCCGTCGCGCCAGTTCAACCAGGGCATCCACTTCTCGCCGTTTCTGGACATCGCCTTCAACTACGAGGCGATGTTCGTCTCCACCCTGGTGGCGCGCGGCTTCGCGGTGATGATGACCGACTACCAGGGTCTGGGCACCCCGGGGGTGCACACCTACGTCAACCGGGTCGCCGAGGCCGACGCCATGCTCGACGCCGGCCGGGCGGCCATGCGACTTCCGGGCACCTCGCTGGACGCCCACGGGCCGATGGCGCTGATGGGCTACTCCCAGGGCGGCGGCGCCGCGGCCGCGGCGGTCGAACTGGCCTCGTCCTACGCCCCCGAACTGCGCATCGTCGGCGCCGTCGCCGGCGCGCCGCCCGCCGATCTGGAGGCGCAGATCCCGTTCACCGACGGCAGCGTGCTTGCCGGGGTGATCGGCTACGCGCTGAACTCGGTGATCTCCGCCCACCCCGAGTACGCCGAAAAGGTTCGCGCCACCCTGACGCCGATGGGTCAGAAGATGCTCGACGACACCGCCACCCAGTGCATCGGGGAAACGGTGCTGCGCTACCGGTTCAAGCATCTGCGGGACTTCTTCGTCGGCGACGTGAACGAGGTTGCACATAATCCGTTGTTCCACAAGATATTCGACGCCCAGCGACTTGGCCGCTACAAACCCGGTGCCCCGGTCTTCGTGCTGAGCAACCGCTACGACCCACTGGTCCCGTGGGGACCCGCCGCGCAGATGGCCCGGGCCTGGTGCGCCCAGGGTGCCGATGTCCAGTTCTGGACCAACGAGCAACCGCCACTGTTCAACAAGTTGGCGGTCAACCATGCGCTGCCGATGTTCGTCGACGGAGAACGGCTCATGCAGTGGCTAGCCGATCGGTTCAACGGCCTGCCGACCACGCCGAACTGCGGCGCGTTCTAGTGCTGCTCGTCATCGAGGGACTCGACGGCGCCGGCAAACGCACCCTGAGCCGCGGGCTGCAGGAGGCCTTTGCGACGGCCGGGCGCTCGGTGACCACGCTGGCCTTCCCCCGCTACGGCAGGTCGATCACCGCCGATCTGGCCAGTGAGGCGTTGCACGGCCGGCACGGCGACCTGGCCGGGTCGGTCTATGCGATGGCGGTGCTGTTCGCACTCGACCGCGCCGGGGCCAAGGATCAGATCACCACCCTGCGCGCCGGCCACGACGTGGTGATCCTGGATCGCTACGTCGCCTCCAACGCCGCCTACTGTGCGGCTCGGCTCAATCAGGACGCCGCCGGCGAGATGGTGTCCTGGGTGGGCGACCTGGAATACGGGCGGTTGGGCCTGCCCGAGCCCGACCACCAGATCCTGCTCGGGGTCCCGGTGGAACTGGCCCGCGAACGGGCCCTGCGCCGGGCCGACGAGGAGGCCGATCGGGCCCGCGACGCCTACGAACGGGACGCCGCGCTGCAGCAGCGCACCGCCGCGGTGTACGCCGAACTGGCTGAACGGCACTGGCACGGGCGCTGGTCGGTGGTCGCACCGGACGTCGACGCCGGAAGCCTCGCGGCCGACCTGTCGACCTGAGCGGCACTTGCTGCCGGCGTTCGGGCAGAACACGCGTGTTCTAGCAGGGATTTGCCGCGGTTCGGTGACACCATGGTCGCTATGAGGCAACGGATTCTGGTTGTTGACGATGACCCCTCGCTCGCGGAGATGCTGACCATCGTCCTGCGCAACGAGGGTTTCGAGACGGCGGTCGTCGGCGATGGTTCGCAGGCGCTGACGGCGGTTCGCGAATTGCGGCCCGACCTGGTGCTGCTGGATCTGATGCTGCCCGGGATGAACGGCATCGACGTGTGCCGGGTGTTGCGGGCGGACTCCGGGGTGCCGATCGTGATGCTGACCGCCAAGACCGACACCGTCGATGTGGTGCTGGGCCTGGAGTCCGGCGCGGACGACTATGTGATGAAGCCGTTCAAGCCCAAGGAACTGGTGGCCCGGGTCCGGGCCCGGCTGCGGCGCAACGACGACGAGCCCGCCGAGATGCTGTCCATCGGCGACATCGAGATCGACGTGCCGGCTCACAAGGTGACCCGAGACGGCGAGCAGATCTCGCTGACCCCGCTGGAGTTCGACCTGCTGGTGGCGTTGGCGCGTAAACCGCGGCAGGTGTTTACTCGAGACGTGCTGCTCGAGCAGGTTTGGGGCTACCGGCACCCCGCGGACACCCGGTTGGTGAACGTGCATGTCCAGCGGTTGCGGGCAAAGGTCGAGAGGGACCCGGAGAACCCGCAGGTGGTGCTGACCGTTCGGGGAGTGGGTTACAAGGCCGGACCGCCGTGACGGCGGGCCGCGGCGATGCTGAGCGTCAGCGAAGAGCAGCGGCGGCGCGAATGAGCGCCGCCTCCCGATGATTTTCAGCACCAGGCGGCGCACGCGGTCCGGCCCCGTGGTCCGGGGCACCAGTGCGATCAGCCGGTCGCTGGCCCGCATCTGGCGACGTTCCCTGCAGTTGCGGGTGGTGGTTCTGACCCTCGGCCTGTCCGCGCTGGTGATCCTGGTGCTTGGTTTCGTGCTCACCAGCCAGATCACCAACCGGGTGCTGGACGTTAAAGTGCGTGCGGCCACCCGGGAGGTGGACCGCGCCCGCAACACCGTCAGCGGGATAGTCAGCGGCGAGGAGGCGCGCTCGCTGGACTCCAGCCTGCAGTTGGCCCGTGACACCTTGATCTCCAAGCCGGGCCAGGCTTCCGGCCCCGGGGTGGCTGGCGCGTTCGACGCCGTCTTGATCGTCCCCGGCGACGGCCCTCGGGAGGCCACCTCGGCCGGCCCGGTCGACCAGATTCCGCGTTCGCTGCGGGACTTCGTCAAGGCAGGTCAGGTCAGTTACCAGTACACAGGAGTGCGCATCGACGGGTTCTCCGGCCCGGCGCTGCTGGTGGGCACTCCCGCGCCGTCGCGCATCAGCAACCTTGAGCTGTACCTGATCTTCCCGCTGAGCAGCGAGGAAAGCACCATCACCCTGGTGCGCGGCACCATGGCCACCGGCGGACTGGTGCTGCTGCTGTTGCTGGCTGGTATCGCGCTGCTGGTCTCCCGGCAGGTGGTGCTCCCGGTGCGTTCGGCCTCCCGGATCGCCGAGTCGTTCGCCGAGGGGCAACTCTCGGAGCGGATGCCGGTGCGCGGTGAGGACGACATGGCGCGGCTGGCGGTGTCGTTCAACGACATGGCCGAGAGCCTGCAGCGGCAGATCACCACCCTCGAGGAGTTCGGCAATCTGCAGCGGCGGTTCACCTCCGACGTCAGCCACGAACTGCGCACGCCGCTGACCACGGTGCGGATGGCCGCGGATCTGATCTATGACCACAGCGAGGATCTGGATCCGGCGCTGCGTCGGTCGACCGAACTGCTGGTCGGCGAACTCGACCGGTTCGAGACCCTGCTCAACGACCTGCTGGAGATCTCCCGGCACGACGCCGGTGTGGCCGAGCTTTCGGTGGAGGCACTGGATCTGCGCTCCACGGTCAACAGCGCCCTGGGCAAGGTCGGTCACCTGGCCTCCGAAGCCCACGTCGACCTGCAGGTGGAGATGCCCGAGGAAGCCGTGATCGCCGAGGTCGACCCCCGCCGGGTCGAGCGCATTCTGCGCAACCTGATCGCCAACGCCATCGACCACGCCGAGCGCAAGCCGGTGCAGATCCGGATGGGCGTCGACGAGGACACCGTCGCCGTCACCGTCCGCGACTTCGGCGTGGGCCTGCGGCCCGGCGAGGAGAAGCTGGTGTTCAGCCGGTTCTGGCGCTCCGACCCGTCGCGGGTACGCCGCTCCGGGGGAACGGGCCTGGGCCTGGCGATCAGCATCGAGGACGCCCGACTGCACCAGGGCAGGCTGGAAGCTTGGGGCGAGCCGGGCAATGGGGCATGCTTCCGGCTGACGCTGCCGCTGGTGCGCGGCCACAAAGTCACCACCAGCCCGCTGCCGCTGAAACCTGTTGCCGCCGAGCATCTTCGGCGTCGGGAGACCGCGGGGGAGCGGGCGTGATTCGAAGGCTTCTGGTCAGTGTGTCGGCCGCCGTGATGGTGGCCCTGGCGGGGTGTGCCGGGGTGCCGGATTCCTCGGCGCCGCAGGCGATCGGCACCGTCGAGGTGCCCGCGCCCAGGCAGTTGCCCGAGCCCAACCCGGCCATGAGCCCCGATCAACTGCTGCGCGAGTTTCTCAAGGCCACCGCGGATCCGGCCAACCGGCACATCGCGGCCCGCCAGTTCCTCACCGAGTCGGCCTCCAAGGACTGGGACGACCAGGGCAGCGCACTGCTCATCGACAAGGTGTTGTTCACCGAAACCCGTTCGGAGGATGGGGTTTCGGTGACCATGCAGGCCGACATCCTCGGGTCCATCTCCGATATCGGCGTATTCGAGACCGGGGAGGGCAAGCTGCCCGACCCGGGACCGATCGAGTTGGTGCAGACCGCGGGCGGCTGGCGGATCAACCGGCTGCCCAACGGGGTATTCCTGGACTGGCAGCAGTTCCAGGCCGCCTACAAGCGCTACACGCTGTATTTCATCGACCCGACCGGCAAGACCGTCGTCCCCGACCCCCGCTACGTCGCGGTCTCCGACCCGGACCTGCTGGCCACCGAACTGGTCAACAAACTCATCGCCGGCCCGCGGCCGGAAATGGCCAAGGCGGTGCGCAATCTACTGGGCCCGCCGCTGAAACTGCGCGGGCCGGTCACCCGCGCCGACGGCGGCAAGACCGGAGTCGGCCGTGGCTACGGCGGTGCCCGGGTGGACCTGGAGAACCTCACCACGACCGACCCGGCAAGCCGGCTTCTGGTTGCCGCGCAACTGATCTGGACGCTGGCCCGCTCGGACGTCAACGGGCCGTACCTGATCAACGTCGACGGGGCTCCGCTGGACGACCGGTTCGTCGACGGCTGGAAGACCACCGACGTCGCCGCCTCCGACCCGGGCGCGGTGGACGGCGCCGCGGCCGGGGTGCATGCGCTGATCGGCGGGTCCCTGGTGGCCGTGGACGGTCAGCAGGCGGTCAAGGTGCCCGGTTCGTTCGGGTCGATGGCCGACCAACGGGCGGCGACGTTCTCCCGGTCCGGCCGGGACGTGGCCGCGGTGGTCGCCCCACCCGACGCCGGCGCCTCGCTGTGGATCGGGCCCAGTGGCGGGCAGGCCGTGCGGGCCACCGACGGCCGGACGGTGTCGCGCCCGACGTGGGCGCTCGACGACGCGGTGTGGGTGGTGGTCGACGGCAACAGCGTGGTGCGGGTGATCCGCGAGGAGGCCTCCGGACAGCCGGCCCGCATCCCGGTGGACTCCGCGGCGGTGACGTCTGCGTTCCCCGGGGCGATCACCGAACTGCAGGTATCCCGGGACGGCACCCGGGTGGCGATGGTGATCGACGGTCAGGCGGTGCTCGCCGGGGTGGAGCAGACCGCGGGCGGGGAGTTCGCGCTGAGCTACCCGCGCCGTATCGGCTTCGGCCTGGGCAAGTCGGTGGTGTCGCTGGCCTGGCGCACCGGCGACGACATGGTCGTGACCCGCAACGACCCCGCCCACCCGGTGTCCTACGTCAACCTCGACGGGGTGAACTCCGACGGCCCGAGCAGCAACCTGGTGATGCCGGTGTCGGCGGTGGCGGCCAATCCCTCGGCGGTGTATGTGGCCGACGCCCGCGGGGTGTTGCAACTGCTCGCCACCAGCGCCGCCAACGGGCAGACCTGGACCGAACTGCAGCCGTTCATGGCGCCCGGAGCGGTGCCGGTGATGCCGGGTTAAGTCGAGCGACGATGCCGCCGAGGGACGAGGCGGGGGAGGAGTGAGACGGTCGGGTTCAGTCGAGCGACGATGCCGCCGAGGGACGAGGCGGGGGAGGAGTGAGACGGTCGGGTTCAGTCGAGCGACGATGCCGCCGAGGGACGAGGCCGCCGTCTTGTCACCGCCGAGGGGCAGACTGCGGATCATGCTCGACCTGGTCCTTCCGCTGCAGTGCGGCGGCTG
>NZ_JBBATF010000164.1:0-6577 GCF_040398885.1 Mycobacterium sp. | reverse complement strand
GGGCGATGGTGTCCTCGTCGTGCTCGACGACGATCAGCGTGTTGCCGAGATCCCTTAGCCGGGTGAGAGTTTCGATGAGGCGGCGGTTGTCGCGCTGGTGCAGGCCGATGGAAGGCTCGTCGAGGACGTAGAGCACGCCGACCAGACCCGAGCCGATCTGGGTGGCCAGCCGGATGCGTTGCGCCTCACCGCCGGACAGCGTGCCGGCCGCGCGGCTCAGGCTCAGGTAGTCCAGGCCGACGTCGAGCAGAAAACCCAGCCGGGACTGTACCTCTTTGAGCACCTGCCCGGCGATGGCCGCCTCACGCAGCCCCAGGGTCAGTTCGTTGAGGAACTCCGAGCACTCGGCGATGGACAGCTCGCACACCTGCGCGATGGACTTACTGCCGCGCTGCCCCGCCGTCAGCGTCACCGCCAGGATCTCCGGCCGCAGGCGGGTGCCGTCGCACTCCGGGCAGGGCACGTCGCGCATAAAGCCCTCGTAGCGTTCCTTCATCAACTCCGAGTCGGTCTGCTCCATGCGCCGCTGCAGGAAGGCCATCACACCCTCGAAGTCGGCGTGGTAGGACCGGGTGCGCCCGTAGCGGTTGCGGTAGCGCACATGGACCTGCTCGTCGCAGCCCTCCAGGATCGCCTTGCGCGCCTTGGCCGGAAGCTTGCGCCACGGGGTGTCGACGTCGAAGCCCAGAGCCTCGCCCAGGCCGGCCATCATCCGGGTGAAATAGTCGGAGTTCTGCCCCATGGACCAGGGGGCCACGGCCCCTTCGGCCAGGGTCAGGTCCGGGTCGGGCACCACCAGCTCCGGGTCGACCTCCTTGCGGATGCCAAGGCCACTGCACTCCGGGCAGGCGCCGTAGGGCGAGTTGAACGAGAACGACCGCGGCTCGAGGTCGTCCACCGCCAGCGGGTGGGCGTTGGGGCAGGCCAGTTTCTCGGAGAACCGCTGCTCGCGATGGGGGTCGTGTTCGTCGCGGTCGACGAAATCCAGCACCACGATGCCGTCGGCCAGGCCGAGTGCGGTCTCCACCGAGTCGGTCAGCCGCTGCTTGGCCGTGGCCTTGACCGTGAGCCGGTCGACGACCACCTCGATGTCGTGCTTCTCCTGCTTCTTCAACGTGGGGGGCTCGGTGAGCGGGTGCACCACGCCGTCGACCCGGACCCGGCTGTAGCCCTGGGTGTTGAGCTTGTCGAACAGGTCGACGAACTCGCCCTTGCGGGTGCGCACCACCGGGGCGAGCACCTGGAACTTGGTGCCCTCCGCCATCGCCAGCACCTGGTCGACGATCTGTTGCGGGGTCTGCCGGGCGATGCGCTCCCCGCACACCGGGCAGTGCGGGGTGCCGGCCCGGGCGTAGAGCAGACGCAGGTAGTCGTAGACCTCGGTGATGGTGCCGACGGTCGAGCGCGGGTTGCGGTTGGTGGACTTCTGGTCGATGGACACCGCCGGGGAGAGGCCCTCGATGAAGTCGACGTCGGGCTTGTCCATCTGGCCGAGGAACTGGCGGGCGTAGGCGCTCAGCGACTCGACGTAGCGGCGCTGACCCTCGGCGAAGATGGTGTCGAAGGCCAGCGAGGACTTCCCGGACCCGGACAGTCCGGTGAACACGATCAGGCTGTCGCGGGGCAGATCCAGGTCGACGCTGCGCAGGTTGTGCTCGCGCGCGCCCTTGACGATCAGCCGGTCCACCCGCCCATGCTATGTGCCGGCCCCGACAGCAGTAACGTGGCCTCATGACTGTGGTTGACGACACCTACACCGGCCATGTCGAGACCCGGACCGCCGCCCGGCGCATCCTGCCGGGGGTGAGCATCATCAAGATGTCGGTCGGGCCGATGGACAACAACGCCTACCTGGTGACCTGCGCCGAAACCGGCGAATCGCTGCTGATCGACGCCGCCAACGACCCGGACCTGCTGGTGGAGCTGGTGGGCGAGCAGGCTCCCAAGCTGGCCATGATCGTGACCACCCACCAGCACTTCGACCACTGGCAGGCGCTGACCGCGGTGGCCGAGGCCACCGGGGCGCCGACAGCCGCCCACGAACTGGACGCCGAACCGCTGCCGATCCCCCCGGAGCGCTTCCTGGCCGGCGGCGACGTCCTGCAACTCGGGGAGCTCGTGTTCGACGTGATCCACCTGCGTGGCCACACCCCGGGCTCGGTCGCACTGGCGCTGCGCCCGGCCGGCGGGCGCACCGCCGTGCAGCTGTTCACCGGAGACTGCCTGTTCCCGGGCGGAGTTGGAAAGACCTGGGAGCCAGGCGCTTTCGAGCAGTTGCTCGGGGATGTGACCGGCCGGGTCTTCGACGTCTACGGCGACGACACGGTGGTCTACCCCGGCCACGGCGACGACACCACCCTGGGCGAGGAGCGGCCGCACCTGGCCGAGTGGCGCGAGCGCGGCTGGTGACCGACGAGTTCGCGGCTCACCGCCGCAGCACCGGCGGCGTCAGCTACACGGACGTCGGACAGGGCCCGGTAACCCTCTTCGTACACGGTGGCCGGGAAGGTCGATGCTGATGCAGCGGCGTTCCGGGAGAAGGGCGTACGCAGTTACGCCAGAGCCGACCATTAGTGAAGACCCACGGGCAATGACACCGGCGGGGCCGTTTCGCAGGTCGTGCTGACCCGCGATCCGGCCCGGTTTGCGACATTCGCTCTCACCAACTGCGACACCGAAGGAAACATGCCGCCAGCGGCATTCAGGCCTGCGGTGACTCGCAGCCAAACCACTCGTCAGCATGCCGACGATCGCCAAACAGATTTACCGCACGGGATACCAGGACATCTCCGTCGTTCCCGATGACGTCTTCGTCGATTACCTGACTCCGATCCTGGGCAACCCCGACGGTCTGCGCTTCATGACCGCACTGCTGTCGTCGATGAAGCCAGAGCAACTGGCTCCGATCACGCCCCTCCTTCGCGCCTGCGAGACACCCACCGCGATCATCTGGGGTACCGGAGACATTTTCTTCAAACGCAAGCGGGCCGATTGGTTGGTTGACCTCATGCCGGGAGCGACATCCGTCACCGAATTCCGGGAGGTCGGCTCTTCTTCCCGGATGAGCGTGCGCCGGAACTGGTCAACGCCCTGAATACACATTGGTCTCAGAACGGCTGATTCCCCGGCTCGCGCCGGTTCCCCGGCGGAGTCGGGCGGACAACAAATCCGACAGAGTTCACGTCGCTCATGGACGACCTGGAAGGCCGGGTCTCGGGGTCTGCGGCGACGACACCGTGGTCTACCCCGGCCACGGTGACGACACCACCTTGAGTGAGGCACGGCCCCGGCTGGCGAATGGCGCGAGCGCGACTGGTAGACCTCAGTCGGACGGTTGCTTCTGCCGACTACGACGAGCGGCCAGGATCAACTCAGCGATGAGAACGACGATCAGGCTCACGCCGAAGGACGGGTAGACGGCGGCCAGTGCGGCGGCGATTACGCCGACGGCAACGACGGCACCGCGTGGTGTGTCAGACCGCATGGTGTCGCTGGTCGCACCCGGCAGACCGGCACTGCCGGTCGGCCGACGCTTCCACCACATCAGCGTCGCGGAGACGATGCTCGCCAGAAGTGCCAGGCAGGCAGCGGTGGCCAGGATGCGCGTGAGGATGCCGTACTGGGTGCCCATGTGGGTGTTGACGCCCCAACTGCTGAACCGCGACAGCGTACCGTCCTGCTCGGCGGTGGCGTTGACGATGGTCTGGCCGGTGAACTGGTTGAGGTAGAGCGTCCGCTGTTCGGAAAGCTTCTGGGGCCAGTGGTTGATTACGGTGTAGCTGCCGTAGACGGTGTCGCCTCCGTGGTGTCCGGCGAAGGCGTCCGACGGGGGCACGATGGAGTAGCCGGGGATCATGTTCTCCGACTTGGCGATTTGGTCGATTTCGGCGAAGCCCAACCGCCGGGGTGTCGGCGTGTTGGCGGTGGCGCCGTAGACCGGGTCGTCTTTGTCCGCCCAGGCGATGTGGTGACCGAACCGGTCGAAGTCGCCGACCTTTGCGGGGGTGGATGGAGCATCGACTTCGGCGGCGGGTGTGACGGTGGTGGCGACGGCTCGCCAGTTCTCGCCCCAGTACCGCGACCAAGTCAGGCCGGTGACGATGTAAAAGATCAACACCACCGACAGCAGAATGCCGGTGGTGGCGTGCAGGTCGCGCCACCGGATGCGGCCGCCCTTGGCCCACCGGACGGCCAGGCGCGGCTTGCCGCCTTCGATGGCGCGTGGCCACCACAGGTAGATGCCACTGAGGGCAAGCACCAGAATCCAGACCGCCGTCATCTCGATGATGAGGTTGCCGATTCCGACCTTTATGGACGGTTCGGGATACGACGACGGTGCGATGTAGTGGCCCAGCGACGGCAGCGAGACGGTCGGCCCGTCATTGCCGAAGAACCGGTGCAACTGGTTCGCCCAGCCGACCAGACCGTCCAGTTCATGGCGGTGGCCCAGGTACTTGCCGGTGTAGGGGTCGATGAAGGCTTGGATGACGTTGCGTTCGCCGACACTGGAATCATCCGCCGGGAGGAAATCCACCTGGGTCGAGCGGTCTGCCGCCTGCGGCGGCGTGACGGAGTCCAGCACCATGCCGGGGCCGACATGCTCACGTGCAGCGGCGATCTGGACATCCAACGAGACCGGAGCGTTGGTAGCGGAGACCACCCTCATGTCCCGGTTCAGCCACAGGTCTAGCGGCTGCGAGTACAGGATTACCAGACCGGTGCAGGCCAGGATGACCAACGCGGGGGCCGCGAAAAGCCCGACCCAGAAGTGCAGCCGCCATATCCGTCGCAGCACCGCTGCTCCCCCACGACGCTGCTCCCGCTCGACGATGACCACCTGTTGACCTCCCTGACTCAAACGGAGACAGTCTCGCACAGCCGTGATTCGAAACAGCCGGGCAGTGGGTTTTCATACCGTTCACCGGCCCCGCGCGGTTCCCGGGCGGAGTTGGAAAGAACTGGGAGCCGGGCGCTTTCGAGCAGTTGCTCGGGGATGTGACCGGCCGGGTCTTCGACGTCTACGGCGACGACACCGAGTTGTTCGGGGGCCACGGCGTTCCGTCGTCACCCAACACGGTGAACGTGGCCTCCTTGCCGGCCGTGATGCTGCCCAGTTCGTGTCCATGCGCCAGGAGTAGGCCGCTTCGATGGTGACCGCTCGAAGGGCCGCGTGGACACCGATGCGCGCCAGCGACGACGAGCCGACCACCCGCTCTTGATGCCTCGTCTTGTTACTTGGCGAAGGAGTCTTGCTACTTGGCGAAGGAGTCCGGGTCGAACTCGATGTTCTGTCCGTTGACGGTGATGACAAGGCGTGCGTGGGACCCGGCGGCAGACACGTAACTCGCCAGCGTGGAGAGCAAGAGATCCTCTTGACGTTCCACTTTGGAGGCCGCGGCTTGGCCGACGCCGAGCCGTTCGGCGAGTTCGTTTTTGGGTGAGTTCGGCGACACTGCGGATTAGTGCGAGTTTCATTTCGTAGGCGCGGTCGGTCTCGCGCATTTGGTCGCGGACTTCAGCGACCCTTGCAGCGCGTTCAGGGTACTTCGTTGTTGCGCCTTCCTTATCCAACTCTCGATGGCCGCATCGGCTCGGGTTCCGACGCTGTCGTAGAAGATGTCGCCCATGCGGGCCTTGTCGCCGGCGAACAACGCGATCACGGCGGAAACCGGCATTCATGTCAATTGAAGATATCTGTTTCGAATCGCTGCGCCCGAGTCTCCGGGTGTCTGGTTCACCAACCCCGTTCGCGCCACTGGGCCAGGTGCGGCGCTCCTCGCCGAGGGCCGAGATCCCCATTCTCGGCACCGTGTATCAGGGGCGGTGGTTCCCGGGGCGGCAGTGGTTCCCGTGGCCTCGCCGGCCGACGGGCTAGCCGCCAATCCCCTACCGAGCGTCCCGACGCAGGACTACTGTCCTAGTCAAATCCCGTCAACACAGGAGGTCCAGATGGGCTTCGATCCCAAGAACGCGATCAACGCGGCCAAAGACATCGCGGCACACGCGGTGGGCAAGGCCGGCGACATAGTCGAAGACGCCGGCCAGATCGTCAAGGGCGACATCGTCGGCGGCGCGACGGCGATCGTCCAGGACGCCGGGGAGATCGCCACCCACGCGGTGGGCAAGGCCAAGGAAGCCATCACCGGCAAGGACGACGGGGCGTAACTCCGCGCCGACCCGCTAGGCTGGACCCCGAGCAAAGGGGTCCAGAGGTGAACACCGCAGTACAGGTCGGTCGTGTCGGCGCGTTGGCAATTGCGCTGGGGGTGGGGTTCGGCTCGGGCGCAGTGACATCGGGCGTTGCCGCGGCCGACCCCGGCCGAGATTCGGAAGCGAGTTCCGACTCCGCCGATCCCGGGCCGCACCGGCGCACGTCGGGGGCGCGGCATCGCGCATCTGAGAACCGCCGGAGCAACTCAGCGAACCCGCGGTCGGCCCCCGACCCGGTCACCCGGCCGCGACCGGTGCCGTCGACGCCGGAGTCCGGGGATGTTGATGTCGAACCGTCGCGGCCGCCGATCGCCCCCGCGGCGGTCGATGCGCTCCGGCCAACGACTGCGCTCCGGCCAACGACTGC
>NZ_JBBATF010000163.1:0-6634 GCF_040398885.1 Mycobacterium sp. | reverse complement strand
CAGCGACCGGTTGATGCCGTTGATCGGCGACACCCCGCCGAAGTGCAGGTAGTGCTCGGCCACCGACTCCAGGCGCTCCCGCGGGATGCCGCGACCGCGGGTGACGTTCTCCAGGAACGGCATCACCTGTTCGGGGCCCTCCGGGCCGCCGAAGGACAGCAGCAGCAGGGCGTCGAAGTCGCTCACAACAGTTGCGTGCTGGCGCCGCCGTCGGCGTAGATCACCGTGCCGGTGGTGGCCGGCAGCCAATCGGAGACCAGGGCGCACACCGTCTTGGCGACCGCGGTGGGATCCTTCATGTCCCAACCCAGCGGTGACCGCTGGTCCCACCCCTCCTCCAGCATCTTCATCTCGTCCTTGAACTCGTCGCCCAGTGCGCCGCCCATGATCGCGCTCATCGCAAGCGTCCGAATCGGTCCGGCCGCAACGAGATTCGACCGCACCCCGACCTTGCCGGCCTCGCGGGCGACGAACCGGTTCACCGACTCCAGCGCGCTCTTGGCCACCGTCATCCAGTTGTAGGCCGGCATCGCGCGGGTGGGGTCGAAGTCCATGCCCACGATGCCGCCGCCCGGATTCATGATCGGTAGAACGGCTTTGGCCAGCGAGGCGTAGGAGAAGGCCGAGATGTGGATCCCCTTGGCGACGTCCTCGTAGGGCGCGTCGAAGAACGGGTTGACGCCCATGCCGCTGGGCGGCATGTAGCCGATGGAGTGCACCACGCCGTCGAGCCTGTTGCCCGCGCCGATCGCCTCGGTGATCCGGTCGGCCAGGGTGTCGAGGTGCTCGGGGTTCTGCACGTCCAACTCCAGCAGGGGCGCCGGACCGGGCAGCCGGTCGACGATCCGGCGGATCAGGCGCATGCGTTCGTAGCCGGTGCAGACGACCTCCGCGCCGGCCTCCTGGGCCACCCGCGCGATGTGGAACGCGATCGAGGAGTCGGTGATGATGCCGGTGACGAGGACGCGCTTGCCCTCGAGAAGCCCTGCCATGTGGGTCCTTTCGTGTCTGGGGGCCGGGCCTAGTGGCCCATGCCCATGCCGCCGTCGACCGGGATCACCGCACCGGCGATGTAGCCGGCGTCCTCCGAGGCCAGGAAGCTGACCGCCCCGGCGACCTCCTCGGCGGTGCCGATCCGCTTGGCCGGGATGAACTCCAGGGCGCCCTCCTGAACCCGTTCGTCCATCGCGCGGGTCATGTCGGTGTCGATCAGGCCGGGAGCGACCACATTGGCGGTCACCCCGGCCTTGGACATCTCGCGCGAGATAGACCGCGCCATGCCGATCAGACCGGCCTTGGACGCGGCGTAGTTGGACTGGTTGCCGATGCCCCACATCCCCGAGACCGACCCGACGAAGATCATCCGGCCGAACCGGTTGCGCTGCATGCTGCGCGCCGCGCGCTGGGCCACCCGGAACGCTCCGGTGAGGTTGGCGTCGATGACCTTCTCGAAGCGCTCCTCGGTCATCCGGATCATGAACGCGTCCGCGGTGATGCCGGCGTTGGACACCAGCACCTCCACCGCGCCCTGGTGCTGCTCGACCTCGGTGAAGGCCCGGTCCACGGCCGCGCTGTCGGTGATGTCGCACTCGACTCCGAACAGTCCGTCCGGCGCCCCCGAGCCGCGGTGGGTGACGGCCACCTTGTGCCCGTCGGCGGCCAGCCGCCTGGCGATGGCCAGGCCGATCCCCCGGTTCCCGCCGGTGACCAGTACGGAGCGGGAGACGAACGGGGGTCTGCCGCCCGCACTCTGGCCGTCGGCGCCGGGACTCGGGGTGTCGGTCATGCCCGTCAACTTAGTGCCTTCCTGCTGTCAGCCCGAAATCAGGCACGCCCATGCCGAGGTCGACGTTTTGGTGCGATTCACTCGATCTTTCGCGCCCGTTCGTCGGTTTGGGCGCAAGGGGGCTAACCCGGGAGCCGGCGGTTGATCAGAAGTGCCGCCAGGGCGGCCGCCGCCAGCAGCAGCGAGCCCAGCCGGAGCCAGCCCACGCTGGCGTCGCCCTTGATGGTCTCGTAGCCGATCTGGTCCTGCAGCGAGGTGAACACCTCCTTGAGCTGCTCCAGCGTCGAGGCGCTGTAGCTGCTCCCGTCGGAGAGTTCGGCGATCTTCTTGAGCATCTCGTCGTCCACCGGCACCGGCTGCCGCTGATCGTTGATCTCCACGTAGCCGTAGGGGGTGCCGAAGGACACCGTCGAGATCGGCACGCCCTGGTCCTTGGCGGTGCGCGCGGCGGTGAAGGCGCCCTTGGGGTTGTCCGGGTTGGACGGCACCGTCTCCTTGCCGTCGGACATCAGCACGATGCGGCCCGGCGGCTTCTCCTCGTCGGCGCTGCCGGCGCCGCCGATCACCGCACCCACGGTGGCGATCGCCTGCAACGCGGTGAAGATGGCCTCGCCGGTCGCCGTGCGGTCGGCGAGTTGCAGCTTGTCCAGCGCGATCTTGGTGGCCTCCCGGTTGGTCGTCGGGGAGACCAGCACCGTCGCGGTGCCCGCGTAGGAGATCAGTCCGAGGTTGATCCCGGGGGTCAACTGGTCGGCGAACTGCTTGGCCGCGACCTGGGCGGCCGCCAGCCGACTGGGCTCGACGTCGGTGGCGCGCATCGACTGCGACACGTCGATCACCAGGACCACCACCGCCCGGTTGCGCGGCTTGCGCACGTCGTTCTGCGGTCCCGCCATCGCGATCGTCAGCATCACCAGCGACGAGATCAGCAGGATCGCCGGAACGTGCCGCCACCGGCTCGGACGTTGCGGCGCAACCTTTTCCAGCAGTTCCATGTTCGCGAACCGCAGGATGCGCTGCTTGCGGGCCCGCTGAACCGCGATGTACAGCGCGACCAGGGCGGCGGCCACGACCAGGAACAGGAAGAACCACGGGTGGGCGAAGCCGCCGAGCGACATCGGGCCCAGCAACGGCAGGCTCACTGGCTGCCCGCCATCGCTCCCCGGCGCCGGGAGGCGACGAAACGCACGATGTCGGCGATCCAGTCCCGGTCGGTGCGCAGGGTCATCAGCGGTGCGCCGCAGCGGCGCAGGGTGCGGGCCACCTCGTCGCGGTGCAGTGCGGCGGCCCGGGCGAAGTCGTCACGCAGTTGCTCGTCGATGGTGAACTCCCGGGTCACACCGCTCTCGGTGTCCTGCAGGATCACGTCCCCGACGGCCGGCAGTTCGACGTCACGCGGATCGAGGACCTCGATGCCGAGCACCTCGTGGCGGGCGGAGACGGCCCGAAGCGGACGCATCCAGTTGATCGGACCGAGGAAGTCGCTGATGATCACCGCCATCCCCCGGCGGCGTTCGGGCCGGCGCAGCGCGTCGATGGCGACCGCGAGGTCGCCGCGGACCCCCAGTGGCGCCCGCGGCGAGGTGGCGATGGCCCGCAGCAGGGTCTGCTCGTGCTGACGGCCGGACCGGGCGGGCACGCGGATGATCCTCTCGCCGTTGGCGATCAGCGCGCCGATCCGGTTACCGCCGCCGCTGTTGAGGTAGGTGATCGCCGCGGCCGCCCCGACGGCGAGGTCGCGCTTCTCGCAGCCGGTGGTGCCGAAATCCAGGCTGGCCGACATGTCGACCACCAGCCAGGTCTCCAGTTCGCGGTCGGCGATCATCTGCCGCACGTGCGGGTGGGTGGTGCGGGCGGTCACCGACCAGTCCATCCGGCGGACGTCGTCGCCGGGCTGGTACATCCGCGAGTCGCCCGGCTCGGAACCGGGGCCGGGGATCAGGCCGAGGTGGTTGCCCTGCAGCACCCCGTCGAGCTTGCGCTTGACCGTGAGTTCCAGCGTGCGCAACGCGGCCGACAGCTTGGCGTCACCGATCTCACCGCGGCCGAACGACGGCGGGTGGACGGTGTCCGCCTGATCGGCCGCCTCCCAGGCGGGGGGCTCGCTCACCGAGCGCTTGCGCCGGCCGCCGCAGGTCCGGCGGGCACCGAATGACCCTGCTGCGGAATCGCATTCACCTGGGGCAGCGCGACGGTCTGCATGACCCGGCCGATCACCGCGTCGGCCTTCACGTCGTCGGCCAGGGCGTCGTAGGTCAGCACCAGGCGGTGGCGCAGCACGTCCGGGATCACCTCGATGACGTCCTGGGGCACCACATAGTCGCGTCCGCGGATCAGCGCCAGGGCGCGGGCGGCGGCGATGATGCCCAGCGACGCGCGCGGCGAGGCGCCGTAGGCGATCCACGCCTTGACGTCGGGCATGCCGAACTGCTCGGGCCGGCGGGTCGCGGTGACCACCCGGACCACGTAGTCGACCAGGGCGTGGTGGACGAAGTTGTTGGCCGCCACCTCCTGCAGTCGCAGCAGGTCACCGGTCTCGAGAATCTGCTTGGGCTCCGGGGGCGTCACGCCCATCCGGTAGATGATCTCGCGTTCCTCCTCCGGGGAGGGGTAGTCGACGTTGATCTTGAACAGGAAGCGGTCGCGCTGTGCCTCCGGGAGCGGGTAGACGCCCTCGTTCTCGATCGGGTTCTGGGTGGCCATCACCAGGAACGGCTTTGGCAGCGGGTAGTCGCGGCCGCCGATGGAGATCTTCCGCTCGGCCATCACCTCGAGCAGCGCGGACTGGACCTTCGCCGGCGCCCGGTTGATCTCGTCGGCGAGCAGGAAGTTGCACACCACCGGACCCAGTTCGATGTCGAACTCCTCGCGGCCCTGGCGGTAGATACGGGTTCCGATGATGTCGGTGGGCACAAGGTCCGGAGTGAACTGGATGCGGGAGAAGGTGCCTCCGACCACCTTGGCGAAGGTCTCCACGGCCAGCGTCTTGGCCACCCCCGGAACACCCTCGAGCAGCACGTGGCCCTTCGCCAGGAGCCCGACCAGGATCCGTTCGATCAGTTGGTCCTGGCCGACGATGATCCGCTTGACCTCGAAGACGGCCCGTTCCAGGGTGTTCACCTCGCCGGCCAGACCGTTGCCGCTGCTTACGGAGGCCGAGCCGGAGCTCACATAGCTGCTCGAACCCGCGAGCGACCCACCTGGTGACGTCATTCAATTTCCTCCACGGCTACTGGCGGGACGTGCACGACAGCAGGAGTCCCGGGGACAACTATTCCAGGCGATCGGAAATCCGTCGACGTGGGTCGTTGCCCGGCGCGTCCGGCCACCCGCCGGCTCAGGTCTCGATGATGCGGGTCAGGTAGGGCGTCATGCCCGCGGTACGGACCGGGCCGACGGTCACCTGGCCGGCTCCCGAGGACGCCTCCATCATCTGGCCGCCGCCCAGATAAAGGGCCACGTGTTGGCCCCCCTCCGGGCCGTAGAAGATCAGATCCCCGCGCTTGGCCTGCGACGGCGGGATGTGCCGGCCGGCTTTGTACTGGTCACCGGAGTACTTGGGGATCAGCACGCCGACCCCGGCGAAGGCGAACCGGGTGAAGCCCGAGCAGTCGTAACCGACTTTGCCGGCGTCCTGGTCGACCCCTTCGCTGGGGCCGTTGATCGCCCCGCCCCCCCAGGAGTAGGGCACTCCGCGCTGCGAGGCGCCCCGACGAACGACGTACTCGATGGCCTGGGGTCCGCTGACCCGACCGCCCGGCAGTGCCGAGGGACCGCCCCCGATACCCAAACCGGCGAGGAACTTCTTGCCCAGATCCATGGTGGCCTGGGCGGCCTGCTGGGTGAAGGCCAGCGACGCCTGGGCGACGGCGACCGGGTCCCCGGGGGCGCCGGCGCTGACCACCTGAGGCAGCGTCGGATCCCACTCCCCTGCCGCGACCGCCGGCGCGGCGGCCGCCGGGGTGGCGAACCCGACGGCGAGCAGCAGAGCGGTCAGCACCGCCGCCAGGGCGCGGGGCGGCCGCAACGGTTTGCGCGACGGCATGTCCGGCCTCACCACTCGATGTAGCGCACGGCGAAGGGGGTCATACCGCTGGTGCGGACCGGGGCGACGCGGACGGTCGCGCCGGTGTAGGGCGCCTCGACCATCTGGTTGTTGCCGAGGTAGATCGCCACGTGCTGGCTCCCGTTGGGGCCCCAGAACAGCACATCGCCGCGACGCATCTGCGCTGCCGGGATCTTGCGGCCCATTTCGTACTGCGAACCCGAGTAATGCGGCAGTTTGATGCCGGCGCCGGCGAACGCGTAGAGCACCAGGCCCGAGCAGTCGAAGCCGACGGTCCCCGCGCCGGAGTCGATGCCGCGACTCGGCCCGGCGGCGGTTCCGCCGCCCCAGGAGTACGGGACGCCGATCTGGGACATCGCCCGCTTGATGACGTACTCGATGGCCTGGTTGCCGTAGACCAGCGGGATTCCGCCGCCGTTGGTGATACCGGTGTCGGTGGGCTTGAGGATGCCCAGTTTCTGCAGGAACTTCTTGCCCAGTTGCTGGGTGACCTGCGCGGAGTTCTGGGCGATCCCGAGAACGGCGTTGATGATCTGGACCGGGTCGCCGGACAGGAACGCGCTGGGCACCGCCGGCAGCGTGAGGTCCCACTCGGAGGGATCCCCGTAGGGAACCTTGACCGCCGCCGCCGGGGCCGGCCGGGTGCCGGACCGGTCCCAGTCACCCGGGTCGGCCGCGGCCTGCGGGGCTGGTGCCGCCGCGGGCGCGGCGGCGTCGGTCACCGGTGCGGCCTCGACAGGTTGCACCACCACACGATCATCCAGCGGCTTCAAAGTCATCTC
>NZ_JBBATF010000162.1:0-6787 GCF_040398885.1 Mycobacterium sp. | reverse complement strand
CCGACGTAGAGCAGGCGGCGTTCCTCTTCGACGGCCTCGCTGTCGGGGCCGTGGGACAGCGCGTGGGAGATGGGCAGGGTGCCGTCGGCCAGCCCGACCAGGAACACCGCATCCCACTCCAGTCCCTTGGCGGCGTGCAGGGAGGCCAGCGTGACGCCCTGCACGGTCGGTGGGTGGCGGGCGTCGGCACGCAGCCTCAACTCGGCGACCAGGGAGGGCAGGTCGAGGTCGGGTCGCAGTGCGACTTCCTCGTCGACGAGTTCGGCCAGCGCGGTCAGCGCCTCCCACCGTTCCCGGGCCTTGACCCCGGTGGGCGCTTCGGGGGTGAGGCCGAGAGGTTCGAGAAGATCGCGCACCAGTTCGGGCAATTCGCCCTCCTGATCCATTCCCGGGTCGCTTCGCTCCTGCCCGCCGAGACCCCGTTCGGCGGCCCGCTGCAAAGCGACCAGCGACTGGCGGATCTCCTGGCGGGAGAAGAAGCCCTCCCCGCCGCGTACCTGGAACGGGATGCCGGCCTCGGTGAGCGCGGCCTCGTACACCTCGGACTGGGCGTTGATGCGGTAGAGCACCGCCACCTCGGCGGCCGGGGTGCCGGCGTCGACGAGCGCTCTGACCGCCCGGGCCACCGCGGCGGCCTCGGCGACCTCGTCGGGGTGCTCCCGGAAGGTCGGCTCCGGGCCCGGCGGGCGCTGGCCGATCAGGTGCAGTTTGGAGCCGGCCATCCGGCCGCGCGCCGCGGCGATCACCCGGTTGGCCAGCGAGACCACCTGCGGGGTGGAGCGGTAGTCGCGTTCCAGGCGCACCACGCACGCGTCCGGGAAGCGGCGGGAGAAGTCCAGCAGGTAGCGCGGTGAGGCGCCGGTGAACGAGTAGATGGTCTGGTTGGCGTCGCCGACGACGGTGAGGTCGTCGCGGTCGCCGAGCCAGGCGTCGAGCACCCGCTGCTGCAGCGGGGTGACGTCCTGGTACTCGTCGACGACGAAACAGCGGTAGCGGTCCCGGAACTCACCGGCCACCGCGGCGTCGTTCTCGATGGCGGCGGCGGTGTGCAGCAGCAGGTCGTCGAAGTCCAGCAGCGCCACCCCGTCGCGATTGGCTTTGAGGGCCTCGTAGCCGGCATAGACGGCGGCGACCTTGGCGGCGTCCAGGGGGATGTCGCGGCCGTCCGCGGCGACTCGCGCCGGGTACTCCTCCGGGCTGATCAGCGAGGCCTTGGCCCATTCGATCTCCCCGGCGAGGTCGCGGACGTCGTCGGTGGAGGCCTGCAGCCGGGCCCGGTTGGCGGCCTGGGCGACGACGGCGAACTTGGAGTCCAGCAGCTGCCAGCCGGTGTCGCCGACCACCCGCGGCCAGAAGTACTGCAGCTGCCGGCGGGCGGCGGCGTGGAAGGTCAGGGCCTGGACCGCTGTGATGTCCATGGCCCGCAGCCGGCTGCGCATCTCCCCCGCCGCCCGGGAGGTGAACGTGACCGCCAGCACCTGCCCGGCGGCGACGTGACCGCCCGCCACCAGGTGCGCGATGCGGTGGGTGATGGTGCGGGTCTTGCCGGTTCCCGCCCCGGCCAGCACGCACAGCGGGCCGCGCGGGGCCACCACCGCCTCGCGCTGCTCGGTGTCCAGGCCGTCGAGCATGGGCTCCATCTTGGCAGCCGGGGGCGACAAGCTAAGTTCAGCGGCTATGAGCGAGTCGGAATTGACCATGTACTCGACCGTGTGGTGCGGCTACTGCAAGCGGCTCAAGACCATGCTCAACTCCGCCGGGATCCCGTTCCGCGATGTCGACATCGAGCACGACCCGGCCGCCGCGCAGTTCGTGATGAGCGTCAACGGCGGCAACCAGACCGTTCCGACGGTGCTGTTCCCGGACGGCAGCGCGCTGACCAACCCGTCGCTGGCCGAGGTGAAGGCCAAGCTCAGGGTCTAGTGCCCGGTGCGCTTCCCCGCGCGCGTTGCCGAACTCGACGAAATGGCGAGATTTTCTCGGACTTTCGCGCCCAAACGTTGGTTTGGGCGGACGGGGGCGGGGGGCGGGGGTGGTCAGGGAGCGAAGGCCCAGGACTCGATGATCTCCCGGGCGATCGAGATGGACCCGGGCAGCAGCAACGGGGAGGACGAGTCGCTGCTCCAGTCCCCCTGGCCCAGGGCCGCCCGCACCTCGGCGCGGGTGAACCAGGCCGCCTCGGCGATCTCGCCGTCGTTGAAGACGAACTCCTGCTCGGGGTCGGCGATGGCGTGGAAGCCCACCATCATCGAGCGCGGGAACGGCCAGGGCTGGCTGCCCAGATACGTCACGTCGGTGACGTCGAGCCCGATCTCCTCGAAGATCTCCCGCGCAACGCAGGTCTCGAAGGACTCGCCGGCCTCGACGAACCCGGCCAGCAGGGAGAACAGCCGCGGCGGCCACACCACCTGGCGGGCCAGCACCGCGCGGCCGTACCCGTCGTGCACCAGGCAGATCACCGCCGGGTCGATGCGGGGGAACTCATCCTGCCCGGAGAGCAGGTTGCGTCGCGCCCAGCCACCCCGGATCGGCCGGGTCGGGCTGCCGTCGGCCGGTGAAAAACCAGCGGCGTCATGCCAATTCAGCAACGCCAGGGCGCAGGCGACCAATTGGGCACTGACATCGTCGAAGGGGATCCCGGCGCGGCGGGGTTCGACCGCGCGGGCCGGAACCCCGTCGGGAACCTCCAGCGCGGCGCGCACCGCCCAGGCGTGCCGGCCGTCGGGCAGCCGGCCCAGGAATACCGCGCCGCCGGGCGGCTTGTCGGCGATGTCGGTGGCCGAGGACAGCACGACCTGCCGGTCGACCACCAGAACCTGACTGCGCTCGTCGACCCGCAGCACCACCGCGTCGGCCCAGCCTTCGTGCGCGGCGTCGAGGTCGGTGCGCAGATGATCGGCGCGGTCGGCCCCGACACGTGAGAGCAGCGGGACGTTGCGCAGTCGAAAACTCAACGCGCTCAGCCCTCTTCGGCGCCGCGGACGTAGAGCACCCGGTCGGTGAGCTCCAGGGCGTCGACCCGTTCGTCGTCGACCCGCAACAGCCGGCCGTCGCGCACCACACCCAGCACGGTGTCGGCCAGGTGCCGCGGGGAGCCGCCGACCTCCTTGGGCTCCACTTCGCGCTCGGCGATCACCAGTCCGGCATCCGGGGTCAGCAGGTCCTCGATCATCTCCACCACGGTGGGTTTGGAGGTGGCCAGGCCCAGCAGCCGGCCGGCGGTCTCCGACGACACCACCACCGAATCCGCGCCGGACTGCATCAGCAGATGCTTGTTCTCGCCTTCGCGGACCGCGGCGATGATGGTGGCCTTGGGGGCCAGTTCGCGCGCGGTCAGGGTGACCAGCACCGAGGTCGGGTCGCTGCTGGTGGCGACGACGATCGAGGCGGCGTGCTGGGCGCCGGCCAGGCGCAGCACGTCGGACTTGTTGGCGTCCCCGCGGACGGTCACCAGACCGGCGGCACTGGCCCGGTCCAGGCAGGTCTGGTCGGTGTCGACGACGACGATCTCGGCCGGGGCGACGCCGTCGCCGATCATGGTGGTCACCGCGGTGCGGCCCTTGGTGCCGTACCCGACGACGACGGTGTGGTTGCGCACGGTTTTCCTCCAACGCTGGATCTTCAGGGACTGGCGCGACGCGGCGGTCAGGGTCTCCACGGTGGTACCGACCAGAACGATCAGGAAGAGAACCCGCAGCGGCGTGATCAGCAGGACGTTGAGCAGCCGGGCGTGTTCGGTGACCGGGGTGATGTCGCCGTAGCCGGTGGTCGACAGTGACACGGTGGCGTAGTACACGCAGTCCAGCAGACTCAGGGTCGTCGGTTCGCTGCCGACGTCGCGGTAGCCGTCGCGTTCGAGGTAGACCACCAGAACCGCGGCGGCCAACACCAGCAGGGCGTAGATCAGCCGGCGGACGATGCGCTGGCCCGGGCTGACGAACTTCTCCGGGATGTGCAGGTATTCGACGAGCGCGGCGTCCGGTTTGGCGGCGAGGTTCCCGTCGATGGCGTCCAGGTGGCGCCTCAGCCGGCGGTCAGGCACAGCGATGCGTCATCGACGGGCCCAAGCGTTTCGCCACGGTGAATGCCAGCACACGGCCATTATGAAACCATGCCGCACACCACCGCAGGACCAGTTAGCCAGCGCCCCGCCTATCGGATGGGGCTGATGCTGATCGGCGTCGGCGTCGGGCATTTCCTGCGCCCGAAGCCCTTCGACGCGATCGTTCCCGCCGAACTGCCGGGCAACGCCCGGTTCTACACCTATGCCTCCGGGCTGGCCGAGGTCGGCGTCGGCACCATGCTGCTGGTGCCGCGCACCCGCCGGCTCGGGGCGCTGGCGGCCGCGGCGCTGTACACGGCGGTCTTCCCGGCGAACCTGAACATGGTGCGGCTGTGGCGGGACAAGCCGCTGCCGATGCGGTTCGCGGCGCTGGCCCGGCTGCCGATGCAGGCGCCGATGGTCACCCAGGCGCTGGCGATCCGCCGCAACGCGCCGCACCGGGGTTGAGCAGGGCCGCCAGGTCCTCGGCGTCGTGGAGCGCTTCGGGTGAGACGGTGCGCCCCGAGCCCACGTAGTGGAACGCCGCGCGCACCTCGGCGACCGGACGGCCGGTCAGCCCGGCCCAGGCCAGCCGGTAGACCGCCAGTTGCACCGAGGCGTGCCGTCGGGCGGCGGCGTCGGCGGGCGGCTCGCCGGTCTTCCAGTCCACCACCGTCACCCCCCCATCGGGGTCGGCGAACACCGCGTCGATGCGGCCGCGGATCACCCGCTCGCCCAACGCCAATTCGAACGGCACCTCGACATCCAGCGGGGTGCGGGCCGCCCAGGGCGAGGCGCTGAAGGCATCCTGCAGCGCGGCGAGGGCATCGGCGTCGGCGGTCCGCGGATCCCCCGCGCCGGGCAGGTCGTCGAGGTCCAGCAGTCGCTCGGCGCCGTAGCGGCGCTGCACCCAGTCGTGGAACGCGGTGCCCAGGATGGCGTGCGGGTCCGGCCGGGCCGGCAGCCGCCGGGTCAGCCGCGCCGCCGCGCCGGGGTCGCGGTCGAGTTCGACCAGGGCGCTGACCGACAGCCGGGCGGGCAGCACCACCGGCGCGCGTTCTCCGGCGCGGGCCCGTTCGGACAGCAGGGCGTCGACGTCGGCCACCCAGTCGGGGACCCCGCCGGCCGGCGGATCGCCGTCCGGCGGGTTACTGTCCGGCGGCGGCCCGGCCATCGCCGCGGCCACCAGTTGCGCGCCGCGCTCGACATCGCCGCGCCGGCCGCCCAGCGGGTCCACCGGCCACACCGCCTCGATGACGTTCTCGCGCAACGGGTTCGGCTCGCCGTCGGCGGGTTCGGCCGCCCAGTGCACGATCTCGCCGCAGGGCTGGCCGGCCTCCGCGGCGGCCTCGATGATGCCGCGGATCTCGGACAGGAACTCCGAGGGGCCGCGGGGTCTGGTGTCGGCCGCGCCCCAGTGGTGCCCGGACAGCAGCAGGGTGTCCTCGGTGCGGGTCAGCGCGACGTAGAGCAGGCGGCGCTCCTCGTCGAGGCTGCGCTGCATCAGCTGATCGCGGTGGCCGGAGATGATGTCCTCCAACGCTTTCCGGTCGCCGGCGGCTGAGGTGTCCAGTACCGGAACCCCGTGCAGGCCCTCCTCGGCGCGGTCGCCGCGCAGCAGCGGCGGCAGGTCGGCCGGGTCGTTGAGCCAGGTGCGCTTCTTGGCCGTCGACGGGAACAGCCGCGCACTCATGTGCGGGACCGCGACGATCTGCCATTCCAGACCCTTGGCGGCGTGCACGGTGAGCACCTGCACCCGCCCCGGGGCGACACCGACGTCGGCGGGCGCCAGGCCCTTCTCGGCGACCGCGGCCACGTCGAGATAGGCCAGCAGCCCGGCGATGTCGGCGCCCGGGCGTTCGGCGTAGTGGGCGACCACATCGGCGAACCGGTCCAGATGCTCGCCGCCGGCCCCGGCCGCGCGGACCTCGACGTCCACCCCGAGCGTCCGGCGCGCCTCGGACACCAGATCGGTCAGCGGGTGCGCCAGGAAACCGCGCAGCCGGACCAGTTCGGCGCCCAGGGCACCGATGCGCCGGTAGCCCTCGGCGGAGAAGTTCCCGGCCGGACCGGGATCGGCCAGGGCGTCGGCCAGGGACGCGGTGTCGACGTCGGCGGCCGCCGCGGCCACGATCTGCTCGGCGGACGCCACGCTCGGGCCCGGCCCGTCCAGCAGCACCGCCCGCCGCCACAGCGCGGCCAGGTCCCGCGCCCCCAGCCGCCAGCGCGGCCCGGTCAGGACTTCCATCGCGGCGGTCCCGGCGGCCGGGTCGGCCACCAGCCGCAGCGTGGAAACCAGTTGCGCCACTTCGGGAATGGACAGCAGACCGGCCAGCCCGACCACCTCGACCGGAAGCCCCCGGGCCGACAGCGCCTCGGCGATCGGCCCGGCATCGGAGTTGCGGCGCACCAGCACCGCGGCGGTGACACCCTCGCCGTAGCGGGCGGCGATCTGGTCGGCCAGCCAGTCCCGTTCGGTGTCGACGTCGCGCTGCAGCGCGCACAGCACCGTCCCGGGGGCGGCGTCCGGGCGGGACCGCAGCGGCCGCACCCCGACCGAACGCCGGCGGGCCTCGGCGGAGACCGCGTTGGCCAGGGTCAGCGCCCGCGGCGGGTTGCGCCAGCTGGTGCTCAGTTCCAGGGTGGGCGCCGGGGATCCGTCGCCGAGGGGGAAGTCGGTGGTGAACCGGGGCAGGTTGGTGGCCGAGGCGCCGCGCCAGCCGTAGATGGACTGGATCGGATCCC
>NZ_JBBATF010000161.1:0-6935 GCF_040398885.1 Mycobacterium sp. | reverse complement strand
AGAAGTCCCGCCGGGAGTTGGAGAGAGGGACGTCATGAGCGCCGAGAGTCACACGCCCATCGACCCGTCCGGGGTCGACGCCGTCGTCCTGGTCGGCGGCAAGGGGACCCGGTTGCGGCCGCTGACCCTGGCCGCGCCCAAACCGATGCTGCCCACCGCCGGGGTGCCGTTCCTGAGCCACCTGTTGTCCCGGATCGCCGCCGCGGGCATCTCACATGTGGTGCTCGGCACCTCCTACCGGGCCGAGACCTTCCAAGACGAGTTCGGCGACGGATCCGGGCTCGGCCTGCAGATCGAGTACGTCACCGAGGAGACCCCATTGGGCACCGGCGGCGGGATCGCCAACGTAGCCTCCAAACTGCGCAGCGACACCGTCATGGTGTTCAACGGCGACGTGCTGTCCGGCATGGATCTGGGCGCCATGCTGGCCGCGCATCACGAGCGCGACGCCGACCTGACCCTGCACCTGGTGCGGGTCAGCGACCCCCGGGCATTCGGTTCGGTACCCACCGACACGGACGGGAACGTGTTGGCATTCCTCGAGAAGAACGAGGATCCGCCGACCGATCAGATCAACGCCGGCACCTACATCTTCAAACGCCACGTCATCGACCTGATCCCGCGCGATCGCGAGGTTTCGGTGGAACGCGAGGTGTTTCCGGCGTTGCTGAGCGATGGCGCCAAGGTCTTCGGGCACGTCGACATGTCCTACTGGCGTGACATGGGCACCCCGGAGGACTTCGTCCGTGGCTCGGCAGATCTGGTTCGCGGGATCGCCCCGTCGCCGGTGCTCGGCGGCCAACGCGGGGAGAGCCTGGTGCACGACGGCGCGTCGGTGGCGCCCGGCGCGCTGCTCTACGGCGGGACGGTGGTCGGGCGGGG
This sequence comes from Mycobacterium sp., assembly GCF_040398885.1. Lineage (GTDB taxonomy): Bacteria > Actinomycetota > Actinomycetes > Mycobacteriales > Mycobacteriaceae > Mycobacterium. The sequence continues at coordinate 6,053 of NZ_JBBATF010000161.1, read as the reverse complement.
TGCCGAGATCGGCGCCGGCGTTCGACTCGACGGCGCGGTGATCTTCGACGGAGCCCGCATCGAACCCGGTGCGGTGATCGAACGCTCGATCATCGGTTTCGGCTCCCGGATCGGCCCGCGTGCGCTCGTCCGCGACGGGGTGATCGGCGACGGCGCCGACATCGGCGCGCGATGCGAGCTGCTGCGCGGGGCCCGGGTATGGCCGGGCGTCCACATCCCGGACTGCGGGATCAGGTACTCGAGTGACATCTGACGGCCTTCGCCGTCGCCGTGACATCTGACGCCTTCGCCGTCGCCGTGACAGCTGAACTAACGGCCTTCGCTGTTGAGGCGGTATCGGGCGGCCGAGACCAGTCGGGCCAGCCCGGTGTCCTCGGCCGGCACCTCATCGAGTGGCCACCACCGCAGGTCCAGTGACTCGTCGCTGATGACCGGCTCGGCCCCCGCCGGTGCGTGGGCGAGGAACTGCAGGTCGAGATGGCGGGTCGGCACTCCCAGCGAGCACGTCACCGGATGGACGTGAATGGCCGCCAGTTCCGGATCGATCCGCAGCCCGCCGATACCGGACTCCTCGGTGGCCTCCCTCATCGCCGCGGCGACGATTCCGGTGTCGCCGGGCTCGCAATGGCCGCCGAGTTGCACCCAGCGTCCCAGGCGCGGGTGCAAGGTCAGCAGCACCCTGGTCCCGGTGTGGTCGACGACGAGAGCCGAGGCGGTGACATGGCCTGGGGCACAGGCCCGTTGGCAGCCGTCCGGCCGGGCGAGCAGAAAGGCCAGTACCGCGTGGCGCAGCGCATCCTGGCCCGGATCCGGTGCGCTCCAGTTCGTCAGGGCCGCAACCGTCGACTCGTGCAGGCTCACCGGCACAGCCACCGGTCGTCCAGCGGGGCCGGGTCGCGGGGCTGGGCATCCTCCTCCGGATAGCCGATGGCGATGGCGCCCAACGGTTCCCAGTCCGGCGGCAGCGCCAGTGCCGAGCGTGTCACCTCGGGGGCGAAGATCGTCGAGCCGACCCAGCAGCTACCGGCCCCACGCACGGCCAGCGCCACCAGCAGGGCCTGCACCGCAGCCCCGACCGCGACGGTGAACATGGTGTGCTCGGCGGCGGTGCGCGCGGCGTCGGGATAGCGGTGGGCCCCGTCGGGCACCATGAACGGGATCACCAGCTCGGGGGCGTCATAGAGGATCCGCCCGCGGGCAAGCCGGCGTTCGACCTCGTCGGCGGGCCTGCCGTCCGCGCTGAGGTCTGATCGCCAGGCAGCGCGCAGGTCATCCAGAAGTGCCCGCCGGCGTTGCCGGTCCTGCAGCCACACGAAGCGGGCCGGCCGGGTGTGGTGCGGTGCGGGCGCGGTGAGCGCTTCGGTGACGGCCGCCTCGATCAGTTCCCGTTCGACCGGGCGGTCGGCGAACCGGCGGACCGAGCGGCGCAGCAGTTGGGCCTGCCGCCGGCCCAGTTCGATCGCCTCGGCGGTACCCAGCCAGAACAGGTCCTCATCCCCGCCGCGCAGCAGGTTCGCCGCGGTGGAGCCGTCGTCGCGCGGCTCCAGTCCGCGCACCACCGCGACCGGCACACCGGTCAGCTTGCCCTTGACCAGGTCGGCCGCGGCGGCGATCTCGTCGGCGACGGCGACCTCGGTGACCAGAAGCTCGTTGCCGAAACCGTCGCGGGCACCGGCGTAGCTGTGCAGGACCGGCAGTCCGGCCGACCCGATCGCGGTGTCGGTCTGGCCGTTGCGCCAGGCCCGGCCCATCGTGTCGGTCAGTACCACCGCGACCCCGCCCAGGGCTGCGCGCAGCCGGGCGGCACTGGCGTCGGGATCGGCGGGCAGCAACGCCAATTCTGCTGTGGCGACGTTGGATCCGTCCACGCCGGCCGCCGCCTGAACCAGGCCGTGCCGATTCTCGGTGATCAGCGTGCGGCCCCTGCGGGCCAGCACGCGTACGGCCTCTTGCTCGATGAGTTTGCGGCGCAACGCATCTCGCTCATCGGGGTCCTGCGGCGAAGCGACCACCCGGCCCTCGCACTTGGACACCACCTTGCTGGTGATCACCAGGATGTCGTCGCCGCGAAGCCACGGGGCAGCGGTACGGATCGCCGCCGCGAGATCGTCACCGGGCCGGAATTCCGGCAGGCCGGTGATCGGGATGATCTCGACGGGCGCCGCGGTTCCATGGTCGCCGCTCGGCGGCGCCGTCTGGGCGTGGTCGCCGCTCATGGCGCCAGCCCGGCGAGTTGCAGGCCGGCGGCGACCATCGCCGCGGTGGCGTCGGGATCCGACATCAGCAGCGGGATCGACCGCACGGTCACGCCCGCCACGTGGGCGGCATCGGTCTCGTGAATCAGCCAGTAGTCCAACAGTCCGGTCGCCGACCGCGCGCCGTAGTGCCGGCCGACCGCCTCGGAGTCGGTCTCCACCCCGATCACCGACAGGCATTCGTCGGCCATGCCACGCAACGGCTTTCCGCTCACGATGGGGGAGTACCCGATGACCGGCGCCGGGGTGGAGCGCAGTGCCGATCGGACACCACCGATGGCCAGGATCGCCCCGACGCTGACCACCGGGTTGGACGGCGCCAGCATCACCACGTCGGCGCCGGTGATCGCCTCGACGACACCGGGCCCGGCGTTGGCGGTCTCCGAACCCACGAAGGCGAAACCGTGGGTCGGGATCTTGGCGCGGTAGCGCACCCACCACTCCTGGAAGTGGATCGCCTTCTTGTCGCCGGTGTCCGGATCGGTGACCACGACGTGGGTTTCGCAACGGTCGTCACTGGCCGGCAACAACCGGGCGCCCGGTGACCATCGGTGGCACAACGCTTCGGTGACCTGCCCGAGTGGATAACCCGCCCGCAGCATCTGGCTGCGCACCAGATGGGTGGCGAGGTCGCGATCGCCCAGCCCGAACCAGTCCGGCTGAACGCCGTAAGCGGCGAGTTCCGCTTTGGCATGCCAGGTTTCGTCGCGATGCCCCCAGCCCCGGTCGGGATCGATACCGCCCCCGAGGGTGTACATGCAGGTGTCCAGGTCCGGACAGATTCGGACTCCGTACATCCAGGCGTCGTCACCGATGTTGACCACGGCGGTCAGTTCATGACCGGTGTCGCCGGACTGTTCGGCGAACCGGCCCAGGCCGAGGAGTCGCTGCGCACCGAGCAGGAAACGGGCGCCCCCGATCCCCCCGACCAGAACGGTGACTTTCACAGCGACCGACACTATTCGGTCGGCCGCGCGGGCCTGCAGGCGGTCACAGTGACGTAACTCGCTAGACACGCCAGGGGCTCGACACGCCGGTTTATGTCACGAAAGTGGTAGCGAAACCCGGCGAACGGCTTGACCGGGGAACCGCGGCACTGTCTAATCACAGCAGTGTCATTTCCCCATCTACCTGCCGGTTCCGGTGTGGCAGACCGGGATTCGACCATATGTTCGAACGAAGTGATGCTGCACAACCGAAATCAGGCAAGGAGGTCGGGCATGTCGTATGAGAATTTTCTCGGGGCGCTGAGCGCTCCAACCGCCGCGCGGACTCATTTGAGTGTGGTGCCGGACTTGATGGACGCACCTCTGACTCCGGACGATCCGCTGTGGCAGGAGAAGGCTCTCTGCGCGCAGACCGATCCGGAGGCGTTCTTCCCCGAGAAGGGCGGCTCGACCCGCGAGGCCAAGCGAATCTGCCTGGGGTGCGAGGTGCGCGACGCGTGCCTGGAGTACGCCCTGGCCAACGACGAGCGCTTCGGCATCTGGGGCGGACTGTCCGAACGGGAGCGCCGGCGCCTCAAGCGCGGCATCATCTGAGCCTGCCCGCCTAGGTCGGCAGGTGTCTCGCGTCCCCGTGACCGGACCGGGACCGCCGGTCTTATCGGGTCGCTAGTCGTCGGCGTTCATGTCGGGGTCGATGACCCCGGGCTCCACGCCCAGGTGAGTGGCGACCTGCGCCACCAGAATTTCGTGCAAAAGATCGGTCAGGTCCACCGAATCCTTCGCTCGCCGCTCAATCGGCCTGCGGAACAACACAATTCGGGCCCGCGTGGCGTCGCCGCGGACGTCCACTCCGGCCGGTATCAATCGCGCCAGAGCAATCGGCCCATCGGCCACCACATCCGGCGGCCACTGCACATTGTCGGGATCCCTCGGCGAGATGCGCGGAATCTCATCGACGGCCACGTCGAGTCCGCTCAGCCGCTCGTGCCACCGCCGCTCGATGGGCTCGTAGGCCTCCAGCACCGCCATGTCGAAACGTTCGGCGCGGCTGCGCCAACCGGGTACCGACGGGGGCAGCAGTGGGCCGCGCATCTCGCGTCCGCGCCGGGCGGCGCCTCCCGAGCCGCCGCCGCGCCGGGAGCTGCGGGTGTCGGCCATGATCTACAGATCGTAACGGTTCAACATCGACCGCCCGCCGGCCGCGCGTGTCCGGCGTCACGTCGGATTCCCGCCGCGATAGCCTCTGCGGCGTGAAGGTTCCCCGTCGCTGCATCCGGCCCGGTTGCGCGCACTATGCGGTGGCGACTCTGACGTACGTCTACGCCGACTCGACCGCCGTGGTGGGACCGCTGGCAGGGATCCGCGAGCCGCACTCCTGGGACCTGTGCCTGAGCCATGCCAGCCGGATCACCGCCCCGCGCGGCTGGGAACTGGTGCGCCATGCCGGACCGCTGCCGACCAACCCCGACGAGGACGACCTCATCGCGCTGGCCGAGGCGGTGCGGGAGGGAAGAGTGTCGGGCGGCTCACCGCTGCCCGGATTCTCCGATCCGGTCGGCGCGCCGTCGCCGGCCGACCGGGTGCCGCACGGTGGGTTCGCCCAACCGGCGTCCCGGGCCGGGTCGACCGGCCGCCGCCGCGGGCACTTGCGGGTCCTGCCCCAGCCGGGCGACTGAATTCACGCTCCGCGCTGTGCGGACTTCCCGCCGCGCCCGAACGGTTAGGCTTGACGGCCAAGTAGTCCACGGTCCCGAGGAGTCCCCGCCATGACCAGGTTGGCCGCCGACGTGCGTCGCGTGATCAAGGCCTACGACGTCCGTGGTCTGGTCGGGCAGGAGATAGACGAGTCGTTCGTCTTCGACGTCGGCGCGGCCTTCGCCCGGTTGATGCGCTCCGAGACGGCCGGGGCGTCGGACCCCGCCAACTCCCGGGTGGTCATCGGCTACGACATGCGGGAGAGTTCCCCGGCGCTGGCCGCCGCCTTCGCCGACGGGGTGACCTCCCAGGGGCTTGACGTGCTACGCATCGGGCTGGCCTCCACCGACGAGCTGTACTTCGCCTCCGGTCTGCTCGATTGCCCTGGCGCGATGTTCACCGCCAGCCACAACCCGGCGGCCTACAACGGCATCAAACTCTGCCGCGCCGCGGCCGGGCCGGTGGGCGAGGACACCGGCCTGGCGGTGATCCGCGACGAGGTCATCGCCGGCGTGCCGGCCTGGGACGGTCGGCGCGGCACCCTCGACGATCACGACGTGCTCGGTGAGTACGGCGCGTTCCTGCGCTCGCTGGTCGACGTCGGCGCGTTGCGACCGTTGCGAGTCGCCGTCGACGCCGGCAACGGAATGGCGGGCCACACCGCCCCGGCGGTGCTCGGCGCCGTCCCCGGCCTGACGCTGCTGCCGCTGTACTTCGAGCTGGACGGTTCCTTCCCCAACCACGAGGCCAATCCGTTGGAACCGGCCAACCTGGTGGACCTGCAGGACTACGTGCGCCGCACCGGCGCCGATATCGGCCTGGCCTTCGACGGCGACGCCGACCGCTGCTTCGTCGTCGACGAACTCGGTCAGCCGGTGTCGCCGTCGTCGGTCACCGCCCTGGTCGCCGACCGGGAACTGGCCCGCGAGCCGGGCGCGACGGTCATCCACAACCTGATCACCTCACGGGTGGTGCCCGAGGTGATCGCCGAGCGGGGCGGAAAGCCGGTGCGCTCCCGCGTCGGGCACTCCTACATCAAGGCTCTGATGGCCGACAGCGGCGCCATCTTCGGCGGCGAGCACTCGGCGCACTACTACTTCCGTGACTTCTGGGGTGCCGACTCGGGCATGCTGGCTGCGCTGCACGTGCTGGCGGC
>NZ_JBBATF010000160.1:0-6946 GCF_040398885.1 Mycobacterium sp. | reverse complement strand
CGAGAAACAGAACCAGCGCGAGGTAAGACTCGCGCCAGCGAGGCGCAACCGAGCGCGGGCGGGCCTTGCACTAGCTTCGGCGTAGATAGTCCAGCTGCGCGCGGACCGAGGATTCCGCTGCATCCCATAGCTTTTCGTCGACGTCGGCGTAGACATGCCCGACCACCTGCCGGGCGGTGGCGTCCTCGCCGAGGGCACCCAGTGCCCGGCGCACCTGATCCAGTCGCTCCCGGCGGTGAGCCAGGTACATCTCGGCGACCGCGGCCAGGTCATCGAGTTCCGGGCCGTGGCCCGGCAGCACCCGCCGTGAACCCAGATCGCGCAACCGGCGCAGTGACTCCAGATAATCGGCCAGACTGCCGTCGTCGGAATCTATGACCGCGGTGCCCCGGCCCAGCACCGTGTCCGCGGTGAGCACCGCGTCGCCGACGACGAAACACACCGAGTCGGCGGTATGTCCCGGAGTCGCCAGCACCTCGATCCGCAGGCCGGCCGCTTCGATCACCTCACCGTCCCGCAGGTGACCGCCCAGCCCGCGCAGGAATCCGCTGCCCACCGCACGCACCGTGGCGCCGGTCGCCTCGACCAGTTTGTCGATTCCGTCGGTGTGATCGCCGTGCCGATGGCTGATGAGCACCACCGCGATCCGGCCGAGGCCGGCCAGTCGCGCGATGTGCGCGTCGTTATCGGGCCCGGGGTCCACCACTACCAGTTCGGCACTGCCCGGGGCGCTCAGCACCCAGGTGTTGGTGCCCTCCAGCGTGAGCGGGCCGGGGTTATCGCACAGCAGCACCGAGGCCGATTCGGTGACCTGCCGCAGCACGCCGTAGGCCGGATGGGTCACCGCCCGCTCACGCCACCTAGACGGCTGATGCGGTGGCTCACGCCACCTCGACGGCTGATGCGGTGGCTCACGCCACCTCGACGACGAGTTCTACCTCCACCGGGACGTCCAGCGGCAGTTCAGCCACCCCGACCGCGGACCGGGCATGGGATCCGGCCTCACCGAACACCTCACCGAGGAGTTCGGAGGCGCCGTTGACCACGCCGGGCAGGCCGGTGAAACCGGGCGCGGCGGCGACGAACCCGACGACCTTGACCACACGGACGACCGAATCGATTCCGACCAGCGCATGGATCGCCGCCAGTGCGTTGAGTGCACAGGTGCGGGCGGCCGCCTTGCCGTCTTCCGGGTCCACCGCCGCGCCGACCTTGCCGAAGTGGGTCGGTCGCCCGCCTTCGAGGGGAAGCTGACCGGAGGTGTAGACCAGGTTGCCGGTGCGCACGGCCGGGACGTAGGCCGCCAGTGGGGCAGCGACCTCCGGCAGGGCGATGCCGAGTTCGGCGAGCCGGTCGGAAGGGCTCACGTCGGCCTTTTCAGGTAGGCGACGTGCTGTTCGCCGGTCGGGCCATGCAGTACCGAGACCAGTTCCCAGCCGTCGGCGCCCCATTGATCGAGGATCTGCTTGGTCGCGTGGGTCAGCAACGGCACCGTCGCGTACTCCCATGTGGTCGGCTGGCTCGTGCTTGGTTGGCTCACCGCCGAAGCCTAACCTCTCGCCGATTCGGCGGGCGGGGCCATACCGCCGGAGCACTTGGATAGCATTCACTGGTGGCGACCAACCCGAGCGATGGCAGCGAAGTCGGCTGGCCTGACCGCCTGACCCAGGCCCGATTGCATTTCGTGACGGGCAAGGGGGGGACCGGGAAGACCACCGTGGCGGCGGCGCTCGCGCTCGCCCTGGCGGCCGGCGGTCGCAGGGTGCTGCTGGTGGAAGTCGAAGGGCGCCAAGGCATTGCGCAGCTGTTCGACGTTCCCCCACTGCCCTACCAGGAGATCAAGGTCGCGACAGCCGATGCCGGCGGTCATGTGAACGCGCTGGCGATCGATCTCGAGGCCGCCTTCCTGGAATACCTGGACATGTTCTACAACCTCGGCCTGGCCGGCCGGGCGATGCGACGGGTGGGAGCCATCGAGTTCGCGACGACCATCGCCCCGGGCCTGCGAGACGTGCTGCTGACCGGAAAGATCAAAGAGGTCGCGGTGCGGTTGGACGCCAACCGGCGGCCGATGTACGACGCCATCGTGGTCGACTCCCCGCCGACCGGCCGAATCGCCCGCTTCCTCGACGTCACCAAGGCGCTGGCCAACATCGCCAAGGGCGGTCCGGTGCACGGGCAGTCCGAGGGAGTGGTCCGGTACTTGCACTCCGAGCAGACGGCGATCCATCTGGTGACCCTGCTGGAGGCACTGCCGGTGCAGGAGACCATCGAGGCGATCGAGGAACTCGAGCAACTCGAACTGCCGATCGGCAGCGTCATCGTCAACCGCAACATCCCGGCCTACCTGCCGGCCGACGCGCTGGGCCCGGCCGCAGACGGTGACATCGACGCCGAGGCGGTTCGGGCCGGGCTGGCGCGGGCCGGGATCTCCATGCCCGAAGCCGACTTCGCCGGGTTGCTCACCGAGAGCATCCAGCACGCCAGCCGGATACGGGCCCGGTCGGAGAGCGCTTCGGAGTTGGAGAAACTCCACGTCCCGAGGTTGCAGTTGCCGACCATCGGCGACGGCGTGGACCTGGGCAGTCTCTACGAACTCGCGGAAATCCTGGCGCAACAAGGCGTCAGGTGACGACAAGAGGGTGAAGCCATGAGCGGGACACCTCAGACCTTGGACATGAAGTCCGTCCTGTCCGACAGGTCCAACCGCGTGGTGGTGTGCTGCGGCGCCGGCGGCGTGGGCAAGACGACCACCGCGGCGGCGATGGCACTGCGCGCCGCGGAATACGGGCGCAACGTGGTGGTGCTGACCATCGACCCCGCCAAACGGCTGGCGCAGGCCCTGGGCATCGAGGAACTCGGGAACGAGCCACAGCGGGTGCCACTGGGCGCCGACGTCGCCGGGGAACTGCACGCGATGATGCTCGACATGCGCCGCACGTTCGACGAGATGGTGTTGGAGTACTCCGACCCCGGTCGCGCCCAGGCGATTCTGGACAACCCGTTCTACCAAACGGTCGCCACATCCCTGGCCGGCACCCAGGAGTACATGGCCATGGAGAAACTGAGCCAACTGCTGGCCCAGGATCGCTGGGACCTGATCGTGGTCGACACCCCGCCCTCGCGCAATGCGCTGGACTTCCTCGACGCCCCCAAGCGGCTGGGCAGTTTCATGGACAGCCGGCTGTGGAAGCTCTTCCTCGGTCCGGGCAGCGGTTTCAGCAAGCTGGTAACCGGGGCGATGAGTCTGGCCATCAAGGCGCTGTCGACCATCGTCGGTTCGCAGATGCTCTCCGACGCCGCGAATTTCGTGCAGTCGCTGGACAAGACCTTCGGCGGCTTCCGGGAGCGGGCGGACCGCACCTACGAGATGCTCAAGCGGCACGGTACCCAGTTCGTCGTGGTCTCCGCGGCCGAACCCGACGCACTGCGGGAGGCCACGTTCTTCGTCGACCGACTCTCCCAGGAGGGCATGCCGCTGGCAGGCCTCATCCTGAACCGGACACACCCGGTGCTGTGCGACTTGACGGTGGAACGTGCCATCGACGGCGCGGTCGACCTGGGCACCGAGCCGGAAACCGCCGGCGACGCGCTGACGGCGGCCGTTCTGCAGATTCACGCCGACCGCGGCCAGACCGCCAAGCGGGAGGTTCGACTGCTGTCCCGGTTCACCGGCGCCAATCCGCACGTGCGGGTGGTCGGGGTGCCGTCCTTGCCGTTCGATGTGTCCGACATGAACGCGCTTCAGGCCATCGCCGATCAGATCACGGGCGAGACCTAGCAGAGGGCTTCAGACGCGTCGGAGGAGTTCAGGAGCCCGTCAGCAAGCTGCGGTGGTGGCGGGCGGCGAAGAACTCCGCCCAGGAGGAGACCTCGGGGTGTTGCTTGAGCAGGGCCCGTCGCTGGCGCTCGGTCATCCCGCCCCATACGCCGAACTCGACGCGGTTGTCCAGCGCATCGGCACCGCACTCGGTGATCACCGGGCAGTGCCGACAGATGATCGCAGCCTTACGCTGGGCGGCCCCCCGCACGAACAACTGGTCGGGATCGGCGGATCTACACAACGCTTGGGAAACCCACGCACTACGCGCCTCGCTGGTCGCTTGAAGTGAGCCGTGGATAGATGCGGTGCTGGTCCTACGGGCAGCGGGCCGAGTCCCCGACACGGGCGATCCCTTCGTCAAGCCGCCGTTCACGGCGGCGATATCCCTCCGATGTAGCCGCGGTGCGATCTACGCCACATTGCGAAACGAGTGTTACCTGCGTCGCACTGTGTGCTTAAAGTAGGTGGTCAAGTTGCGTTTGCGCAACCATGCGATCACAAGTTTTTGGCACGATTGTCCAGACTCGACCGTGAACTGCGGTTTTGTGACTCGCGCGTCAGAATTCGTGGTTGTTCTTCGCGCCCCGATCCCCTCCCCGGGCGCCCCGGGGGGCGCCGCCTCAGTCGTCGCAGAGACCCTGGAGTGCCTCAGTACGCTGTACCCATGTCGGAACGCGGACCGGCCGGTTCCACGCTGATCAAACTGGCTTGGGCATGCCTGTTGGCCGGCGTGCTGGTATCAGGCCTGCTGTTTCCCGTGGTGGGAGGCATCGGGCTGATGTCCAACCGCGCCTCCGACATCGTGGCCAACGGATCCGCCCAGCTGCTCGAAGGCGACGTCCCGGCGGTGACCACCATGGTCGACGCCAAGGGAAACACCATCGCGTGGCTGTACGCCCAGCGGCGCTTCGAGGTGCCGAGCGACAAGATCGCCGACACCATGAAGCTGGCCATCGTCGCCATCGAGGACAAGCGGTTCGCCGAGCACAACGGCGTGGACTGGAAGGGCACGCTGACCGGACTGGCCGGTTACGCCTCCGGTGATCAGGGCACCCGCGGCGGGTCCACCATCGAGCAGCAGTACGTCAAGAACTACCAACTGCTGGTGGCGGCGAGGAATGACGCCGAGAGGCGCTCGGCGATCGCGCCCACGCCGGCCCGCAAGCTTCGCGAGATCCGGATGGCGCTGAGCCTGGACAAGACCCTCACCAAACCCGAGATCCTCACCCGGTACCTGAATCTGGTGTCGTTCGGCAACGGCGCATTCGGCATCCAGGACGCCGCCCAGACCTACTTCGGAATCGACGCCTCCGGCCTCGGCTGGTCTCAGTCGGCGCTGCTCGCCGGACTGGTGCAGTCGACCACCTCCCTGAACCCGTACACCAATCGCGACGGCGCGCTGGTACGGCGAAACCTGGTGTTGGACACCATGATTGCCCAGTTGCCAGACAAGCGGGAGGAACTGCGGGCGGCCAAGCAGCAGCCACTGGGCATTCTGCCGCGGCCCAACGAGTTGCCGCGCGGGTGCATCGCCGCCGGCGACCGGGCCTTCTTCTGCGACTACGTTCAGGAGTACCTGATCCGGGCCGGCCTGAGCAAGGAGCAGATCTCCCGGGGCGGCTACCTGATCAAGACCACGCTGGATCCCGACGTCCAGGCCGACGTCAAGAAGTCGGTGGACTCACTGGCCGCGCCGGATCTGGAGGGTATCGCCAGCGTGATGAACGTGGTGCTGCCGGGCAAGACCAGCCATCCCGTCATCGCCATGGCGAGCAACCGCACCTACGGCCTGGACATGGCCGCCGGGCAAACCGTTCAGCCGCAACCGTTCTCGCTGGTCGGCGACGGCGCGGGGTCCATCTTCAAGATCTTCACCGCCGCCGCCGCCCTCGACCTCGGACTGGGTATCGACGCGAAGTTGGAGGTGCCCGGCCGCTTCGAGGCCAGGGGCCTCGGCGAGGGCGGCGCCAGGGGCTGCCCCAGGGAGACCTGGTGCGTGGAGAACTACAAGGACCCGCGCTACCTCACCATGAGCGTCACCGAGGCGCTGGCCAAGTCGCCCAACACCGCGTTCGCCAAACTCATCTCCCAGGTGGGAGTCGCCCGCACCGTCGACATGGCCGTCCGGCTGGGCCTGCGTTCCTACACCGAACCGGGGACGGCCCGGGGCTACGACCCGGATAACAACGAGAGCCTGGCCGACTTCATCAAGCGACAGAACATCGGCTCCTTCACCCTGGGCCCGTTCGAGGTCAACCCGCTGGAATTGGCCAATGTCGCTGCCACTTTGGCCTCCGGCGGCACCTGGTGTCCACCCAACCCCATCGAGAGGATCTACGACCGCCGCGGGAACGAAATCACGGTCAACGCCGAAGCCTGCGAGCAGGCCGTGCCGGACGGCCTGGCGAACACGCTCTCGAACGCCCTGGGCCAGGACACCACCATCGGCACCGGCGCACCGGCCGCCGGCGCGTCCGGCTGGACGCTGCCGATGTCGGCCAAGACCGGCACCACCGAGGCGCACCGTTCAGCGGGATTCCTCGGCTACACCAACCGCTACGCCGCGGTGAACTACATCTACGACGACTCCACCGAACCCGGTGATCTGTGCTCGTTCCCCCTGCGACCGTGCTACGACGGTGACCTCTTCGGCGGCAAGGAACCGGCGGAGACGTGGTTCACCGCGATGACGCCCATCGCGGACAGGTTCGGCGAGGTGGGCTTGCCGCCGACGGACCCGCGTTACGTCGACGGGGCGCCCAACTCCCGAGTGCCGAATGTCGTCGGACTGAGCCAGGAGAGCGCCCGGGAACGGTTGCGAGCCAATGGTTTCCAGATTGCCGACAGGGTCTCGATGATCAGCAGCGGCGCCTCTGCCGGTACCGTGGTCGGCACCTCGCCCGGCGGGCAGACCGTACCCGGGATCATCATCACGCTGCTGGTGAGCAACGGCGTCGCGCCCGCGCCGCCGCCCGCGCCGAAGCCCTCGCCCCCGCAGGCCGGTGCGCCGCCGCCCGCCCCGCCGGCGCCGGGTTCGCCGCCCCAGGTGGGTTCCCAGGTGTTGGCCATGATTGCCTTTGACAAAGATGTCGAAGCCATTGCAGAAGCTGCGCAAATCACAGA
>NZ_JBBATF010000159.1:2785-7044 GCF_040398885.1 Mycobacterium sp. | reverse complement strand
CCTGCAGCCCGCCTATGAGCGGTTACTGGAGCGCGGGCGCGACGCGGTGCGGTCCATCCCGCTGATCGGCGAGGTGTGCTTCCAGGCCATCCACAGCGTCAAGGCCGGCATCAAGGACGCGGTGTCGCCGCAAGCCATGTTCAGTGACCTCGGCTTGAAGTACGTGGGGCCGATAGACGGCCATGACGAGCATGCGGTGGAGAGCGCCCTGCGGCACGCCCGAGGCTACGACCGGCCGGTGATCGTGCACGTGGTGACGCGCAAGGGCATGGGTTACCCGCCGGCGGAGAACGACGAAGCCGAGCAGATGCACGCCTGCGGCGTGATCGACCCCAAGACCGGCCTTGCCACCAAGGTGGCCCCCCCGGGGTGGACGTCGGTGTTCTCCGACGCCCTCATCGCCCACGCCACCGCCCGGCGCGACATCGTGGCCATCACCGCGGCCATGCCGGGGCCGACCGGTCTGGCGGCCTTCGGGGAGCGCTTCCCCGACCGGCTGTTCGACGTCGGGATCGCCGAGCAACACGCGGTGACCTCGGCGGCCGGACTGGCCATGGGCGGCGTGCACCCGGTGGTGGCGATCTACTCGACGTTCCTCAACCGGGCCTTCGACCAGGTCCTGATGGACGTCGCCCTGCACAACCTGCCGGTCACCCTGGTCCTGGACCGCGCCGGGATCACCGGCAACGACGGCGCCAGCCACAACGGCGTGTGGGACCTGTCGGTCCTGGGCATCGTGCCCGGTATGCGGGTCGCCGCCCCGCGCGACGGGGCCAGGCTGCGCGAGGAACTCAGCGAGGCGTTGGACACCCACGACGGCCCCACGGCGATTCGCTTCCCGAAAGGTGAAGTGGGAGAAGATATTCCAGCATTGGAGCGGATCGGCGGGGTGGACATCCTGGCGCGCGCGCTGCCGGGACTCGGTGATGACGTCCTACTGGTCGGTGTCGGGCCGTTCGCCGCGATGGCCCTCAAGGTGGCCGACCGGCTCCGCAAGCAGGGCATCGGGGTGACGGTGCTCGACCCGCGTTGGGTGCTGCCGGTTCCGGAGGCGCTGATCGCACTGGCCGCCGGGCACAGACTCGTGGTGACCCTGGAGGACAGCGGGGTGCGCGGCGGCGTCGGGTCGGCGGTGTCGGCCGCCCTGCGCGCCGAGGACATCGACGTGCCGTGCCGCGACGTCGCAGTGCCGCAACGCTTCCTGGACCACGCCTCCCGCGGTGAGGTGCTGCATGAGATCGGCATCACCGAGCAGGACATCGCCCGCCGGATAACCGGATGGGTGGCCGCTCTGGGTGCCCGCGACGAGTCGGTCGCCGGGGTCGACTAGGAGTCGGCCGGCGGGGTCATCGCCGGGGTCAGTACCGGCACCACCAGGTCGCGCTGCCAGGACCGCGCTCCGGCGTCGCGCAGGAAGGCATCCACCTCCGCCTGCGACCCGCCGGTCCAGTCCCAGCACAGCCTGCGGACCAGTTCCGGGGAGACGAGATTCTCGGTCGGCACGCCGACCCGCCCGGACAGTTCGGACATCGCCGTGCGGGCCGCCTCCAGGCGTGCGGCCGCCTCGGGCCTGCGCTTGGCCCACCGCACCGGCGGCGGGGGACCGGTCAGCGGTTCGGAGATCTCCGGCGGCCGGCCGGCGCCGCGGGCGGCGTCCAGCGCGTCCAGCCACACCTGCGCGGAACGGCGTTGCTTCTGCCCGCCGAAGATCGGCAGGGCCAGCAGTTCCTCGACGGTCTTGGGGTCGGCGACCGCGGCGGCGATGATCGCCGAGTCGGGCAGGATCCGTCCGGGGGCGATGTCGCGGCTGCGGGCGATGCGGTCGCGGGCGGTCCACAGTTCCCGCACCGCGGCCAGGCCCGCCTGGGTGCGGATCTTGTGGATGCCGGAGGTCTTGCGCCACCGGTCGCGGCGGGTGGGTGTGCTCTCCGCGCCGCGTAGGTACTCGAACTCCTCCTCGGCCCAGGCGGCCTTGTTCTGCTCGGCCAGAACCGAGTTCACCGCGGCCCGCAGTTCGATGAGGACCTCGACGTCCAGTGCGGCATAGTTCAGCCAGGTGTCCGGAAGCGGTCGCTTGGACCAGTCGGCGGCCCCGTGACCCTTGGCCAGCCCCACGCCCAGCAGGAGTTCCGCCATGGCGGCCAGGTTGACCCGCTCGATCCCGGCCAGCCGGCCGGCCAGTTCGGTGTCGTACAACCTGGGCGGGCGCAGACCGACCTCGGCCAGGCAGGGCAGATCCTGGTCCGCGGCGTGCAGGATCCATTCGTCGGTGGCGAGCACCTCGGCCAGCGGCCGCAGGGTGTCGATCGGACTTCCGCCGTGGTTGACCGGGTCGATCAGCACCGTCCCGGCGCCGGCGCGGCGGATCTGGATGAGGTAGGCGCGGTTGGAGTAGCGGAACCCCGACGCGCGCTCGGCGTCCACGGCGAAAGGTCCGCTGCCCGATGCCAGTTTGTCTGCCGCCCCCGCGATCTCCTCTGCGCTGACCGCCAACGGCGGCACCCCCTCGGCGGGGCACTCCAGCGGGACGGGGGGCGGCGGGACGGGGGGCGGCATGGTCAAGCGCGGGAACGGGAACTCAGGTCGATGACGCCCGCCGGCGGCAGCCCGGCCGCGTGTTCGAGCACATCGCAGAAGGCCTGCACATGCGCAGCCAGGCGCGGCGTCGTCGCGGTCCACGAGGCCCGCATCTCGAGTTGGTGGGCCCGGGGCGGCCCGGAGATGTCGCCGTAGCGCACCGAGGTGGTGGCGGTGACCGTTCCGCCCAGGGCGGTGAACGGTTCGGCGTGCTCCTCCAGCGCGTCCACCAGCCAGCTCCAGGCGACCTCCGGAAGCAGCGGGTCGACCGCCTCGCTCGGGTCCAGGTCGGCCTGGATGTAGGCCACCAGCCGCATGGTGCCGTCCCACGCGTCGGCGCCGTCGGGGTCGTGCAGCAGGATCAGCCGGCCGAAGGCGTCGCCCTCGGAGCTTTCCGGAATGACCTCCGGCTCGGGCCTGCGGATCTCGGCGCCCAGCGCATAGCTGTACGGCGCGAGGCGCTGAGGTGGCCGGATCGGGCCGAGCTCGATCTCCGGCCGCACCCGGGCGGCGTTCATGGCCGCCACCGCCTCGCGGAACTGCTCGGGCTCCGCATCGGTCACTGGGTCGACGCTAGCCTCATCCGGCGAGGCGTGCATTCAGGCGCGCCGTGGCAGCATGGTGCCGGTGAGCAACCGCCGCCACCTGCCCGAGGCGCCCTACCTGGCTGCCGCCACCGGCCGCAAGCCCGCCCGCATCCCGGTCTGGTTCATGCGGCAGGCCGGCCGGTCGTTGCCGGAGTACCGCGCCCTGCGGGCCAAGAACACCATGATGCAGGCCTGCTTCGATCCCGAGTTGATCTGCGAGATCACCCTGCAGCCCATCCGGCGGCACGGCGTCGACGCGGCGATCCTGTTCTCCGACATCGTCGTACCGTTGCGCGGTGCGGGGGTGGATGTGGACATCGTGCCCGACGTCGGTCCGGTGATCGCTCACCCGGTGCGAACCGAAGCCGATGCCCGGGCGTTGGGGAACATCAAGTCGCGGGGTGTCGGTGCGGTCGGGGAGGCGGTGGGCCTGCTGGTCGATTCGCTGGGCGAGGTCCCGCTGATCGGCTTCGCCGGGGCGCCGTTCACCCTGGCGTCCTATCTGGTGGAGGGTGGCCCCAGCAAGCTGCACGAGCGCACCAAGGCCATGATGTTCTCCGAGCCGGCGACCTGGCACGCGCTGATGGAAGCGCTCACCGGGATCACCATCGGGTTCCTGCGGGTCCAACTCGACGCCGGGGTGGATGCCATCCAGCTCTTCGACTCCTGGGCCGGGACGCTGTCGCAGGCCGACTACCGCACCTACGTGGCGCCGCACAGCGCCCGGGTGTTCGCCGACCTGGCCGAGTACGGCGTCCCGATGACGCACTTCGGGGTGGGCACGGCCGAACTGCTGGGCGCGATGGGGCAGGCCGGGGCGACCGTGGTCGGGGTGGACTGGCGGACCTCGCTGGCCGACGCCGCGGGGCGGATCGAACCGGGCAAGGCGTTGCAGGGCAACCTCGACCCGGTGGTGCTGCTGGCCGGCTGGCCGGTGGTCGAGAAGGCCGCCCGCGCGGTGGTCGACGACGGCCGGCGCGCCGTGGACGCGGGCGCGGCCGGGCATATCTTCAACCTCGGTCACGGCGTGCTGCCGGCCACCGATCCTGAGATCCTCACCGACCTGGTGGCCCTGGTGCACTCGCTGTGACGGCG
>NZ_JBBATF010000159.1:0-2685 GCF_040398885.1 Mycobacterium sp. | reverse complement strand
GTCGCCGCCGGCCCCGACGCCGTCATCAGGGTGTTCGACCCGGCCGACCGGCTCGGCGGGGTGCTGCGCACCGAGACGCTCGGCGGCCAACCGGTGGACGTCGGCGCCGAGGCGTTCGTGGCCCGCCGCCCCGAGGTGCCGGCCCTGCTGGCCGAACTGGGCCTGGCCGACCGGCAGATCACCACGACCGGGGTGCGGCCCACCGTCTACAGCCAGGGCCGCCTTCATCCGCTGCCGCCCGACGCCGTCAACGGAATCCCCAGTTGCCCCGGGTCGGTCGCCGGTCTGGTGGACCAGGCCACCCTGTCCCGCATCGCCGCCGAACCGGACCGCCCGCTGCGGTGGGAGCCGGGAGCGGACCCGTCGGTGGCCGCGGTGGTCGGCGACCGCTTCGGCGAACAGGTGGTCACCCGTTCGGTGGACCCGATGCTGTCGGGGGTCTACGCCGGATCGGCGGCCGGCATCGGGATCCGGTCGGCGGTCCCCGCCGTGGCCGCCGCCCTGGACGCCGGTTCGCCCAACCTCACCGGGGCGGTCTGCCGGGCGCTACCGGCCGGCACCCGCGGACCGGTGTTCGGCGCCGTCGCGGGCGGCTACCGGGTCCTGCTCGACGCGTTGTGCGCCCGCGCCGCCGTCGAGTGGGTGCCCACGGCGATCGACCACATGTACGCCGACTACCGCGGGTGGACCCTGGCCGACGCCGCCGGGGCGACCTGGCGCGCCGACGCCGTCGTCGTCGCCCTCCCGGCGCCGGCGACGGCGGCCCTGCTCGACGACATCGCACCGCGGTCGGCCGCGGCCGCCGCAAAGATCCCGGTGGCCTCGGTGGCGGTGCTGGCCATGGCCGTCCCGGCCGGCACCCCGTTCCCGCCGCAATCCGGGGTGCTGGTGGCCACCGGGGAGAGCCTGCACGCCAAGGCCATCACGCTGTCCAGCCGCAAGTGGGGCGCGGCCGGTGACGCCCAACTGCTTCGGATGTCCTTCGGCCGGTTCGGCGACGACATCGCCCGCGGAACCTCTGATGAGCAGTTGCAGGCCTGGGCCGTCGAGGATCTGCGGGCCGTGTTCGGGATCGAGGTCGACCCGGTCGCGGTCCTGGTGCGCCGCTGGCTCGACGCGCTGCCGCAGTACGGCCCCGGCCACGCCGCGCTGGCCGCCGAGATTCGCACCGGCCTGCCGCCGGGCCTGGCTGTAGCCGGCAATTTCCTCGACGGGGTCGGTGTGCCGGCCTGTGTGGCCACGGCTGGGGCGGCTGCGGCCCGCGTGGCACCATAGTCGCCATGGCGCGACTGGACTACGACACCCTCAACGCCACCGTTCGCTACGTGATGTTCTCGGCGTTCGCCGTGCGCCCCGGGGTGCTCGGCTACGACGAGGAATCCCGCGCCGCGGTCTCCGACGAGACCGCGATGTTCCTCAAGCAGCATGAGGAGCGCGGTGTGGTGGTCCGCGGTCTCTACGACGTGGCGGGCATGCGGGCCGACGCGGAGTTCATGGTCTGGACCCACGCCGAACGGGTCGAGGATCTGCAGGCGTTCTACAGCGACTTCCGCCGCGCCACCACCCTGGGCAGGGCGTCGACTCCGGTCTGGAGCAGCGTGGCACTGCACCGCCCCGCGGAGTTCAACAAGAGCCACGTCCCGGCGTTCCTGGCCGGGGAGGAACCGGGTAACTACGTCTGCGTCTACCCGTTCGTGCGGTCGCTGGACTGGTATCTGCTGCCGGACGAGGACCGCCGCAAGATGCTGGCCGACCACGGCATGGCCGCGCGCGGCTACAAGGACGTGCGCGCCAACACCGTGCCGGCCTTCGCCCTCGGCGACTACGAGTGGATCCTGGCCTTCGAGGCGCCGGAGTTGCACCGGATCGTGGACCTGATGCGGGACCTGCGCGCCACCGAGGCTCGCCGCCATGTGCGCGAGGAGATCCCGTTTTTCACCGGCCCGCGGGTCGGGGTGGAGGAGTTGGTCAGCCGACTGCCGTGACGGGTCAGAAGGGCGGGTCGCCGGATGACCGGGCGCGTTCGGTGGTGATGGCGTGGGCGCGGTTGGCGGCGCGGGTGGTCTTGCGCGGCGGCATCATGGCGGTTTTCTCGCCGCGGGGCTCGCATTCCGATTCGGGTTCGGGGCCGGGTTCGGGTGGTGTGCCGGTGGGGGTCATCAAGGCCGGGAACAGCAGGGCGCTCCCGGGCGTGGTGATGTAGGTCTGGTTGCCGGGCAGGGTCCAGATGACGGTGCCGTCGGGTAGTTGTTGGTCCTTCCAGCCCCAGAAGGTTTTGATCAGATGATGAAAACGGCAGAGGCACTTGATGTTTGAGCGATGGGTGCTGCCGCCCTCCGACCAGGGGATGGTGTGGTCGAGATCGCAGTCGGTGGCCGGCCGGTCGCATCCGGGGGCCCGGCAGGTCAGATCGCGGGCACGGACGAACTCGGCCAGCGCGCGCGAGGGCCGGTAGCCCACTTCGGCGGGTGCTCCCGCGGCGGTGACCAACGGCCGTGCGATGGCGCCGGCGGCCAACTCCCGCAGCAGTTCCGGGGAGATCAGGGTGTCGGCGCCCATCAGATACGCCGGGCGTTCTGAGTTGCCCTCCAAAGTGACCTGGTCGGCGACGATGTGGATGACCACCCCCGACCGGGTCGGTGCGGTGGCCGGGCACTCGGCGTTGCCGCACTGACACTTCAGCCG
>NZ_JBBATF010000158.1:0-7152 GCF_040398885.1 Mycobacterium sp. | reverse complement strand
ACACCGACCCGGTCGCCGACAGCCCGGTGGTCACCGACCATGTGTGGCGGCGCGGTCAGCAGGTCGGGCTGGTCGACGTGCATCCCGTCGGTGCGGTCACCCACGGCCTGGACGGCAGGCAGCTGACCGAGATGGGCCTGATGGCGGCCGGTGTCGCTCAGGTCCGGATGTTCTCCGACGACGGGGTGTGCGTCCATGATCCGCTGGTGATGCGTCGTGCCCTGGAGTACGCCGCCGGCCTCGGGGCGCTCATCGCCCAGCACGCCGAGGAACCGCGCCTGACCGCCGGCGCGGTCGCCCACGAGGGGCCCAACGCCGCCCGGCTCGGCCTGGCCGGCTGGCCGCGCGCCGCCGAGGAGTCGATCGTGGCCCGCGACGCGCTGCTGGCCCGCGATGCCGGCGCCCGCGTCCACATCTGTCATGCGTCCACCGCGGGGACGGTGGAAATCCTGAAATGGGCCAAGCAGCAGGGTATCTCGATCACCGCCGAGGTCACCCCGCATCATCTGATGCTCGACGACGGCAGGCTCTCCAGCTACGACGGGGTCAACCGGGTCAACCCGCCGCTTCGGGAGGCCGCCGACGCGCAAGCGCTGCGCCGAGCCCTGGCCGACGGCGTGATCGACTGCGTGGCCACCGACCACGCTCCGCATGCCGAGCAGGAGAAACGCTGCGAGTTCGCGAACGCCCGGCCGGGCATGCTGGGACTGCAGACCGCGCTGTCGGTGGTGGCGGCCACCATGGTGACCCCCGGCCTGCTGGACTGGCGCGGGGTCGCGCGGGTGATGAGCGAGAACCCCTCTCGCATCGCACGACTGGAGGGCCAGGGCTGCCCGCTTGAGGTCGGCGAACCGGCCAACCTGACGGTCGTCGACCCCGACGCCACCTGGACGGTGCACGGACCGGCGCTGGCCAGTCGCTCGGCCAACACCCCGTACGAGGCCATGACGCTGCCGGCCACGGTCACCGCCACCCTGCTGCGGGGGCGGATCACGGCCCGGGACGGCAAGGTGCGCCACCCGTGAACACCGCCACGGCCATCGGCACCTGTGTCTTCGGCTTCGTCATCGTGGTGGCAATCGGCGTGGTGATCCACCGGATGCTGCGCGGCTGGAAGGGCCGGGCCGAACGCCAGGCCGAACTGATCGGGACCCTGCCGTCGGCGCCGGGCTTCGTGGGTCCGGCCGTCGTCGCGCCCACCCCAGGGCTGTACCTGGGCTGCACCATCGCGCCCAACTGGCTGGACCGGGTCAACGTCGGCGACCTGGGATACCGGTGCAAGGCGGTGCTGACCCGCTACCCGGAGGGCATCCTGGTGGAACGCTGCGGGACCGGGCCGATCTGGATCCCGGAGGATGCGGTGACCGGTGTGCGCACCGAACCCGGTCTGGCCGGAAAGGTGTTGCCCGGCGGCGGGAACGGGACCGGGGGAATTCTGGTGATCCGGTGGCGGCTGCCGTCGGGAACCGAGATCGACACCGGCTTTCGCGGCGAGGACCGCGACGACTACACCCGATGGACGACAGGAGTTGCGGCGTGAGCCATCCCAAGGCGGTACTGGTCCTCGAGGACGGCCGGGTCTACACCGGCACCGCCTTCGGTGCGGTGGGCCAGACCCTCGGCGAGGCGGTGTTCTCGACCGGAATGTCGGGCTACCAGGAGACGCTCACCGATCCCAGCTACCACCGCCAGATCGTGGTCGCCACCGCCCCGCAGATCGGCAACACCGGGTGGAACCACCAGGACGGCGAGAGTCGTGACGACAAGATCTGGGTGGCCGGCTACGTGGTGCGCGACCCGTCCCCGCGGGCCTCGAACTGGCGCGCCACCGGGACCCTGGAGGAGGAACTGACCCGCCAGGGCGTCGTCGGCGTCGCCGGGGTCGACACCCGCGCGATCGTCCGGCACCTGCGCACCAAGGGCTCGATGCGGGCGGGCGTCTTCTCCGGGCCGGCACTGGCCGACCACGACGAACTTCTGCGCCGGGTGTGCGGCCAGCCCAGCATGCTGGGGGCCGACCTGTGCGGCGAGGTGAGCACCGGCGGGGGCTACATCGTCGATGCCCGCGGCCCGCATCGGTTCACCGTCGCCGCACTGGACCTCGGCATCAAGACCAACACCCCGCGCAACTTCGCCCGTCGTGGCATCCGAACCCACGTGCTGCCGTCCTCGGTCACCTTCGACCAGATCGCCGAGTTGAAGCCGGACGGGGTGTTCCTGTCCAACGGCCCCGGCGATCCGGCCACCGCCGACCGGGTGGTCGCGGTCACCCGCGAGGTCCTGGGCGCCGGAATCCCTTTGTTCGGAATCTGTTTCGGCAACCAGATCCTCGGCCGTGCGCTGGGTCGCGGCACCTACAAGATGGTGTTCGGCCACCGCGGCATCAACGTCCCGGTGATCGACCACGCCACCGGCCGGGTCGCGGTCACCGCCCAGAACCACGGCTTCGCCCTCGAGGGTGAGGCGGGGGAGCGGTTCGACACCGACTTCGGCCCCGCCGTCGTCAGCCACACCTGCGCCAACGACGGTGTGGTCGAGGGGGTCCGACTGGTCGACGGCCGCGCGTTCTCGGTGCAGTACCACCCCGAGGCGGCCGCCGGCCCGC
This sequence comes from Mycobacterium sp., assembly GCF_040398885.1. Taxonomy (GTDB): domain Bacteria; phylum Actinomycetota; class Actinomycetes; order Mycobacteriales; family Mycobacteriaceae; genus Mycobacterium. Next base: position 4,547 of record NZ_JBBATF010000158.1, on the reverse strand, counting down.
ACGACGCCAATTACCTGTTCGACCAGTTCGTCGAACTGATGGAGGGACAGCGCTAGATGCCACGCCGAACCGACCTCAAGCATGTGCTGGTGATCGGGTCCGGGCCCATCGTGATCGGGCAGGCCTGCGAGTTCGACTACTCCGGCACCCAGGCCTGCCGGGTGCTGCGCTCCGAGGGCCTGACGGTGAGTCTGGTCAACTCCAACCCGGCGACGATCATGACCGACCCGGAGTACGCCGACCACACCTACGTCGAGCCGATCACCGCGGAGTTCGTCGAGAAGGTGATCGCCCAACAGGCGCAGCGCGGCATCCCGATCGACGCCCTGCTGGCCACCCTCGGCGGCCAGACCGCGCTGAACACCGCCGTCGCCCTGTACGAGAACGGGGCTCTGGAGCGTTACGGCGTGGAACTGATCGGCGCGGACTTCGAGGCCATCCAGCGCGGCGAGGACCGGCAGAAGTTCAAGGACATCGTCTCCAAGGTGGGCGGCGAGTCGGCCAGGTCTCGGGTCTGCTTCACCATGGAGGAGGTCCGCGAGACCGTCGCCGAACTGGGCCTGCCGGTGGTGGTGCGGCCGTCGTTCACCATGGGCGGGCTGGGCTCGGGGATGGCCAAGAGCCTCGACGACGTCGAACGGATGGCCGGTGACGGCCTGGCCGCCTCGCCGTCGGCCAACGTGCTGGTGGAGGAGTCGATCTACGGCTGGAAGGAATACGAACTCGAGTTGATGCGCGACGGCAACGACAACGTCGTGGTGGTCTGCTCGATCGAGAACGTCGACCCGATGGGCGTGCACACCGGCGACTCGGTGACCGTCGCCCCGGCCATGACGCTGACCGACCGCGAGTACCAGGTGATGCGCGATCTGGGCATCGCGATCCTGCGGGAGGTGGGCGTGGACACCGGCGGCTGCAACATCCAGTTCGCGGTCGACCCGAAAGACGGCAGGCTGATCGTCATCGAGATGAACCCGCGGGTGTCGCGGTCCTCGGCGCTGGCGTCGAAGGCCACCGGCTTCCCGATCGCGAAGATGGCCGCCAAGCTTGCCATCGGCTACACCCTCGACGAGATCCTCAACGACATCACCAAACAGACTCCGGCCTGTTTCGAGCCGACGCTGGACTACGTGGTGGTCAAGGCGCCGCGGTTCGCCTTCGAGAAGTTCCCGGGCGCGGACCCGACCCTGACCACCACCATGAAGTCGGTCGGCGAGGCGATGTCGCTGGGCCGCAACTTCACCGAGGCCCTGGGCAAGGTGATGCGCTCGCTGGAGACCACCCGCGCCGGGTTCTGGACCGGCCCTGATGACGACGGCTGGGTCGACGACGTTCTGACCCGGCTGCGCACCCCCACCGAGGGCCGGCTCTACGACATCGAACTGGCGCTTCGGATGGGGGCCGCGGTGGAGCAGGTCGCCGAGGCCTCCGGCGTGGACCCGTGGTTCGTCGAGCAGATCAACTCCCTGGTGGCGCTGCGCGGCGAACTGCTCGACGCCCCGGTCCTGGACGCCGCGCTGCTGCGCCGGGCCAAGCACAACGGGCTTTCGGACCGGCAGATCGCCGCTCTGCGCCCGGAACTGGCCGGCGAGGACGGGGTGCGCGCGCTGCGCCACCGGTTGGGCATCCACCCGGTGTTCAAGACCGTCGACACCTGTGCGGCGGAGTTCGAGGCCAAGACGCCCTACCACTACTCCAGCTACGAGCTCGACCCCGCGGCGGAGACCGAGGTGGCGCCGCAGACCGAGAAGCCCAAGGTCCTCATCCTGGGCTCCGGGCCCAACCGGATCGGGCAGGGAATCGAGTTCGACTACAGCTGCGTGCACGCCGCCACCACGCTGAGCCGGGCGGGGTTCGAGACGGTGATGATCAACTGCAACCCCGAGACGGTCTCCACCGACTACGACACCGCCGACCGGCTCTACTTCGAGCCGCTGACCTTCGAGGACGTCCTGGAGGTCTACCACGCCGAGTCCGGCTCCGGCCAGGGCGGACCCGGGGTGGTCGGGGCGATCGTGCAACTGGGTGGGCAGACCCCGCTGGGCCTGGCGCACCGGCTGGAGAAGGCCGGCGTGCCCATCGTCGGCACCCGCCCGGAGGCCATCGACCTGGCCGAGGACCGCGGCCGGTTCGGCCAGGTGCTGGTCAACGCGGGCCTGCCGGCGCCGAAGTTCGGCACCGCCACCAGCTTCGAGGAGGCCCGCGAGATCGCCTCCCGGATCGGCTATCCGGTGCTGGTGCGACCGTCCTATGTGCTGGGCGGGCGTGGCATGGAGATCGTCTACGACGAGAAGACCCTGCACGGCTACATCACCCGGGCCACCCAGCTTTCTCCCGAGCACCCGGTACTGGTGGACCGATTCCTCGAGGACGCCATCGAGATCGACGTCGACGCCCTGTGCGACGGCACCGAGGTCTACATCGGCGGGGTGATGGAGCACATCGAGGAGGCCGGCATCCACTCCGGGGACTCGGCGTGCGCCCTGCCGCCGGTGACGTTGGGCCGCAGCGACATCGAGGCGGTGCGGCGGGCCACCGAGGCCATCGCCCACGGGGTCGGTGTGGTGGGCCTGCTCAACGTCCAGTACGCGCTCAAGGACGACGTGCTCTACGTCCTGGAGGCCAACCCGCGGGCCAGTCGGACCGTCCCGTTCGTCTCCAAGGCCACCGCGGTTCCACTGGCGAAAGCCTGCGCGCGAGTCATGTTGGGCGCGAGCATCTCCCAACTGCGCGAGGAGGGCCTGCTGGCCGCCCACGGCGACGGGACCACGCCGGACCCGAACGCCCCGATCGCGGTCAAGGAGGCGGTGCTGCCGTTCCGGCGGTTCCGGCGGGCGGACGGCTCCGGCGTCGACTCGCTGCTCGGACCGGAGATGAAGTCGACCGGCGAGGTGATGGGAATCGACCAGGACTTCGGCAGCGCCTTCGCCAAGAGCCAGACCGCCGCCTACGGGTCCCTGCCACTGGAGGGCACGGTGTTCGTGTCGGTGGCCAACCGGGACAAACGGTCCCTGGTCTTCCCGGTCAAGCGCCTCGCGGATCTGGGGTTCCGGGTGCTGGCCACCGAAGGCACCGCGGAGATGTTGCGCCGAAACGGGATTCCGTGCGACCTGGTCCGCAAACACTTCGAGGCCCCCGGCGAAGGACGGCCGGAGATGACCGCGATCGACGCCATCAACGCCGGGCGGGTCGGCATGGTCATCAACACCCCGTACGGCAACTCCGGCCCGCGCGTCGACGGCTACGAGATCCGCTCCGCCGCGGTGGCGATGAACATCCCGTGCATCACCACGGTGCAGGGCGCGGCGGCGGCGGTCCAGGGCATCGAGGCGGCCATCCGCGGCGACATCGGGGTGCGCTCGCTGCAGGAACTGCACGCCCTCATCGGCGGCGCATGAGCGAGGGGTTCGGTGGGCGTCTGGCCGCGGCGATCGCCGCCCGCGGACCGCTCTGCGTGGGTATCGACCCGCACCCGGGGTTGATGGCCGAGTGGGGCCTGGAACCGACGGCCGAGGGACTGTCCCGGTTCTGTGAACGCTGCGTGCAGGCCTTCGGCGGCTTCGCCGTCGTCAAGCCGCAGGTCGCCTTCTTCGAGGCGTACGGCTCCGCCGGGTTCGCCGTGTTGGAGCGGACCACGGCGGCGCTGCAGTCGGCGGGCGTGCTGGTGCTCGCCGACGCCAAGCGGGGCGACATCGGATCGACCATGGCCGCCTACGCACAGGCCTGGGCGGGCCGGGGTCCGTTGGCCGCCGACGCCGTCACCGCCTCCCCCTATCTGGGTTTCGGCTCGCTGGCGCCGCTGCTGGAGGTCGCGGCCGCCAACGGCCGGGGCGTGTTCGTGCTCGCCGCCACATCCAACCCCGAGGGCGCCGGTGTCCAGCGCGCGGTCCTCGGGGGAGGTGCCGGCGCCCGCACCACCGTCGCGCAGTCCATCGTCGACCAGGCCGCCGCGGTGAACCGGGCCGCCGCCGCGGACGCGGGATCGGTGGGGGTCGTCGTCGGTGCCACCCTGGACCCCGCCGAGGTCCCCGACCTGAGCGCGTTGGGTGGCCCGGTCCTGGTGCCGGGTGTCGGGGCCCAGGGCGGACGTCCGGACGCCCTGGCCGGACTCGGAGGCGCCCGGCCGGGACAGCTGCTTCCGGCGGTCTCCAGGGAGATTCTGCGGGCCGGGCCGAGCCCGGACGGGCTGCGGGCGGCCGCTGAACGGCTGCGCGACGCCGTGGCGCACCTGGCCTGAAACACCGGCGACACGCGCGACACGCCGTGACGTGTCGAATCGGGGTGAATTCGAGTTCCGGCGGTCCGGCCGGCCCGGCCGGCCGCCTCCGCCGCGCGCCTTCCCGGGGCGGATGAAACCGCAGGTGAAAGCTGTTTTTCGGCCTGGCGACCGTCCGATTCGGCGGCAGCCGCGGGGGTCGGGTCCGAGGGTTCCGGCGGGGCCTTCGGCAGGGCGTTCACCCCGCCCTGCGCTGCGGGTTTTCGCCTCCGAGCAGGGGGGCGGGTTAGATTTCGTCTGAAGGCGTGGGTACGGTCGTCGTCGCTGGCTG
>NZ_JBBATF010000157.1:0-7251 GCF_040398885.1 Mycobacterium sp. | reverse complement strand
GACCATCGTGCCGCGCAAGACCCCCCGCAGCGAGCGCCGCGACAAGTCCGCCTAGTCCCCGCCCGCGAGCAGACGTACAGGTCCCCGACACGCCGGGGTTTCGGGGGAGTTTGTGTCTGCTCGCGGGGTCAGGTCACCCGGTCGGGTCGGCTGTAGACGTTCATCGAGTCGCCGCGCAGGAACGCCACCAGGGTCAGTCCGGACTGGGCGGCCAGATCCACCGCCAGGGACGTCGGCGCCGACACCGCGGCCAGCACCGGTATGCCGGCCATCACCGCCTTCTGGGTCAACTCGAACGACGCCCGGCCGCTGACCAGCAGTACCGTTCCGCTGAGCGGGATCCGCCCGGATTCCAGCGCCCAGCCGATCACCTTGTCCACCGCGTTGTGCCGGCCGACGTCCTCCCGCACCGTCAGCATGGTGCCGTCGACGCCGAACAACGCCGCGCCGTGCAAGCCGCCGGTGGTCGCGAAAACCTTTTGCGCCGAACGTAATTGGGCCGGCATGGCGGACAGCGTCGCCGCCGCTACGGTCGACGGGTCGTCGCCGGGGGAGTGCCGGCTGGCCAGTCGCACGGCGTCCAGCGACGCCTTGCCGCAGACCCCGCACGACGAGGTGGTGTAGAAGTTGCGGGTCGGGTCCACCGCGGGTGCGGGCACCCCGGCGGCCAGGGTCACGTCCAGGACGTTGTAGCTGTTGGCCCCGTCCTCCCCGGCGCCGTTGCAGTACCGGACGGTCAGCACGTCTCCGCGCGCCGCGATCACACCCTCGGTGAGCAGGAATCCCTGGGCCAGTTCGAAGTCCGAGCCGGGGGTGCGCATCGTGACCGTGATCGCCGATCCGTCGACCCGGATCTCCAGCGGTTCCTCGACGACGACGGTGTCGGCCCGCTGGGTGGCGCTGTCCCCGGCGAGGTGGCTGACCCGCCGCCGGGCGGTCACCCGGCCCATTGCCGGGCCGGGTTTCCGGGTGGGCCGATCCGCATCAGTCCAATCTAGGCCCGCGACAACGCAAACAGCTTCAGATCACGGTTGGTGCGGGTGAGGTACGCCCGGTACATCGGGTAGGACAGGAACCGCTGCAGGCAGCGCTCACGTTCGGCGCCCTGCAGAAGCGTCGCCCGCACCGGGATCTCGACGCCCCCCATGGCGACGGTGGCGACCGGATCGGCCTGCAGGTTCACCGCCCACCCGGGGTGGGATTGCTGACCCCAGTTGCTGCCCAGCACCAGCAGGCGGTCACCGTCGCGCAGGTAACTCAGCACCGTCGTCCTCGGCAGGCCGGACTTCCGCCCGGTCGTGGTCAGCAGCAGTGACGGCAGCGCGCCCGGGCCGAACAGGGAGTACTTGCCCTTGGTCGCGGCCAGCACGCGACGGTCCAGGGGGACGAACACCCGCAGGACGCGGGATCCCGCCGGGGTGGAAGCGAACCGGTAGGCGGGCGCGACCAGTTTCGACACGGTCTCGCGGCCCCAATGCGGGGCGGGGAAGGCGTCCGGCATGGACCCATGATGCCGGGGCGGCGTTTCTTAATATTCGCTGACGGCCGAAAGTGACCAACGACACAATCGACCTCTGCGTCCCCCTATGTCACTGCCCTGAACTGTGCTTTCGCGCCGAGCCCCGACGGCGTGTCCTCCAGGGATGCAGGCCCGCAACCCTGAGAAAGTGTAATAATCGGTACCGCGAGTAGCAGAAATCCCGCCGTAACCAACGGAAAGGCGGCGACGTGGGTCTGAACGGCAACGGTGCTGCGCAGAACCGGCAGAGACTCGAGAAGGTCGTCATCAGGTTCGCCGGGGATTCCGGCGACGGCATGCAGTTGACCGGCGACCGGTTCACCTCCGAAGCCGCTCTGTTCGGCAACGACCTTGCCACCCAACCCAACTACCCCGCCGAAATCCGGGCGCCGGCAGGCACGCTGCCGGGTGTCTCGTCATTCCAGATTCAGATCGCCGACTACGACGTCCTCACCGCCGGCGACCGCCCCGACGTCCTGGTGGCGATGAATCCCGCGGCGCTGAAGGCCAATCTGGCCGACCTGCCGCGCGGTGGCACCGTGATCGCCAACTCCGACGAGTTCACCAAACGCAACCTCGCCAAGGTCGGCTACTCGGCCGACCCGCTGCACAGCGGCGAGTTGTCCGACTACGTCGTGCACGACGTCCCGATGACCACGCTGACCCTGGGGGCGGTGGAGCCCAGCGGGGTGTCGAAGAAGGACGGCGAGCGCGCCAAGAACATGTTCGCCCTGGGCCTGCTGTCCTGGATGTACGGCCGGCCGGTGGAGCACAGTGAGACCGTCATCAGGGAGAAGTTCGCGCGCAAGGCCCAAGTCGCGCAGGCCAACGTGCTGGCGCTGCGGGCCGGCTGGAACTACGGCGAGACCACCGAAGCCTTCGCGACCACCTACGAGGTGGCCCCGGCCAGGCTCGCCCCCGGCGAGTACCGGCAGATCTCCGGCAACACCGCGCTGGCCTACGGGATCATCGCCGCCGGCCAACTCGCCGGCGTCCAGGTGGTGCTGGGCAGCTACCCGATCACCCCGGCTTCGGACATCCTCCACGAGCTGTCCAAGCACAAGAACTTCGATGTCCTGACCTTTCAGGCCGAGGACGAGATCGCCGGGATCGGCGCTGCGCTGGGAGCGTCCTACGGCGGCGCATTGGGAGTCACCAGCACCTCGGGCCCCGGCGTCGCGCTCAAGTCGGAGTTCATCGGTCTGGCGGTGATGACCGAACTGCCGTTGGTGGTCGTCGACGTCCAGCGCGGCGGTCCCTCGACGGGCCTGCCGACCAAGACCGAGCAGGCCGACCTGCTGCAGGTCATGTTCGGGCGCAACGGCGAATCCCCGGTCGCGGTGCTGGCGCCCTGCACGCCGTCGGACTGCTTCGAGATCGCGGTGGAGGCCGCGCGGATCGCGCTGACCTACCGGACGCCGGTGATCCTGCTCTCCGACGGCGCCATCGCTAACGGCTCCGAGCCCTGGCGCATTCCCGACGTCGGTGACCTCGCCCCGATCGACCCCGGATTCGCCACTGCCGGAGCGGATTTCGCGCCCTACGCGCGGGATCCGCAGACCCTGGCCCGCCAGTGGGCGGTCCCCGGCACCGCCGGTCTGGAACACCGCATCGGCGGGTTGGAGAAGGCCGACGGCTCCGGGGACATCTCGTACCAGGGCGACAATCACGACCAGATGGTGCGGTTGCGGCAGGCCAAGATCGACGGGATCGAGGTCCCGGATCTACAGGTCGACGATCCCACCGGCGATGCCGACCTGCTGATCCTGGGCTGGGGCAGTTCGTTCGGGCCGATCGGTGAGGCCTGCCGTCGGGCCCGGCGCCGCGGGGTGAACGTCGCGCACGCCCAACTGCGCCACCTCAACCCACTGCCGGGCAATCTCGCCGACGTGCTGTCCCGCTACCGCAAGGTGGTGCTGCCGGAGATGAACCTCGGTCAACTCGCCCTGCTGTTGCGTGGCAGGTATCTGGTGGACGTGCAATCGGTCACCAAGGTCGCCGGCATGGCGTTCCGCGCAGATGAGATCGAAGGAATCATCGACGCGGCGCTGGACGGTACGCTCCGCGAAATCGAAAGGGACAAGGCGAAATTCGCCAGACTGACTGCGGCCAGAACTTCTGCGGCCGCGGTGATCGCGCAACCGGGAGCGAACGCATGACGATCGGCGCCGATCTCGGCCTCGTCACGGCGTCTCCGTCTAAGACCGCCGGGGTTCCCGTCGCCGAGGCGCCGCAGAAGTCCAGGGACTTCACCAGCGACCAGGAAGTGCGCTGGTGCCCGGGCTGCGGTGACTACGTCATCCTCAACACCATCCGCAACTTCCTGCCGGAACTCGGACTGCGCCGGGAGAACATCGCCTTCGTCAGCGGGATCGGCTGCTCCAGTCGGTTCCCGTACTACCTGGAGACCTACGGATTCCACTCCATCCACGGCCGGGCGCCGACGGTCGCCACCGGCCTGGCACTGGCCCGCCCCGACCTGTCGGTGTGGGTGGTCACCGGGGACGGCGACGCGCTGTCCATCGGCGGCAACCACCTCATCCACGCCCTGCGGCGCAACATGAACATCACCGTCCTGCTGTTCAACAACCGGATTTACGGCCTGACCAAGGGCCAGTACTCGCCGACCTCCGAGATCGGAAAGGTCACCAAGTCCACCCCGATGGGGTCGCTGGACCAGCCGTTCAACCCGGTGTCGGTGGCACTGGGCGCGGAGGCGACGTTCGTGGCCCGGGCGCTGGACTCCGACCGCAAGGGCCTCTCCGAGGTGCTGCGGGCGGCCGCAGCCCACCGGGGCGCCGCACTGGTGGAGATCCTGCAGGACTGCCCGATCTTCAACGACGGCTCGTTCGACGTCCTGCGCAAGGAGGGCGCGGAGGAGCGGGTCGTCCCGGTTCGCCACGGCGAGCCGATCACCTTCGGGGCCGACGGCGAATACTGCGTGGTGCAGTCCGGATTCGGGCTCGACGTGGCGAAGACCGCCGAGGTGGCGGCCGAGCAGATCGTGGTGCACGACGCCGGGGCCGACAACCCGGCCTACGCGTTCGCGCTGTCCCGGCTCAGCGACCAGAACCTGGACCACACCGTGATGGGCATCTTCCGGCAGGTCGTCCGGCCCGCCTACGACGACGCCGCCCGCGCCCAGTTGGCGGCGGCCCGCGCCGCCACCCCGCACGACCGCGCGGCGCTGCAGTCGCTGCTGCGCGGCCGCGACACCTGGACCGTGGACTAGCCGGTGCCGCGCGGCGATTCGCCGGCGGCGGTGGTCCTGGCCGGCGGCGCCTCACGGCGGATGGGCCGGGACAAGGCCACCATGCCGCACCCGGTGCGGCCCGGCCTCAGCATGGTCGAGCACACCGTGGCCGTGCTGGCCCGGCGGTGCTCCCCGATATTCGTGATGGCCGCACCCGGGCAGGCGCTGCCCCCGCTGGACGCGGGAATCGCGGCGCCCGACGTGCACATCATCCGGGACGAGATCCGCGGTGTCGGGCCGCTGCTGGCCACCGGCCGGGGCTTGCGGGCCGCGGCATCCGCCGGGCGTGACCGGGCTTTCGTCAGCGCCGTCGACATGCCCTACCTGTCCGTCGAGCTGCTCGATGAGCTGGTCGGCCATCGGGGCGCCGACGTCGTCCTGCCCTGGGACGGCCGCGACCACTACCTGGCCGGGATCTACCGGACCGGTTTGGCCGGGGACATCGAGGCCCTGGTCGCGGCGGGGAAGCGCAGCATGAGGGCGTTGACCGAGTCGGTGTTCACCCAGCGGGTGGTCCTGTCGCGGCAGCGTGCGCTGACCAATCTCAACGGGCCGGCCGACCGTTGATACCTGTTATCATTGTGGCGAATGTGGTTTATGTGAATTGTATCGCTGTGCGCCCATTCACAAATTCACTGTGATCTGCGTCACATAAACGACGGGTCCGTCATGGTGGGGGCGCCTCTGACACGCCGCCGTGACCTGCGGTGACCGTGGAATTCCAACCGTCGTGATAATGCCGTTATCTGCCTGAAATTGTCGTGTCACTGACATAGCTTGGCTCGCAGATCTCACGTACGGTCGTACCCAGCCCGTGAAAGGGTCAAACACAATTCCAGATTAGAAACCCTGTGTGTGAGCGGAGCGAAGCGAGCGTGACCTCCGCTGTCGTGTCAGACCGAGACGGCACGAACCGAAATCCGAGTTTCCAGGGATCTGGTGAACCGGATCTGGCGCACGCCGGCGAAAGGAAAGTCTGTTGAAGAAAATCCGCAATATCGGAATGGCCATCAAGGTGGCATCGGCCGCCGGTGCGATCGCAGTGGCCCCGATCGCCCTGGGCGCCGGCGTCGCCAACGCCGACAGCGTGAACTGGGACGCCATCGCGGCCTGTGAGTCCAGTGGCAACTGGGCCATCAACACCGGCAACGGCTACTACGGCGGCTTGCAGTTCAGCCCGTCGACGTGGTCGTCCAACGGTGGCAGCGGTATGCCGCACCAGGCCTCGCGTGAGGAGCAGATCCGGGTCGCGGAGAACGTTCTGCGCACCCAGGGCATCGGCGCCTGGCCGACCTGCGGCGGACTGGGCTAAAAGCCTGACCGCACACATTTCGTCAGAAGTGGCGCCGGAGAAATCCGGCGCCACTTCTTTTTATCCATAGGAACGACCGGGCAGCGGCGGATCGTCGACCTCATCGGAACCCTGGTCGAATAAGTCTCCTCATAAAGAGGTCGCGTCTCTTCTGTAACAACGGCCCCAGCCGCCGCGAAACACCCCACAACTGCGGCAGCTACCGGAAGGGCCACCATGACCACGATCCGCAAGATCGTCGCCCTGGCGGCCCTCGCCTTCGGACTGATCCTCGCCGGCCTGGCACTGGGCAGCGGCACCGCCGCCGCGCAGAGCAGCGTGAACTGGGACGCCGTCGCGCAGTGCGAGTCCGGCGGGAACTGGGCGATCAACACCGGCAACGGCTACTACGGCGGACTGCAGTTCAGCCAGGCCACCTGGAAGTCCAACGGCGGAACAGGGATGCCGCACCAGGCCTCCCGCGAGGAGCAGATCCGGGTCGCCGAGAACGTGCTGCGGACCCAGGGCATCGGCGCCTGGCCCTCCTGCGGGAAGGCTGGCGGCGCCCCGGTGTTCGCGGTGTCGGCCGATGTCCCTGCCGCGCCCGGCACCCCGACCGGGGCGGACGGCCGGTGCCAGGGCCTGGGCCGCGGTCCGCTGGGTCTGATCGATTGGGGCCGGATGTGCACCGCTTTGACCAATCCCGGTCAGGCGTTCGCCGACGCGATCGGAATCCGCTGACGTCCGGTCGCCTCAGGCTTTCACCGCACCGCCAGTGCCGGGCCGCGGCGCCGAAGAGCGGCCACACCCCGACCGGTAGGTTCGACCCATGACCGAGCGTGATTTCGACATCGTTCTCTACGGGGCCACCGGCTTCGTCGGCAAGCTCACCGCCGAATACCTGGCCGAGGCGGGCGGACCCGCCCGCATCGCGCTGGCCGGGCGTTCCCAGGGGAAACTGGAGGCCCTCCGGGCGAGCCTGCCCGGGGCCGCCCGGGACTGGCCGCTGCTGATCGCCGACGCCGGCAGGCCCTCGACCCTCGACGCGATGGCCGCCCGCACCCGGGTGGTGGTGACCACCGTCGGTCCCTACAGCCGGTACGGGCTGCCGCTGGTCGCCGCCTGCGCCAAGGCCGGCACCGACTACGCCGACCTGACCGGTGAGGCGATGTTCGTCCGGCAGAGCAT
>NZ_JBBATF010000156.1:0-7361 GCF_040398885.1 Mycobacterium sp. | reverse complement strand
AGAACGCCTATCTGGTCGGCCTGCGACTGGCCGGCAAGAAGGTCGTCGTCGTCGGTGGCGGCACGGTGGCCCAGCGTCGGGTGCCGGTCCTGATCGCCCACGGCGCGCAGGTCCACGTCGTGACGGTGGCCGCCACCCCCGCCGTGGAGGCACTCGCCGAGCAGACCCCCGGCATCACCCTGGAACTGCGGCCCTACCGCGACGGCGATCTCGACGGCGCCTGGTACGCCATCGCGGCGACCGACAACCCGGGCGTCAACGCCGAAGTGGTCGCCGAAGCCGAACGGCGCCGAGTCTTCTGCGTGCGCGCCGACGCCGGCCGCGAGGGCACGGCCGTCACACCGGCCTCCTTCGACTACGAGGGCCTGCTGGTCGGGGTGCTGGCCAGTGGTGAGCACCGCCGCTCGGCTGCGGTGCGTTCGGCCATCCGGGAGGCGTTCCAGCAGGGCCGCATCGTCCCGGACATCGTGGCCAGCACCGCCTCCGACGTGGTGCCCGGCGGGGTCGCCCTGGTCGGCGGCGGGCCCGGCGACCCCGAACTGATCACGGTGCGGGGCCGGCGACTGCTCGCGCACGCCGACGTGGTGGTGGCCGACCGTCTGGCGCCGCCGGAACTGCTGGCCGAACTGCCCCCGCATGTGGAGGTCATCGACGCGGCCAAGATCCCCTACGGCCGGGCGATGGCGCAGGAGGCCATCAACTCCGTCCTGATCGAGCGGGCCCGGGCCGGCCGGTTCGTGGTCCGGCTCAAGGGCGGCGATCCCTTCGTCTTCGCCCGCGGGTATGAGGAAGTCGTCGCCTGCGCCGAGGCTGGGATCCCGGTCACAGTCGTGCCCGGCGTGACCAGTGCCATCGCCGTGCCGGCCCTGGCCGGGGTGCCGGTGACCCACCGCGCCGTCAACCACGAGTTCGTCGTGGTCAGCGGGCATCTCGCGCCGGACGACCCGGAGTCGCTGGTGAACTGGGACGCCCTGGCCAAGCTCACCGGGACTCTGGTGCTGCTGATGGCCGTCGAGCGCATCGAGTTGTTCGCCGCGGTCCTGGTCGACGGCGGCCGGCCTGCGCAGACGCCGGTGCTGGTGGTCCAGCACGGCACCACCTCGGCGGAGCGGATCGTCCGCGCCACCCTCGCCGACGTGCCCGAATGCATCCGGGAAGAGGGGATTCGACCGCCCGCGATCATCGTGATCGGTCCGGTGGCCGGATTCGAGACGCTATCGAGACTTTAAAGTTCTCTTAATTTCGGGGTAGGGTAGTCGGCTATGACGGCTCTCGACGATGCTGAGCGCACGGCCCCGTTCAAACGGGCGACCCGCGGCCCCGGCGTTCGGTACGCCAACGGCCCGGCCCGGCTGCCCGCAACCAACGACGGCGGGTCACCCGCCGCCCGCCGCCGGACCCCGGCCTGGCTACCGGCGCGTTTCATCGCCGCGGTGGTCGCCATCGGCGGTATGCAGCTGCTGGCCACCATGGACAGCACGGTCGCCATCGTGGCGCTGCCCAGGATTCAAGACGAGCTCGGCCTCTCCGACGCCGGCCGCAGCTGGGTGATCACCGCCTACGTCCTGACTTTCGGCGGCCTGATGCTGCTGGGTGGCCGCCTCGGCGACACCATCGGCCGCAAGCGCACCTTCGTCGTCGGCGTGGCGCTGTTCACCATCGCCTCGGTGCTGTGCGGAGTCGCCTGGGACCAGACGACTCTGGTCGTCGCACGACTGCTGCAGGGCGTCGGTGCGGCGATCGCCTCGCCGACCGGCCTGGCGCTGGTTGCCACCACGTTCCCCAAGGGGCCCGCCCGCAACGCCGCCACCGCGGTCTTCGCGGCCATGACGGGCATCGGCTCGGTGATGGGCCTGGTCGTCGGCGGTGCGCTCACCGAGGTGTCCTGGCGGCTGGCGTTCCTGGTCAACCTGCCGATCGGCATCCTGGTGATCTACCTGGCCCGCACCACCCTCCGCGAGACGCACCGCGAGCCGCTCAAGCTCGACGCGGCGGGCGCTCTGCTGGCGACCGCGGCCTGCACCGCCGCGGTGTTCGGCTTCGCCCAGGCCCCGGAGAACGGCTGGCTGTCGTGGCCCTCGCTGGTCGCCGGACTGGTCGCCGTCGTCGCGTTCGGCGCCTTCGTCGTCGTGGAGCGCACCGCGGTCAACCCGGTGGTGCCCTTCAGCCTGTTCCGCGACCGCAACCGGCTGGCCACGTTCAGCGCGATCTTCCTGGCCGGTGGGGTGATGTTCACCCTCACCGTGCTGATCGGCCTGTACGTGCAGGACATCCTGGGCTACAGCGCCCTGCGCGCCGGGATCGGCTTCATCCCGTTCGTGATCGCCCTCGGCGTCGGCCTGGGCGCCTCCTCGCAACTGGTTAACTTCTTCGCGCCCCGGATCCTCGTCCTCGCCGGCGGTGTCCTGGTGCTCGCCGCGATGATCTACGGGTCCACCCTCGACGCCGGTATCCCGTACTTCCCGAACCTGGTGATCCCCATCGTGGTCGGCGGCTTCGGGATCGGCATGATCGTGGTGCCGCTGACCGTCTCGGCCATCGCCGGGGTCGGCCAAGACCAGATCGGCCCCGTCTCGGCCATCGCCCTGATGCTGCAGAACCTGGGCGGGCCGGTCGTGCTGGCCGTCATCCAGGCCGTGATCACCTCCCGCACCCTCTACCTGGGCGGAACCACCGGCCCGGTCAAGCGGATGGACCCCGCCCAGTTGCACGCCCTGGACCAGGGCTACACCTACGGGCTGCTGTGGGTGGCCGGGGTGGCGGTAGTCGTCGGCGCGGCGGCGTTGTTCATCGGCTACAGCGCCCAGCAGGTCGCTCACGCCCAGGAAGTCAAGGAAGCGATCGACGCCGGAGAGCTTTAGCTCGATGACGCACCGGCCCATCGGGCTGGGTAGGGTGACTAGCCATGGCCGGCGCGAGCGTTCCCGAACCGCCGGCCCGGGCACTCGCCTCCAGTGTGCTGGGGATCGCGATCGTCGCGATCACCGGCATGCAGCTGATGTCGACGCTGGACGGCACCATCGTCATCGTCGCGCTGCCGCGGATGCAGGCCGACCTGGATCTGTCCGACGCGGCCAAGAGCTGGGTGATCACCGCCTACGTGCTGACCTTCGGGGGTCTGCTGCTGCTGGGCGGCCGGGTGGGCGACGCGATCGGCCACAAACGGGCCTTCATCTCCGGGGTCGGCGTGTTCACCATCGCCTCGATGGCCTGCGGCCTGGCCACCGACGGGCCGCTGCTGATCGCGGCCCGGGCGGTCCAGGGCATGGGCGCGGCGGTGGCCGCGCCGACCGGCCTGGCTCTGATCGCCACCACCTACGCCCCCGGCCGGGCCCGTAACCAGGCCATGGCCATGTCGGCCGCCATGCAGGGCCTGGGCTCTGTCCTGGGCCTGGTCGTCGGCGGGGCGCTGACCGTCATCTCCTGGCGGCTGGCCTTCCTGATCAACTTCCCGATCGGTGTCCTGATCATCTGGATCGCCCTCACCCGACTGGAGGAGACCCGCCACGAGCGCCTCAAACTCGACGTGACCGGCGCGCTGCTGGCAACCCTGGGCTGCACCGCCGCGGTGCTGGTGTTCACCCAGGGGCCGCCGCGGGGCTGGGCGGACCCCTGGGTCATCGGCGCCGGCATCGTGGCGGCCCTGCTCGGGATCGCCTTCTTCCTGGTCGAACGCAAGGCCGACCACCCCCTGGTCCCGCTGTGGCTGTTCCGGGACCGCAACCGGGTGGCGACGTTCGTCTCGCTGTTCCTGGCCGGCGGGGTGCTGCTCACGCTGACCGTGATGATCGGCCTCTACGTCCAGGACGTGCTGGGCTACTCGGCGCTGCACGCGGGCATCGGCTTCATCCCGTTCGCCCTGGCATTGGGACTGGGCAATGTGGTGACGGCACAACTGGCGCCGTACGTCGCGCCGCGCTGGCTCATCATCGGGGGCGGCGCCTTCGTGCTGGGCGCGATGCTGTTCGGCTCCACACTGACCCGCACGATCCCGTATTTCCCGGATCTGCTGCTGCCCATCCTGGTCGGCGGGTTCGGCATCGGCGTCATCTCGGTGGTGCTGCCTCTGTGCGCGCTGGCCAATGTGGGTCCGCGGGAGATCGGCCCGATCAGCGCGATCACCCTGATGGCGCAGAACCTCGGCGGGCCGCTGGTGCTGGTGATCATCCAGGCCGTGCAGATTTCCCGCACGCTCTACCTGGGCGGCACCATGGGCCCGGTCGCCGACATGACCCCCGCCCAACTCGACGCCCTCGACCACGGCTACACCTACTCGCTGCTGTGGATCGCCGCCGTCGCGGTGCTGGTCGGCGCCGCGGCGCTGTTCATCGGCTACTCCGCCAAGCAGATCGCCGCGGCCCAACACACCCGAGAGGCCGTCGAGGCGGGAGAGCTCTGATCGCCGAGGGCGCCACGGGCCCGGGCGGAAGCGGTTGCGGTGGAGCCGGATTCGGGCTTGATCGCCGCCGGCGGTCGCGGACTCCGTCGGCCCCGGTGCAGGATCTCGGGGAACAGGTCCCGATGGCCTAAGCTTGCCCGCTGTGATCACCCGCATGTCAGAGCTGTTCCTGCGCACCCTGCGCGACGACCCGGCCGACGCCGAGGTCCCCAGCCACAAGCTGCTGATCAGGGCCGGATACATCCGCCAGATCGGGCCCGGTCTGTACAGCTGGCTGCCGCTGGGCCTGCGGGTGCTGCGCAGGATCGAGGCCATCGTCCGCGAGGAGATGGTGGCCATCGGCGGGCAGGAGATCCTCTTTCCCGCGCTGCTGCCGCGCGCCCCGTACGAGACGACCAACCGCTGGACCGAATACGGCGACGGGGTGTTCCGCCTCAAGGATCGCCGGATGAACGACTACCTGCTGGGGCCGACCCACGAGGAACTGTTCACCCTGACGGTCAAGGGGGAGTACAGCTCCTACAAGGATTTCCCGGTGCTGCTGTTCCAGATCCAGACCAAATACCGCGACGAGGCGCGGCCGCGGGCGGGCATCCTGCGCGGCCGCGAGTTCATCATGAAGGACTCCTACTCCTTCGACGTCTCCGACGACGGCCTCCGGCAGGTCTATCTCGCACACCGGGAGGCCTACCGGAAGATCTTCTCCCGCATGGGGATTCGCTACGTGGTCGTCTCGGCGGTGTCCGGGGCGATGGGCGGCAGTGCCTCCGAGGAGTTCCTGGCCGAGAGCCCGATCGGCGAGGACACCTTCGTGCGGTGCCTGGAGTCCGGCTACGCGGCGAACGTCGAGGCGGTCGCCACGGCGGTTCCCGAACCCCGTTCCGTCGACGGTCTGCCGGAACCGGTGGTGCACGACACCGGCGACACCCCGACCATCGCCTCCCTGGTGGAGTGGGCCAACCGGGCCGGACTGCCCCAGTTCGCCGGCCGCGAGGTCACGCCCGCGGACACCCTCAAGAACGTCCTGTGCAAGGTCCGCGCCCCGGGCGGGGACTGGGAACTGCTGGCCATCGGCGTACCGGGCGACCGGGAGATCGACGACAAGCGCCTCGGTGCGGCCCTGGACCCGGCCGAGTACGCCATGCTCGACGAGGCCGACTTCGCCGGGAATCCTTTCCTGAAGAAGGGTTACATCGGCCCGAAGGCGTTGTCGGACAACCGGGTTCGCTACCTAGTCGATCCCCGCGTCGTTGCGGGAACCACCTGGATCACCGGCGCCGACGAAACCGGCAGGCACGTCGTCGGGCTGGTGGCCGGCCGCGACTTCAACCCCGACGGCACCATCGAGGCCGCCGAGGTTCGCGACGGCGATCCCTCCCCGGACGGCGCCGGGCCGCTGGTGAGCGCCCGCGGCATCGAGATCGGCCATATCTTCCAGCTCGGTCGCAAGTACACCGACGCCTTCTCCGTCGACGTGCTCGGCGAGGACGGCAAGCCGGTGCGGTTGACCATGGGCTCCTACGGCATCGGCGTGTCGCGCCTGGTGGCGGTGATCGCCGAGCAGCATCACGACGAGCTCGGCCTGCGCTGGCCGGCCTCGGTGTCACCGTTCGACGTCCACGTGGTGATCGCCAACAAGGATCCCGACGCCCGAGCCGGCGCCCAGGCGCTGGCCGCGCAGCTGGACACCCGCGGGCTGGAGGTGCTGCTGGACGACCGAACCGCCTCGCCCGGGGTGAAGTTCAAGGACGCCGAACTGCTCGGTGTGCCGTGGATCGTCGTGGTCGGCCGGGGCTGGGCCGAGGGCAGGGTCGAACTGCGCAGCCGGTTCGGCGGCCAGGCCCGCGAGATCCCGGTCGACGGCGCCGACGAGGCGATCGCCGCCGCGCTGGCAGCCGGCTGAGTCGAGCCTGTCCCCGGGCCGGGGCTACTCGCTGCCGCCCGGGAACGGCTCGGTCACCGGCCAGGCGCCCTGTACCAGCCGCCAGCGCGCCGCCGCCACCGCGCACTGGGTCAGCGCCGTGCCGGCGAACGCGCGGTCCTGTTCGGACTCGGTTTGCTCCAGGACGGCCCGCCAGGCCACCGCGCAGTCTCTTTCCATACCGACCGCCAGTCTGGCGGCGTCGGCCGGGGAGTTCACCACGATCGGCAGCCGATACCCCGCCGCCGGCAGCGGCACTTTCACCGACTGCCCGGTCAGCAGCGCCACCGCGGCCTCGCGCCGGTCGCGATGCTCGGCCACCGCCCGGGACACCAGTTTGTTGTCTTCGGGCATGACGTGCGGGGAGACCAGCCCGTACCCGTAGATCGCGGCGTGTTCGGCGGCCACCGCGTCGAACAGCGCCGCCGGTCCGGAGTCTTCGGGCCGGTCGGGGTCCGGCGACGGCTCCGTCGGGGAAGGCGCCGACGGCGACGGGGTGGGTGAGCTCACCGCGGTTTCCTCTCGGCCGGACCCACGGTGCTCGCCGGTGGCGGGCCGGGGGGGTTGATCGACGGTCCCGGGCCGGGCGGGCGACCGCCCGGGCCCCCGGGCAGGTGGCTCACCGCGCCGTCGGGTCCGGGAGACGGTCCGGAAGACGGTGCGGGAGACGCCGCGGCGGCCGGCAGAGCCACCGTGAACGAGGCGGTGCAGGCCGCGGCGATCGAGCCCATCAGGCCGGCCCGGTAGCCGGAGAGGGTCGGGACCAGCTTGGCGGCGCTCTCGGCGGAGCGCTTCAGCGCCTCGCCGACATCACGGACGGTCGGCGGCGGGCCGGGCTGGACCGACGGTGCGGCGGTCGTCGTCCCGGTCTCGGTGGGGGTCGGTTTGCCGGCCGCCCTGGCGAGTTCCTCGACCAGGGCTTCGGCGTGGCGGGTCCGCTCGGCGGCGATCTCGCGCAGCGCCGGCACGACCGCGGGCGGGGAGTTCACGGCCGCCGCGGTGGCCAGTTCGCCGTCCCGGCGGGCGGCCAGCAGTTCGGCC